>NZ_JCAFTE010000003.1:0-384910 GCF_059369975.1 Stenotrophomonas sp. YJH_SMC_32 | reverse complement strand
GAAATGGTGATGCCGGGTGACAACGTCAAGATGGAAGTCACCCTGATCAACCCGGTGGCCATGGACGAAGGTCTGCGCTTCGCCATCCGCGAAGGCGGCCGTACCGTCGGCGCCGGCGTGGTCTCGAAGATCATCGAGTAATCTGGTAGTATCAGCGCCCCGATGTTGCCTGGGTAGGGCATCGGGGCGTATCAAATGGGAAAGCAGGCACAGGATGTGCCTTGTGTTCCCCGGACCAGGAAGGGTCAATGCCATTCAGGCGGCGTCAACAGGCGACTGTTGACAGCTGCCTTGTGTGCCATTATGCTTCTACGTCTGGGCAGGCCGGGTAACTGGTCTGCCTACGTTTTTGAGGTCCATGGATTGACCTTGGCGGCCTGCAGGACTGCGGGCCGTCCGTATTCAGGAATTTCATGGGACAAAGCAACCCAGAGGCTTTGTCTGTCGCTCTTTTAACGAAGGAACCTACCGCCATGGCGGACCAAAAGATCCGGATCCGGCTGAAAGCGTTCGATCATCGTCTGATCGACCGTTCGGCCAGCGAGATCGTTGAAACGGCAAAGCGGACCGGCGCGCAAGTGCGTGGCCCGATCCCGCTGCCGACCAAGATCGAGCGTTACACCGTTCTCGTTTCCCCGCACGTCGACAAGGACGCGCGTGACCAGTACGAGACCCGCACGCACAAGCGCGTGCTCGATATCGTTGACCCGAATGACAAGACCGTGGACGCGCTGATGAAGCTCGAACTGGCTGCCGGCGTCGACGTTCAGATCAAGCTGACCTGAGGACTACGACCATGACGAAGAAGTATTCGTTGGGCTTCGTGGGCCGCAAGGCCGGCATGAGCCGCGTGTTCACTGAAGATGGCCGCTCCATCCCGGTGACCCTGATCGAAGCAACCCCGAACCGCATCGCGCAGATCAAGACCGTCGAAACCGACGGCTACAGCGCCGTGCAGGTGACCGTCGGCGCGCGTCGCGCTGCCCTGGTCAACAAGCCGGAAGCCGGCCACTTCGCCAAGGCGAAGGTGGAAGCGGGTCGTGGCCTGTGGGAATTCCGCGTTGAAGACGCGCAGCTCGGCGATTTCGCCGTTGGCGGCGAAGTCAAGGCGGACATCTTCGAAGTCGGCCAGATCGTCGACGTCCAGGGTGTCACCAAGGGTAAGGGCTTCCAGGGCACCATCAAGCGCCACAACTTCCGTATGGGCGATGCAACCCACGGTAACTCGCTGTCGCATCGCGCGCCGGGTTCGCTGGGTCAGCGCCAGACCCCGGGTCGCGTTTTCCCGGGCAAGAAGATGTCGGGCCACATGGGCGCGGTGCAGCAGAGCACCCAGAACCTGGAAGTGGTCAAGGTCGACGTCGAGCGCGGTCTGATCGCGGTTCGCGGCGCCGTTCCGGGCGCGGCGGGTGGCGATGTGATCGTCCGTCCGGCGAGCAAGGCATAAGGAGAGATGACGATGGAACTCGTTATCACGGGTAGCAACAACAAGGTCTCGGTCTCCGAAGCCGTGTTCGGTCGCGATTTCAGCGAAGATCTGGTCCACCAGGTCGTCGTTGCTTACCGCAACGCCGGTCGCGCCGGCACCAAGGCACAGAAGACTCGCTCCGAAGTGGCTGGTACCACCAAGAAGTCGAAGAAGCAGAAGGGCGGCGGCGCGCGTCATGGCGCACTGACGGCTCCGATCTTCGTCGGCGGCGGTGTCACCTTCGCGGCCAAGCCGCGCAGCTTCGAGCAGAAGGTCAATCGCAAGCAGTACCGTGCCGCCATGTGCGCGATCCTGTCCGAGCTGAACCGTCAGGGCCGTCTGACCATCGTGGAGGCCTTCGACGTCGAAGCCACCAGCACGAAGGGTCTGATCGCCAAGCTGGCCGGCCTGGAAGTGGGCAAGCGCCCGCTGATCGTCACCGAGGAAGCGTCCGAGCACCTGTACCTGTCCGCCCGCAATCTGCCGTACGTGCAGGTGCGTGACGTGCAGGGTCTGGACCCGGTCTCGCTGGTGGGTGCCGACACGGTCGTCATCACCGCTGACGCGGTCAAGAAGGTCGAGGAGTGGCTGGCATGAACAGCAACGAAAAAATCTTCAGCGTGCTGCGTGCCCCGCGTGTCTCGGAAAAGACCGCGCGCCTGCAGGAACTCTCCAATCAGTATGTCTTCGAAGTTTCGAACGAAGCCACCAAGGCCGATGTAAAGGCCGCGGTTGAGCAGCTGTTCGACGTCAAGGTCGAAGCCGTCAACGTGGTCAACGTCAAGGGCAAGAACAAGTCCTTCCGTAACCGTGCTGGCCGCCGCGGCGATTGGCGCAAGGCGTACGTTCGCCTGGCCGACGGCCAGTCGATCGATGTAACGGCCAAGGCCTGAGGTACATCCCATGCCATTGATGAAATTCAAGCCCACCTCCCCCGGCCGCCGTTCGGCCGTGCGCGTGGTCACCCCCGACCTGCACAAGGGTGCTCCGCACGCCGCGCTGGTCGAGTCGCAGAGCCGCTCGGGTGGTCGTAACCACCACGGTCGCATCACCGTGCGTCACGTCGGTGGTGGTGCCAAGCAGCACTACCGCATCATCGACTTCAAGCGCAACAAGCTGGGCATCCCGGCGCGCGTGGAACGCATCGAATACGATCCGAACCGCACCGCCCACATCGCTCTGCTGTGCTACGTCGACGGTGAGCGTCGCTACATCATCGCCCCGAAGGGCCTGAAGGCTGGTGATCAGGTGATCGCTGGTTCGGACGCCCCGATCAAGGCCGGCAACACCCTGCCGCTGCGCAACATCCCGGTCGGTACCACCATCCACTGCATCGAACTGAAGCCGGGCAAGGGCGCTCAGATCGCTCGCGCCGCTGGTGCGGCCGTGCAGCTGGTGGCTCGTGAAGGCATCTACGCCACCCTGCGCCTGCGCTCGGGTGAAATGCGCAAGGTTCCGGTCGAGTGCTGCGCCACCATCGGCGAAGTCGGCAACGACGAGCACAGCCTGGAAAAGCTGGGCAAGGCCGGTGCCAAGCGTTGGCGCGGCGTTCGCCCGACCGTTCGTGGTGCTGCCATGAACCCGGTTGACCACCCGCACGGTGGTGGTGAGGCCAAGGCCGGCCAGGGTAACCCGCATCCGGTCACCCCGTGGGGTGTCCCGACCAAGGGTTACAAGACGCGCCATAACAAGCGCACTCAGCAGTTCATCGTCCGCGATCGTAGGGGCTAATCGACCATGGCACGTTCACTCAAGAAGGGCCCGTTCGTCGATCACCACCTCGTCAAGAAGGTGGAGGCCGCTGCGGGCAGCAAGAAGCCGATCAAGACCTGGTCGCGCCGTTCGATGATCCTGCCTGACATGGTAGGCATCACCATTGCCGTGCATAACGGCAAGAACCACATCCCGGTTCTCGTCAACGAGAACATGGTCGGCCACAAGCTCGGCGAATTTGCCATCACCCGGACCTTCAAGGGTCACGGTGGTGACAAGAAGTCGGGCAAGTAAGGAGAGATGACAATGGAAGCGAAAGCCATCCTGCGCACTGCGCGCATCTCCCCGCAGAAGGCTCGTCTGGTCGCTGACCAGGTGCGCGGTCTGCCGGCCGAACGTGCGGTCAACCTGCTGAAGTTCTCGGACAAGAAGGCTGCCCACCTGATCAAGAAGGTGGTGGAGTCGGCAATTGCCAACGCCGAGAACAACCAGGGCGCCGACGTCGACGAGCTGAAGGTTCAGACCATCATGGTTGATGAAGGTCCGACCCTGAAGCGTTTCATGGCGCGGGCGAAAGGCCGCGGTACCCGCATCCTCAAGCGCACCAGCCACATCACTGTGGTTGTGGGCGCCGCCAAGTAAGCGGATAAGGAAAAGACCATGGGTCATAAAGTTCATCCGATTGGTATCCGCCTCGGCATTTCCAAGGACTGGAACTCCAAGTGGTACGCCAACAAGGCCGAGTTCGCCGGTTACCTGGCAGCCGACCTGAAAGTGCGCGACATGCTGCGCAAGAAGCTGGCTCAGGCCGGCATCAGCAAGATCCTGATCGAGCGTCCGGCCAAGACCGCTCGCGTGACGATCCACACCGCCCGTCCGGGCGTGGTGATCGGCAAGCGCGGTGAGGACATCGAGAAGCTGCGCAAGGAAGTGAGCGAGATGATGGGCGTCCCGGCGCACATCAACGTCACCGAAGTGCGCAAGCCGGAACTGGACGCGCAGCTCGTTGCCGAGTCGATCGCCCAGCAGCTGGAGCGTCGCATCATGTTCCGCCGTGCAATGAAGCGCTCGGTCGGCAACGCGATGCGCCTGGGTGCCCTGGGCATCAAGGTCAACGTCGGTGGCCGCCTCAACGGTGCAGAAATCGCCCGTTCGGAGTGGTACCGCGAAGGCCGCGTGCCGCTGCACACCCTGCGTGCCGACATCGACTATGGCTTCGCTGAAGCCAAGACGACCTACGGCATCATCGGCATCAAGGTCTGGATCTACAAGGGCGAGGTCTTCGATTTCTCCCAGGTTGGCCAGGAAAAGCAGGACGACACCCCGTCGCGCAACGATCGTCACGATCGCGGCGACCGCGGTGACCGTCAGCGCCCGGCCCGTGAAGCGAGGTAACGACAATGTTGCAACCCAAGCGAACCAAGTACCGCAAGGTACACAAGGGCCGTAACGATGGCCTGAGCTGGAGCGCCAACGCTGTCAGCTTCGGCGAATACGGCCTGAAGGCAACCGCACACGGTCAGCTGACCGCGCGCCAGATCGAAGCGGCCCGCCGCTCGATCAGCCGCTACGTCAAGCGCGGCGGCAAGATGTGGATCCGCGTGTTCCCCGACAAGCCCATCACCAAGAAGCCCATCGAAGTCCGAATGGGTTCGGGTAAGGGTAACGTGGAATACTGGGTGGCCCAGATCCAGCCCGGCCGCATGATCTATGAAATCGAGGGTGTTTCCGAGGAAGTGGCTCGCGAGGCGTTCCGCCTGGCCGCCGCCAAGCTCTCGGTCACCACCACTTTCGTGACCCGTACGGTGCGCTGATGGATATCAAAACTCTCCGTGAAAAGTCGGCTGACGAACTCAAGGCCCACCTGATCGACCTGCGTAAGGAACAGTTCTCTGTCCGTATGCAGCAGGTCACCGGCCAGCTGCCGAAGACCCACGACATTCGCCGGGTCCGTCGCGAGATTGCTCGCGTCAAGACCCTGCTCGGCAGCACGAAGTAAGGATGGCCGCTATGAGCGACAATACTGAAAAGAAGACGCTGCGCACGGTCGAAGGCCGTGTCGTCAGCAACAAGATGGACAAGACGGTTACCGTCCTGGTTGAGCGTCAGGTCAAGCACGCGCTGTACGGCAAGTACATCAAGCGCTCGACCAAGCTGCACGCCCACGATGCCGACAACGCCTGCAAGGAAGGCGACGTCGTCCGCGTGACCGAGATTGCTCCGATGTCCAAGACCAAGAACTGGCGCGTGGTGGAAGTCATCACGCGTGCGGCTGAATAAGGAGTCTGAATCATGATCCAGATGCAGAGCTACCTTGACGTCGCGGACAATTCGGGTGCCAAGCAGGTGATGTGCTTCAAGGTGCTGGGTGGTTCCAAGCGCCGTTACGCCGGTATCGGCGACATCATCAAGGTCACCGTGAAGGATGCGATTCCGCGCGGCAAGGTCAAGAAGGGTGAAGTGTATGACGCCGTCGTGGTGCGTACCCGCAAGGGTGTGCGTCGCGCCGACGGTTCGCTGATCCGCTTCGACGGCAACGCTGCCGTCCTGCTGAACAACAAGCAGGAGCCGATCGGTACCCGTATCTTCGGGCCGGTGACCCGTGAACTTCGTTCGGAGAAGTTCATGAAGATCGTCTCGCTCGCTCCCGAAGTGCTGTGAGCGACAGGAGATAATCATGGCTAACCGTATCAAGAAGGGCGACCAGGTTGTCGTCAACGCTGGCAAGGACAAGGGCAAGCAGGGCGAAGTCGTCCGCGTCGACGGCGACCGCGTGGTCGTCGCCAACGTGAACATCGTCAAGCGCCACACCAAGCCGAACCCGCAGGCAGGTGTTGCCGGCGGCGTGGTCGAGCGCGAAGCTTCGATCCATATCTCCAACGTGAACGTGCTGAACCCGGCTTCGGGCAAGGGCGAACGCGTTGGCTTCAAGGTGCTGGAGGATGGACGCAAACTGCGTGTGTTCCGCTCCAGCGGTGAGGCGCTCGACGCCTGAGGAATGTGAAGATGACTTCCCGTCTCGAAAAGATCTACAAGGAAGAAGTGGTGCCGGCGCTGATGAAGCAGTTCGGCTACACCAATCCGATGGAAGTACCGAAGCTCGTCAAGGTCACCCTGAACATGGGTGTCGGCGAGGCTGCCACCAACAAGAAGATCCTGGAAAACGCCGTCGCGGACATGACCAAGATTTCCGGCCAGAAGCCGGTTGTCACCAAGTCGCGTATCTCGGTTGCGTCGTTCAAGATCCGTGATGGTTGGCCGATCGGCTGCAAGACCACGCTGCGTCGCCACAAGATGTACGAGTTCCTGGACCGCCTGATCAACATCTCGCTGCCGCGCGTGCGCGACTTCCGTGGTGTTTCCGGTCGTTCCTTCGACGGCCGCGGCAACTTCAACATGGGTGTGAAGGAACAGATCATCTTCCCGGAAATCGACTTCGACGCCGTCGACGCGATCCGCGGTATGGATATCGCCATCACCACCACTGCGAAGACCGACGCGGAAGCGAAGGCGCTGCTGGCAGCGTTCAAGTTCCCGTTCCGTAACTGATCTGTCGAGGAAACCGAAATGGCAAAGACCTCCATGGTCAACCGCGACATCAAGCGGGAAAAGCTGGCCAAGAAGTACGCTGAGAAGCGTGCGGCTCTGAAGAAGATCGTGTCCTCCGTGGACGCGACCTACGAAGAGAAGATCGACGCCGCAACCAAGCTGGCCAAGCTGCCGCGCGATTCGTCGCCGAGCCGCCAGCGCAACCGTTGCGAGCTGTCGGGTCGTCCGCGTGGCGTGTACAGCAAGTTCGGCCTCGGCCGCAACAAGCTGCGCGAAGCCACCATGCGTGGCGACGTCCCGGGCCTGCGCAAGGCCAGCTGGTAATTCCAGCCGGCCCTGCGATCAGGAGCCCCCTCGGGGGCTTCTGAACCGGGGAGGGAGGCGTTCAGCTTCCTTTCTGCGAAAAAAACCGAAGAGCCCGGCGCAAGTCGGGCTCTTTTGGCGTATACTCCCGCGTCTTGCCCTGCGCAAACGGGGTTGTAGGAGTGGGCCCCGGCCCGCTGCATCAAGGGACCTGGCCCGTTTCCAGGAGACAACAGATTTTCGCGAAAGCGGATATCGGTGCACTCAAAGGTACTCATATGAGCATGACTGATCCCATCGCCGACCTGCTGGTCCGCATCAAGAATGCGGCTGCGGTTGGCAAGCAGACGGTGAAAGCCCCGTCGTCCAAGATCAAGGTTGCGATCGCCCAGGTCCTGAAGGACGAGGGTTACATCACCGACCTGCGCGTGACCCAGCTGGAAAACAACAAGGCCGAGCTGGAAATCGTGCTGAAGTATTTCGAAGGCAAGCCGGTCATCGCGACCCTGAAGCGCTTCTCGCGTTCGGGCCTGCGCCAGTACCGCGGCAAGAGCGAGCTGCCGAAGGTCATGAATGGCCTGGGCATCTCCATCATTTCCACCTCCAAGGGCATCATGACTGATGCGCAGGCGCGCCAGCTGGGCGTCGGCGGCGAAGTCCTGTGCTTCGTGGCCTAAGGCGAAAGGAGTAGAACTATGTCCCGCGTAGCCAAGAAGCCCGTCACCCTGGGTAAGGTCGAACTGAACGTCCAGTCGGAAAGCGTCACCGTCAAGGGCCCGAAGGGCACCCTGTCGCTGGTCAAGCCGGCCGGTATTGCCATCAACGTCGACAGCGGCGTTGCCACCCTGAGCACCGAGAGCGCCGACCTGGTCGCGCTGACCGGTACCGTGCGCGCGATCCTGGCCAACATGGTCAAGGGCGTGTCCGAAGGCTTCGAGCGCAAGCTGGAGCTGGTCGGCGTGGGTTACCGTGCTGCCATGCAGGGCAAGGATCTGAGCCTGTCGCTCGGTTTCTCGCATCCGGTCGTGTTCGTGGCGCCGGAAGGCATCACCATTTCCACCCCGACCCAGACCGAGATCCTGGTCCAGGGCGCTGACAAGCAGGTCGTCGGTGAAGTCGCCGCCAAGATCCGTGCGTTCCGCAAGCCGGAGCCGTACAAGGGCAAGGGCGTGAAGTACTCCGACGAAGTCATCATCCGTAAGGAAGCCAAGAAGGCCTAATTAGGCGCTTCCGCTTTCAAGGAAAACACATCATGAACAAGAACATCGCCCGCCTGCGTCGCGCCAAGTCGACCCGTGCCCACATCCGTGAGCTCGGCGTCGCCCGCCTGTCGGTGCTGCGCACCGGCCAGCACCTGTACGCCCAGGTCTTCACCGCTGACGGTTCGAAGGTGCTGGCTGCCGCCAACACCACCCAGACCGACGTCAAGGAAGGCCTGAAGAACGGCAAGAACGCCGATGCCGCTGCCAAGGTCGGCCGCATCGTTGCCGAGCGCGCCAAGGCCGCCGGCATCGAGAAGGTTGCCTTCGATCGTTCGGGCTACCGCTACCACGGCCGCATCAAGGCCCTGGCAGAAGCCGCCCGCGAAGCCGGCCTGCAGTTCTAAGGGACAAGGGCAGGGGGCCGATGGCCTCCTGCCTGCCTGCTCGCCAGCCTGAGTGAGGCTGGACGGCGCCGCTCTTCTGCAGCGGTCCACCGGAACAACGCGTCACTCCACAACCATAAGCGGCCTCGAGCCGTACATACCCAAACAACCAAGGAATCAACATGGCAGAAGAGCGTCAGCAGCGGGGTCGCGATCGCGACCGTAACCGCGAAGAGAAGATCGACGACGGCATGATCGAAAAGCTGGTCGCGGTCAACCGCGTCAGCAAGACCGTCAAGGGTGGCCGCCAGTTCACCTTCACCGCCCTGACCGTGGTCGGCGACGGCGAAGGCAAGGTCGGTTTCGGTTATGGCAAGGCCCGCGAAGTGCCGGTCGCCATCCAGAAGTCGATGGAACAGGCCCGCAAGAACCTGGTCAGCGTTGACCTGAACAACGGCACCCTGTGGCACACCATCAAGGATGGTCACGGCGCAGCCCGCGTGTTCATGCAGCCGGCTTCGGAAGGTACTGGCGTCATCGCCGGCGGTGCGATGCGCGCCGTGCTGGAAGCCGTTGGCGTGAAGAACGTGCTGGCCAAGGCCACCGGTTCGCGCAACCCGATCAATCTGGTGCGCGCCACCGTGAAGGGCCTGACTGCTGCGCAGTCGCCGGCCCGCATCGCGGCCAAGCGCGGCAAGAAGGTGGAGGAACTCAACCATGGCTAATGAGTCCAACAAGACTGTGAAGGTCCGCCTGGTGCGTGGCCTGCGTGGCACCCAGTCGCGTCACCGCCTGTCGGTGCGTGCCCTGGGCCTGAACAAGCTCAACGATGTGCGTGAACTGAAGGACAGCCCGCAGGTGCGCGGCCTGATCAACAAGGTTCAGTACCTCGTCCAGGTTGAGGAGTAATCGACCATGACTCTGCGTCTCAATGAACTGAGCCCGGCACCGGGCGCCCGCACCGAGCGCACCCGCGTCGGCCGCGGTATCGGCTCGGGCCTGGGCAAGACTGCCGGCCGCGGCCACAAGGGTTCGTTCGCCCGCAAGGGTGGCGGCAAGATCAAGGCTGGCTTCGAAGGCGGCCAGACCCCCATGCAGCGTCGTCTGCCGAAGATCGGCTTCCGTTCGCCGATCGCCAAGGACACCGCTGAAGTGCTGCTGTACGCGCTGGACAAGCTGCCGGCCGGTGAGATCGACTTCGCCGCCCTGCGTGCTGCCAAGCTGGTCCCGAGCACTGCCAAGAAGGCCAAGGTCGTCGTCAAGGGCGAAGTGACCAAGGCGTTCACCCTGAAGGGTATTGCTGCCACGGCTGGTGCCAAGGCTGCGATCGAAGCTGCCGGCGGCAGCGTAACGGAGTAAGAAAATCATGGCGCAAGCTGGCATCGGTAACCTCGCGGGCGGAATGGGCAAGTTCACTGAACTTCGCCAACGTTTGCTGTTCGTCGTCGGGGCTTTGATCGTCTATCGCATCGGCTGCTACGTGCCGGTGCCGGGCGTCAATCCCGATGCCATGCTTGCCATGATGCAACAGCAGGGCGGCGGCATCGTGGACATGTTCAACATGTTCTCGGGCGGCGCCCTGCACCGTTTCAGCATCTTTGCGCTGAACGTGATGCCGTACATCTCGGCATCGATCGTGATGCAGCTGGCCGTGCACATCTTCCCCGCCCTGAAGGCGATGCAGAAGGAAGGTGAGTCCGGCCGCCGCAAGATCACCCAGTATTCGCGCATCGGCGCCGTGCTGCTGGCAGTGGTGCAGGGCGGTTCGATCGCGCTGGCCCTGCAGGGCCAGGTTTCGCCGTCGGGCGCTCCGGTCGTGTACGCCCCCGGCATGGGCTTCGTGCTCACCGCGGTGGTCGCACTGACTGCCGGCACCATGTTCCTGATGTGGGTCGGTGAGCAGGTCACCGAACGCGGTATCGGCAACGGCGTGTCGCTGATCATCTTCGCCGGTATCGTCGCCGGTCTGCCGGGTGCGGTCATCCACACCTTCGACGCCTACCGCGACGGCAACATCCAGTTCATCCAGCTCCTGCTGATCGCCATCGTCGTACTCGCCTTCACCTTCTTCGTGGTGTTCGTGGAGCGTGGCCAGCGCCGGATCACGGTCAATTACGCGCGCCGCCAGGGCGGTCGCAACGCGTACATGAACCAGACCTCGTTCCTGCCGCTGAAGCTCAACATGGCCGGCGTCATCCCGGCGATCTTCGCCTCGAGCCTGCTGGCCTTCCCGGCCACCCTGGCCATGTGGTCCGGCCAGGCTGCCAACCAGAGCAGCTTCGGCCAGGTCCTGCAGAAGGTCGCCAATGCCCTGGGCCCGGGCGAGCCGCTGCACATGATCGTGTTCGCTGCGCTGATCACCGGTTTCGCGTTCTTCTATACCGCGCTGGTGTTCAATTCGCAGGAAACCGCCGACAACCTGAAGAAGTCGGGCGCTTTGATTCCGGGCATCCGTCCGGGCAAGGCCACCGCCGACTACATCGACGGCGTGCTGACCCGCCTGACCGCGGCCGGCTCGGCCTACCTGGTGATCGTCTGCCTGCTGCCGGAACTGATGCGCACGCAGCTGAATGCCTCGTTCTACTTCGGTGGCACGTCGCTGCTGATCGTGGTGGTGGTGGTGATGGACTTCATCGCCCAGGTGCAGGCACACCTGATGTCCCACCAGTACGAGAGCCTGCTGAAGAAGGCCAACCTGAAGGGCGGCAACCGCGGCGGTTTTGCCCGCGGCTGATAGGCCTGTTATACTTTCGTCTTCCTGACGTGATGGTCCCTCCGCTTCGCGGACTCCGGCCACACAAACGAAGGGCGGCCCCCGCAGCGGTTCCGGGTGGGGGTGTGATGAGGTGGTCCCGCGCTGGAGTAGCGCGGGCGGCCCCGGGGGAAACCCCAGGTCCAACCCCATCCGGCGCCGGAGCCTGGGCACACTCCCCAGGCCGGGTTCATGAAACCAATGGTTTCACGGGCTTCCATGTAAACCGGAACCTTGTTAGTATCGCTAGTTCACTTTTTTGATCCATCCTGCCGGATTGGCGTGCCCGAGGCGCGCTGTCGGCCATCACTCAGCTGGAGAACCGCGTCATGGCGCGTATTGCAGGCGTCAACCTGCCAGCCCAGAAGCACGTCTGGGTCGGGTTGCAAAGCATTTACGGCATCGGCCGTACCCGTTCGAAGAAGGTCTGCGAAGTCGCAGGCGTTGCTTCCACCACCAAGATCCGCGATCTGTCGGAGCCGGAAATCGAGCGCCTGCGCGCCGAAGTCGGCAAGTACATCGTGGAAGGCGATCTGCGCCGTGAGATCGGCATCGCGATCAAGCGCCTGATGGACCTGGGCTGCTACCGCGGCCTGCGTCACCGTCGTGGCCTCCCGCTGCGTGGCCAGCGCACCCGTACCAACGCCCGCACCCGCAAGGGTCCGCGCAAGGCGATCAAGAAGTAAGGGACTGAGAAATGGCTAAGCCCGCTGCTAAGACCAAGAAGAAGATCAAGCGCGTCGTCACCGACGGCGTTGCCCACGTCCACGCTTCGTTCAACAACACCATCGTCACCATCACCGACCGCCAGGGCAACGCTCTGTCGTGGGCGACCTCCGGTGGCGCTGGCTTCCGCGGTTCGCGCAAGTCGACCCCGTTCGCTGCCCAGGTGGCTGCTGAAAAGGCCGGTCGTGCTGCGCTGGACTACGGCGTGAAGTCGCTGGAAGTCCGCATCAAGGGCCCGGGTCCGGGCCGTGAGTCGGCCGTGCGTTCGCTGAACAACGTCGGCTACAAGATCACCAACATCATCGACGTGACGCCCATCCCGCACAACGGGTGCCGTCCGCCGAAGAAGCGTCGCGTCTAAAGGGAGCGATAAGAAATGGCTCGTTATATCGGTCCTACCTGTAAGCTCGCCCGCCGCGAAGGCGCCGACCTGTCCCTGAAGAGCCCGGCGCGTGCGCTGGACTCCAAGTGCAAGCTGGAGCAGAAGCCCGGCCAGCACGGCGCCACTGCCCGCAAGGGCAAGCTGTCCGACTACGCCACCCAGCTGCGTGAAAAGCAGAAGGTCAAGCGTATCTACGGCCTGCTGGAGCGTCAGTTCCGCAACTACTACAAGAAGGCCTCGACCAAGAAGGGCAACACCGGCGAGAACCTGCTGCAGCTGCTGGAAACCCGCCTGGACAACGTCGTCTACCGCATGGGCTTCGCCGTGACCCGTCCGGCTGCCCGTCAGCTGGTGTCGCACCGCGGCGTCACCGTGAATGGCAAGTCGGTCAACCTGGCTTCGTACCAGGTCAAGGCTGGCGACGCCATCGCTCTGTCCGAAAAGGCTGCCAAGCAGCTGCGCGTCCAGGAAGCCCTGACCGTCGCCGCCCAGCATGACCTGAGCCCGTCGTGGGTTGAAGTGGATTCCGGCAAGTTCACCGGCATCTTCAAGGCTGTTCCGGATCGTTCGGATCTGCCTGCGGACATCAACGAAGCGCTGATCGTCGAGCTGTATTCGAAGTAATTCACATTGGAGAGCCCCCGGCGACGGCCGGGGGTTCACTAGGAGAACCCGCAACATGACGGTTACCGCCAACCAGGTTCTGCGTCCTCGCGGTCCGCAGATCGAACGCCTTACCGACACCCGTGCAAAGGTCGTTATCGAACCTTTGGAGCGGGGTTACGGGCATACGCTGGGCAACGCCCTGCGTCGCGTGCTGCTGTCGTCCATCCCGGGCTTCGCCATCACGGAAGTCGAAATCGACGGCGTGTTGCATGAGTACACCACGGTCGAAGGTCTGCAGGAGGACGTGCTCGAAGTCCTGCTCAACCTGAAGGATGTGGCCATCCGTATGCACTCCGGCGACAGCGCCACTCTGTCCCTGTCCAAGCAGGGCCCGGGCGTTGTCACCGCTGCCGACATCAAGGTCGACCACAATGTGGAGATCCTGAACGGCGACCATGTGATCTGCCACCTGACCAAGGATACGGCGATCAACATGCGTCTGAAGATCGAACGTGGTTTCGGCTACCAGCCGGCTGCCGCGCGTCGTCGTCCGGACGAAGAAACCCGTGCCATCGGCCGCCTGGTCCTGGATGCCTCGTTCTCGCCGGTTCGCCGTGTCGCCTATGCCGTGGAAGCGGCGCGTGTCGAACAGCGCACCGACCTGGACAAGCTGGTCATCGATATCGAGACCAACGGCACCATCGATGCCGAGGAAGCCGTGCGCACCGCCGCCGACATCCTCAGCGACCAGCTGTCGGTGTTCGGTGACTTCACCCACCGCGACCGCGGTGCGGCCAAGCCGGCCAACAACGGCGTGGATCCGGTGCTGCTGCGCCCGATCGACGATCTGGAGCTGACCGTGCGTTCGGCCAACTGCCTGAAGGCTGAAAGCATCTACTACATCGGCGATCTGATCCAGAAGACCGAAGTGGAGCTGCTGAAGACCCCGAACCTGGGCAAGAAGTCGCTCACCGAGATCAAGGAAGTGCTGGCTCAGCGCGGCCTGTCGCTCGGCATGAAGCTGGAGAACTGGCCGCCGGCCGGCGTCGCCAGCCACGGCATGCTGGGCTGATATCGGTAATACCTGAAGGCTCCACCGTTCGCGGTGGGGCCTTCAACGCAGCACACCATGCCACGACGAACCGCAGGTTCGCGGGCAGGTCGTCCAGGACGGGCGGCCAGGACCATCCGCAGTCCGCGCAGCAACGCCAGGATGGCGACAACGATCCGCACAGCCTCATCATTAACCAAGGAATATCACCATGCGTCACCAGAAGTCTGGCCGTAAGTTCAGCCGTACCAGCGCCCACCGCGAAGCGATGTTCAAGAACATGGCCGCCTCGCTGTTCAAGCACGAGCTGATCAAGACCACCCTGCCGAAGGCCAAGGAACTGCGCCGCGTTGCCGAGCCGCTGATCACCCTGGCCAAGGTCGACTCCGTCGCCAACCGCCGTCTGGCTTTCGCCCGCCTGCGCGACAACGAAGCCGTGGGCAACCTGTTCACCATCCTGGGCCCGCGCTACGCGAACCGTCCGGGCGGCTACCTGCGCCTGCTGAAGTGCGGCTTCCGCGCTGGCGACAACGCGCCGATGGCCTACGTCGAGCTGGTTGACCGTCCGGTCGTGGCCGAGGAAGTGGCCGAGTAATCGGACCGCTCCAATGCGACACAGCGAAAGCCCGGCCTCTGCCGGGCTTTTGCGTTTCTGTGGGATCTGACCCGTACCGTTCCGACAGGCGTCACCTGTGGCGGTTCGAATGGCATGCACTCTCGGTTACGCTTGGCGCCTGATCCATTCGAGCGTTGACGATGAATCCACTGCGCTGGCCCTTCCGCGCCCAGTTCTTCCTGGGCTTCCTGATCTGCGCCGGCCTGCTGGGCTACGCGATCTTCCTGCAGCTGAAGATGGGCCTGGAGCCGTGCCCGCTGTGCATCTTCCAGCGGCTGGCGTTCGCCGCGCTGGGCCTGCTGTTCCTGATCGGTGCACTGCACGGGCCCTCCAACCGTCCTGGCCGGGCAACCTACGGCGTGCTCGCCTTCATTGCCGCCGCGGTCGGCGTAGGCATCGCTGCGCGCCACGTCTACGTGCAGATGCTGCCACCGGAGATGGGGGCGACCTGCGGCCCGCCGCTGAGCTTCCTGCGCGAGACCATGGGGCCGCTGGAAGTGTTCCGCACGGTGCTGACCGGTACCGGCAACTGCGGCAATATCGACTGGACGTTCCTGGGCCTGACCATGCCGATGTGGTCGGGCGTGTGGTTCGTGCTGCTGGCGCTGTGGGCGCTGGTGGTGTCGCTGCGCAAGGTCAAGCGCTGAACTAAGGCGGGGTCGGAGCCCTCTCCTGCGGAAAGGGGTCCGACCCCAGGCACCCTGGCGTTCTCAGAAATCCTGCTGCAGGCTCAGGTAGGCGCCACGGCGCGGCCCCCACTGCGGCGCGAACACGCCAACACCGCCGCCATCGCGCAGCTGGTAGCTGCGATCCAATGCGTTGATCACGGCCAGCTGCACATGCAGCGGATGGCCACTGTCGGCATTGAAGTCATGCCCGGCGCTGAGGTTCACCTGCAGGTAGGATGGCAGCTCGCCGCCGTTGGGCACGCCCTCGATGTCCGAACGCAGGCCGCTACCGAACACGTAGTTGGCGCCGACCCGGTTGTGGCCGGCGAAGGCGTAGCTGAAGCCGCCCGATGAGGTCAGCTTCTGGTCGTGGTCGAGGTGGATCCAGTGGTTGGCCACATAGGCCAGCGCTTCTGGATCGAGGTTGTACTGGCTGGTGATGACCTGGGTGCCGATGGCCTTGTTGTACGCCGCGTTGACGTAAGCGCTGAACGGACCGTTGCTGTAGTCGGCACTGAACTCCAGGCCACGGATATGGCCGCGGCGGTAGTTGAACGTCGAATAGATGTAGGCGGCACCAAACTGGCCTTCGTCCTGCAGGCGCGCAACACGGCGGTCGTACGCGTCCAAGCCCAGGGTCAGGTGTTCGCCCAGCTGATGCGATACGCCGATGTCGTAGTAGTCACTGCGCTCGGCCAGTGGCGTGTTGTTGCCGCCGCTCGGCTGCTGGTTGGTGGTGCCGTCGTACAGCGCGATATCGCTGCTGGCGATCAGCTCACTGGCCGGCGGCGTGAAGTAACGCGAATAGCCGGCATGCACGGTGGTGCTGTCGCTGGCATTCCAGGCCACGCCCACGCGGGGGCTGAGCTGGCCCTCGGTGTGGCCAAAGGCCTTGTAGCGATCGCCGCGCAGGCCGTAGTTGACGGTCCAGTCGTCGCCGATCTTCCATTCATCCTGCACGTACAACGCCAGCGTGCTGGCATGGAAGGCACTGCGGTCAGGTATCAGCAGCGGCGTGGTGCTGGACTGCTGGCCGGCGTCATCGACCGGGAACACCCAGCTGCTGTTGCTGGCCCGCGCGTTCTCGTAGTTGCCGTACAGGCCATAGCGCAGCGTGTGGTCGTTGCCCAGCGGGGTGGAGAAATCGGCCTGCAGCGTGTTGGCGCGGTTGCTGCGCTGCACCTGCGAGGCGACGCCACTGAATACCAGGTCGCCGATGACATCCGGGTTGAACGCCACATCGCTGTAGCGCTGCCCGGCGGACAGCTGGTAGGCGGTGCTGCCCAGCGCGCCCTGCAGCACCAGCATGCCGAAGCGGGTGGTTTCGCGCTGGGTTTCATCCAGCTGGCTGGAGTCGAAGGTGGTGGTGTCCAGGTAACCGAACTGCGGGGTCTGCCCGGGGTTGACCGGGATCTGGAAGCGGTTGTTGGCGAAGCCGGCGAACACGCTCAGGCGGGTGTTCTCGTTGACCAGGTAGGTGAGGTCAGCGAACGCTTTGCCCTGGTGGGTGTCGTCGTGCAGCGGCTTGCGCGAGCGGGTCGGGTTTTCCAGGCCAACCTCGTTCTGGTCGTAGTTGCCAGTCAGGAACCAGCTCCATCGCCCCTGGTTGCCCCACCACGAGGCATTCGGATTGATCTTGCCGAACGAGCCTGCGGTCAGACCGGCGCTGCCGCCATTGCCGAGCTCGGCACCATTGCGGGTGGTGATGTCGACCACTGCAGCGGTGCGCTCGCCGAACTGCGCCGGCAGCGCGCCATCCATCAGGCGGATGCTCTTGATGGTGCGTGCATCCAGTGTCTGGCCGAAGCCGGAGATCGATTCGGGCAGCAGCACGCCATTGATGCGGTACTGCAGGTTGGCGTGGTCGCCGCGCACGTGCACGCCGCCATAGGAATCCTGGACCACGCCCGGGGCCTGCAGCAGTACCTGGCTGAGCGGCGCGGAGGCACCCAGCGGCTGCTTCTGGATGTCCTCGGCGGTGATCTGGTACTGGCTGCTGCCGATGTCCGGCGACAGCGCGTTGCGGGCCTGGTCGAGCTGGGCGTGGACGGTGACTGCGTCCAGATCCTTGACGGAGGAAGAGGTGTCGTCGGTCGTTGCGGCGAAGGCGGGCAGGCTGGCCAAGGCCAGGGCGAAGGCAATGCCGGTAGCGAGGGGTGAGGGCTTCATGGTGAGAGAGGGGGCGGCTGGGCGTGGAAGGGGCCGGTCCATGACGTGGAAGTGTTACTCCGTAACAAATCATGCGCCTGTCCCGTGCGGCTGACCATGCTGGATCTGGCTGCTGGCGCTGGCCTTTCCCTGCCGTTCAGGTGGCCGGGGCGGTGGGTGTGGGCCTTTGCGTCAGCGGCTGGCTCTGCGACCATGACCGCCCCCCACCCCGGAAGTCTGCAATGAGCCTGTCCGCCGTTCCGCCCGCCTCCGATTCCGACGCGACCACCGCTGGCGCTGCCTGGTCGCCGGAGAGCTGGCGTGGCAAGACCGCGCTGCAGATGCCGACCTACCCGGACCCGGTGGCGTTGGACGCCGCTCTGCACGAGCTGAAGCGGCTGCCGCCGCTGGTCACCTCGTGGGAGATCCTGGCGTTGAAGCAGCAGCTGGCCGAGGCCCAGGAAGGCAAGCGCTTCCTGCTGCAGGGCGGCGACTGTGCCGAGAATTTCAGCGACTGCGAATCGGGCACCATTTCCAACCGATTGAAGGTGTTGCTGCAGATGAGCCTGGTGCTGGTGCACGGCCTGCGCCAGCCGGTGATCCGCGTGGGCCGCTTCGCCGGCCAGTACGCCAAGCCGCGCTCGGCCGACACCGAGACCCGCGATGGTGTGACCCTGCCCAGCTACCGCGGCGATGTGATCAACGCGCCGGCCTTCACCGAGGCAGCACGCCTGCCGGACCCGAAGCGGATGCTGCAGGCCCACGCGCATTCGGCGATGACGATGAACTTCGTGCGTGCGCTGATCGACGGCGGTTTCGCCGACCTGCACCACCCCGAATACTGGAACCTGGAGTGGGTAAGCCACTCGCCGCTGGCGGCCGAGTACCAGAAGATGGTGGCCTCGATCGGCGATGCGGTGCACTTCATGGAGACCCTGGCCGGGGCCCGCGTGCACAACCTCAACCGCATCGACTTCTACACGTCGCACGAAGCGCTGCTGCTGCCCTACGAGCAGGCGTTGACCCGCCAGGTGCCGCGCCAGCAGGGCTGGTTGAACCTGAGTACGCATTACCCGTGGATCGGCATGCGCACGGCCGCGCTCGATGGCGCGCACGTGGAGTACCTGCGTGGCGTGCGCAATCCGATTGCGATCAAGGTGGGCCCGTCGGTGACGCCGGACCAGCTGCTGCGCCTGATCGATGTGCTCAACCCACATGACGAGCCGGGCCGCCTGAGCTTCATCCACCGGATGGGCGCAACGCAGATCGCAGAGAAACTGCCGCCGCTGCTGGACGCGGTCAAGCGTGATGGTCGCCGCGTGCTGTGGGTGTGCGATGCGATGCATGGCAATACCGAAAGCACCGCCAACGGTTTCAAGACACGCCGCTTCGACAACGTGCGTGGCGAGGTGGAGATGTCGTTCGATCTGCATGCGGCCGCCGGTACGCGCCTGGGCGGTGTGCATCTGGAACTGACCGGCGAGGACGTGACCGAGTGCATCGGCGGCGCGCGCGAACTGACCGAGCGCGACCTGGAGCGTGCGTATCGTTCGACGGTGGACCCGCGGTTGAACTACGAGCAGTCGCTGGAGATCGCGATGGCGATCGTGCGCAAGCAGGAGCTGGTGCGGTAAGGATTTTTCGGCAGGGCTTGCAGCCCTGCACCTGCTACGAGCCAGAGCAACGTCAACGTCAACGTCAAAAGCGGGCTATCCGTGGGTTGGCGGGACGGTGTCGGAGTGCGGGGACGCCGCAAGTACGTCCTTGTAGGCTTGGCAGCCGCATCCATGCGGCTGACACCCCGCACCCCGACACCGCCCCACCTTCGACAGGTTCACTCGGCTGCTGGTAGGTGTCGACCTTGGTCGACACGGTAGATCCACGCGATGCGTGGATGCTTTTGGAATCCAATTCGAAATATTCGATTCCGATGGAGATTCATCCACGCATGGCGTGGATCTACTGCAGATCGCGGAGATCTGTCGTAGGCGGGGTGGGTCCGGTTGCGGGGGCGTGAGCCGCATGGATGCGGCGACCGAGCTTACATGGGTGAGGGCGCTTTGCTTGCGAAGCACTGCTTCGCAAGCGCCCGAACGCACAGCCGCCAGCGGCTGGGCCGGGCCCCGGAGGGGTACTTGCAGCGCCCCCCGCAACCGGACCCACCCCGCCATCCCACAGCAAACCCGCTTCTGCTTCGGCTGTTGCTGTTGAGGTTGCCGGCCAGCGGCCGGCACTACCGCAGGTGCAGGGCTGCAAGCCCTGCCGACCAACACCCTCCTTACAAACGACTGACGTGACGCTCATGTGCCATGCGCGAGGCTGTCCACTTGGCGGTTCGACTGGAGGTGACAAGGGTGCACTGGCAGAGCGCACAGGCCTACGCATGGCCGTTGGGATTGGCCGTGGTGGTGGGCGGTATCGGCGCGTGGCTGATCCTGTGGATCTATCATCGGCTGAAAGGGCGTGATCGGCGGCGCGCGCGCATCGGGCGTGTGCTCGGGCTGCCAATGGCCACCGCATGGCCGCTGCTGCTGTTGATTCCTGCGTTGCAGGCCACGCCGCTGCAGGATCCCCTTCTGGGCAACCTGCAACGGGTGCTGCATATCGCACTGACCGCCTGCTTCATCTGGTTGCTGGTACGCGCAGTGGCAGCGGGTGAGCGGGCCATCCTGCGCAGCCATCCCATCGATGTCTCCGATAATCTGGAAGCGCGCCGCATCCAGACCCAGACGCGGGTGCTCAGCCGCGTGCTGATGGGCGGCATCATCGTGCTGGGCACTTCGCTGGTGCTGCTGACCTTCCCCATGGTGCAGAAGATCGGCACCGCGCTGCTGGCCTCGGCGGGCCTCATCGGCCTGGTGGCCGGTATCGCCGCAAAGCCAGTGTTCGGCAACCTGATCGCTGGCCTGCAGATTGCAGTGACCCAGCCGATCCGGCTGGACGATGTGGTGATCGTCGAGGGCGAGTGGGGACGCATCGAGGAGATCGGCAGCAGCTACGTGGTGGTACGCATCTGGGACGAGCGGAGGATGGTGGTGCCGTTGACCTGGTTCATCGAGAACCCCTTCCAGAACTGGACGCGGCGTAGCGCTGACCTGCTCGGCACAGCCTTCCTGTGGCTGGATTATCGTGCCCCGATTGCGGCGATCCGTGCTGAACTGGAGCGCATCTGCCGGGGCGAAGCGTTGTGGGATGGCCGGGTCTGCGTGACCCAGGTGACCGAAACCAGCGAGCGCGCGATCCAGGTGCGCCTGCTGGTGAGTGCGCGCAGCTCCGGCGACGCGTTCGACCTGCGTTGCCTGGTACGCGAGCGCATGCTCGATTTCCTCGCACGTGAGCATCCGCAGTCGCTGCCGCAGCTGCGCGCGCGGCTGCAGCATGCTGACGAGCTGGACATGCCGCGTGGTCCACGCGCACGTACTGCAGATGTGCGTTCGCCGGGGGCTGAAGACGGTGAGGCGGCAATCGTGCCGATGGAGCCGGAACCCGAACGGTAGCGCCGGCCAGCGGCCGGCACTACCGGATCAGGGCTCGCCGGCGTCGATCAGCGTGTCGGTGCCGAAATGCGGTGGCCGCCGCGCGCGGGTGCGCTGTTCGTAGGCGTACGCCATTTCGATCAGCTTCGGTTCGCTCCAGGCGGTGCCCATGAACAGCAGGCCGACCGGCAGGCCATCGATCTGGCCCATCGGCACGCTGAGGCTGGGATAGCCGGCGACGGCGGCGGCACTGTAGCTCTCGCCGGGGAAGTCGTCGCCTTCGCTGCGGATCGGCCACGCAACGCCGGTGGTCGGCGCGACCAGGGCGTCGAGCTGGTGGGCGGCGAGGGCCGCATCGATGCCTTCCGGGCCCGCCAACCGGCGCGCATCGCTGCGTGCGCGGATGTAGGCGGGGTCAGCCAGGCCGGCGGTGGCGTCGGCCTCTACCAGCAGTTCCTGGCCGAACAGGCCCAGTTCCTGCTTGCTGTGCGCCCGGTTGAAGGCGATCAATTCGGCCAGGCTGTGCAGGGGAGCGCGGTGGGCGCTGAAGTAACGCTCCAGCCCGGCCTTGAACTCGTACAGCAGTACCTTGCGTTCGGCGTCGGCCCAGGCGCCCTGGTTGGGCAGTTCCACCGGCACCACGACGGCACCGGCCCGGCGCAGCTCGGTGGCGGCGTGTTCGATCAGTGGCGGCATGCCGCGGTATTTCAGCAGCGGCGTCTGCAGCAGGCCGATGCGCTTGCCACGCAGTCCCTGCGGATCCAGCCGCGCGGTGTAGTCGTACACCGCACGGCCGGGCATGGTTGCGGTGGCCGGGTCGGCATCATCGCGGCCGGCAATTGCGGTCAGTACGGCCGCAGCGTCGGCGACGCTGCGTGTCATCGGCCCCGCAGTGTCCTGGCTGAAGGAAATCGGGATGATCCCATCGCGGCTGACCAGGCCGACGGTCGGCTTGAGGCCGACGATGCCATTGATCGCCGCAGGGCAGACGATGCTGCCGTCGGTTTCGGTGCCGATCGCCACGCTGGCCAGGTTGGCGGCGACCGCTACCGCGCTGCCGCTGCTGGAGCCGCAAGGCGAGTGGCTGAGGCGATAGGGATTGCGGGTCTGGCCGCCGCGCGCGCTCCAGCCGGACACCGAATCGTTGCCGCGGAAATTGGCCCATTCGCTGAGATTGGTCTTGCCCAGCACCACGGCCCCGGCCTCGCGCAGGCGCCGCACCAGATACGCATCGTCAGGGCGGAGCCCCTGCAGGGCCAGAGAGCCGGCACTGGTGGCCATCGGCGCCGCGTTGATGTTGTCCTTCAGCAGTACCGGGATGCCGTGCAGCGGGCCACGCAGGCGTCCATCGCGGCGCTCGCGGTCGCGCGCCGCGGCTTCCTTCAGGGCATCGGGGTTGAGCTCGATCACCGCGCGCAGGCGGGGGCCGGCCCGATCCAGGGCGGCGATCCGCTGCAGGTAGGCCTGGGTCAGGGTGGTGCTGTCCAGTTCACCGGCGGTCATCCGCGCCTGCAGGTCGGCAACATCGGTTTCAGCGTACGGGAACGGCACGTTGCGGCTCGCAGGTTCGGCCGCATGCGCGCTGGGCGTGGCCGGGCTGCAGCCAGCCGAAAGCAGCGCAGGCAGCGCGGCGAGCAGGCAGGTCAGCAGAGGCGGCAAGGACGGGCGCATGGGGCGGCTTGGTCGGCTCCAATCCCCAGTGTAGCCGGTGCTCAGCGGTGGCGCTTGCGCAGGTCGCGGGCGAGAACGTAGACCACGATCAGGTTGATCGCCAGGATCGTCCACGACGGCCAGCCGGGGTGGCGGATGATCGCGAAGATGTCGAAGGGCAGGTACAGCGAGGCAGTCAGGCAGCCCAGCCAGGAGGCCCAGGCCTTGGCCCGCCACAGGCCCCAGGCTTCGACCAGGTGCAGCAGGCCGTAGCCGATCATCCCCGCCGCGGCCAGGTGGACCGCGTCGGGGCTGATCATATGCAGCAGCGAGGGCAGGGTGCCATGGTCCGGATCCAGGCTGAAACGCCGGATCAGGACCATGATGCCGTGCCGAAGCGGCTGCGGTCCGAGCACTTCCAGCCCGGTGGCGGCCAACAGCGCCAGCATCGCCTTGCTCGCTTCGAGCAGGGCGATGACGTGCAGGCCCGGATGCCGGTGTGGATCCGGGTTGTAGCCGCTCTGGTTCACGGGGTGCAGGCTCAGCCGCCGCGCGAAGCCTTCTTGCGATCGCTTTCGGTCAGGAACTTCTTGCGCAGGCGGATCTCCTTCGGGGTGATCTCGACCAGCTCATCGTCTTCGATGAAGTCCAGGGCCTGTTCCAGCGAGTACTTGATCGCCGGGGTCAGCTGGATCGCATCGTCCTTGCCCGAAGCGCGCATGTTGGTCAGCGGCTTGGTCTTGATCGCGTTGACGGTCAGGTCGTTGTCCTTGGAGTGGATGCCGACCAGCTGACCTTCATACACGTTGTCGCCTTCGGCAGCGAAGAGCTTGCCGCGTTCCTGCAGCGGACCCAGCGAGTAGGCCGGGGTGACGCCCGGCGCATTGGCGATCATCACGCCGTTGATGCGCTTGGCGATGGCGCCCTGTTCCTTCGGGCCGTAGTGGTCGAACACGTGGAACAGCAGGCCCGAACCCTGGGTCAGGGTCTTGAACTCGTTCTGGAAGCCGATCAGGCCACGGGCCGGGATCTGGTACTCCAGGCGCACGCGGCCCTTGCCGTCCGATTCCATGTTCTTCAACTGGCCCTTGCGGGTGCCCAGCTTTTCCATCACGCCGCCCTGGTGGATTTCTTCGATGTCCACCACCAGCTGCTCGATCGGCTCCATCAGCTGGCCGTCGATTTCCTTGATGATCACTTCCGGGCGCGACACAGCCAGCTCGTAGCCTTCGCGGCGCATGTTCTCGATCAGCACCGACAGGTGCAGTTCGCCACGGCCGGAGACCAGGAACTTGTCGGCGTCTTCCAGCTGCTCGACCTTCAGGGCCACGTTGTGGACCTTTTCACGGTCCAGGCGGTCCTTGATCTGGCGGCTGGTCAGGAACTTGCCACCGGACAGGTCCTTGTTGCCGGCGAACGGCGAATTGTTCACCTGGAAGGTCATCGAGATGGTCGGCTCGTCGACGGTCAGCGCAGGCAGGGCTTCCGGGAAGTCCGGTGCGCAGATGGTATCGGAGATGGTCAGCTCCTGGATGCCGGAGATGGCCACGATGTCGCCGGCCTCGGCCGAATCCTGCTCGATGCGCTCCAGGCCCATGAAGCCCAGCACCTGCAGCACCTTGCCGTTGCGCTTCTTGCCTTCACGGTCAATGACCGCGACCTGCATGTTCTTCTTCAGGGTGCCGCGCTGGATGCGGCCGATGCCGATCACGCCCACGAAGTTGTTGTAGTCCAGCTGGCTGATGCGCATCTGGAACGGGCCTTCCGGGTCCACTTCCGGCTTCGGCGCGTGCTGCATGATCGCTTCGTACAGCGGGGTCATGTCGCCGTCGCGCACGGTGTCTTCCAGGCCCGCGTAGCCGTTCAGGCCCGAGGCGTAGACGATCGGGAAATCCAGCTGCTCGTTGGTGGCACCGAGCTTGTCGAACAGGTCGAAGACCTGGTCGATCACCCACTCCGGACGGGCGCCCGGACGGTCGACCTTGTTGACCACGACGATCGGCTTGAAGCCCATCGCGAAGGCCTTCTGGGTCACGAAGCGGGTCTGCGGCATCGGGCCGTCCATCGCATCAACCAGGATCAGCACGGTGTCGACCATCGACAGCACGCGCTCGACCTCACCGCCGAAGTCGGCGTGGCCGGGGGTGTCGACGATGTTGATCCGGTTCTTGATGCCGGTCTTCTTGTCTTCCCAGGTGATGGCGGTGTTCTTGGCCAGGATGGTGATGCCGCGTTCCTTTTCCTGGTCGTTGCTGTCCATCACGCGCTCGGCGAGGACGGTGCGCTCGGACAGGGTGCCGGACTGCTTCAGCAGCTGGTCGACCAGGGTGGTCTTGCCATGGTCGACGTGGGCGACGATGGCGATGTTGCGAAGATTTTCGATGGACATACGAAAGGGGGCCAGTCGGCGCCGGATTTGGAAAAAGAAGTCCAACATTATACGTCGAACTTGACGATTCGCGAAAAGGTGGATTTCACGCCGGCCCAGCGGCCCATTCAGCTGGCTGTCCGCCGCTTCGGCCGAGGTCGCCAGGACGGGGCCCCCGGCTCACCTTCCGCTGGCTGAAGGCGGGGGCTCCACCGATGGTCGAAGGCACCGCCGCCACGAGGCAGGTGTAAACTAGGTGGCTAGACGCATTCCCCTTTGCACCAAGGATCTTCATGTCCCTCATCGCCACTTTCGACACCACCCAGGGCCCGATCAAGGTCGAGCTGTTCGCCGACAAGGCGCCGCTGACCGTGGCCAACTTCGTGAACCTGGTCAAGCACGGCTTCTATGACGGCCTGATCTTCCACCGCGTGATCGCCGACTTCATGATCCAGGGCGGCTGCCCGCAGGGTCGTGGCACCGGCGGCCCGGGCTACAAGTTCGAAGACGAGAAGAATGGCGTGAAGCACGAGGTCGGCTCGCTGTCGATGGCCAACGCCGGCCCGAACACCAACGGCAGCCAGTTCTTCATCACCCACATCAAGACCGATTGGCTGGACGGCCGCCACACCGTCTTCGGCAAGGTCCTGGAAGGCCAGGCCATCGTCGATTCGGTCAAGCAGGGCGACGTGATCCATTCGATCACCCTGGAAGGCGACGTCGACGCCGTGCTGGCCGCCCAGGCCGACCGCGTCGCGGAGTGGAACAAGCACCTCGCCGCCTGACCCCCTTCGAAACGGCCACCCACGGGTGGCCGTTTCCCTGTTCCCCGCCGCCTGCCCGGCCTGCGTGGCCATGCCCGCGGCGTCCCATCAAACGCTTGCAAGCAAGAGGAAACCCCCATGAAAGCACCCGTTCGTGTTGCCGTGACCGGCGCCGCCGGCCAGATCGGTTATGCCCTGCTGTTCCGCATCGCCTCCGGCGAAATGCTGGGCAAGGACCAGCCGGTCATCCTGCAGCTGCTGGAACTGCCGGTCGACAAGGCCCAGGCCGCCCTGAAGGGCGTGATGATGGAGCTGGAAGACTGCGCGTTCCCGCTGCTGGCCGGCATGGTTGGCACCGATGACGCCGAAGTCGCGTTCAAGGACGCCGACATCGCTCTGCTGGTCGGCGCACGTCCGCGTGGCCCGGGCATGGAGCGCAAGGACCTGCTGCTGGAAAACGCCAAGATCTTCACCGCCCAGGGCGCGGCGCTGAACAAGGTCGCCAGCCGCGACGTGAAGGTGCTGGTGGTCGGCAACCCGGCCAACACCAACGCCTACATCGCAATGAAGTCGGCCCCGGACCTGAAGCCGGAAAACTTCACCGCCATGCTGCGCCTGGACCACAACCGCGCGCTGAGCCAGCTGTCGGCCAAGCTCGGCAAGCCGGTCGGTGGCATGGAGAAGCTGGTCGTGTGGGGCAACCACAGCCCGACCATGTACCCGGACTACCGTTTCGCCACCGCCGACGGCGCCTCGATCGCCGATGCGATCAACGACCAGGAGTGGAACGCCAACACGTTCATCCCGACCGTCGGCAAGCGCGGCGCGGCGATCATCGAAGCCCGTGGCTCGTCCTCGGCCGCTTCGGCCGCCAATGCCGCCATCGACCACGTGCGTGACTGGGTGCTGGGCAGCAACGGCAAGTGGGTCACGATGGGCGTGCCGTCCGACGGTTCCTACGGCATTCCGGAAGGCGTGATCTTCGGTTTCGCGGTGACCACCGAGAACGGCAAGTACACCCTGGTCAAGGATCTGCCGATCGACGACTTCAGCCAGAAGTACATCGACAAGACCCTGGCCGAGCTGGAAGAAGAGCGCGCCGGCGTCGCCCACCTGCTGGGCTGATGCAGGCGGTACCGGCTCCGGTCGGTACGTCTTGCATCAAGGTAGGTACCGACCGCTGGTCGGTACGCAGAAAACGGGGAGGCTTCGGCTTCCCCGTTTTCATTTGGCATTCCTGGAACCGCATGATCCACCTGCACTACATCGACGACGCGCTGCTGGTGGCTGAAAAGCCCCCCGGCCTGCTGTCCGTGCCCGGTCGCAGCGCCGAGAACCAGGACTGCGTCGTCGCGCGCCTGCAGGCGCTGTACCCGGATGCGTTGACCGTGCACCGCCTGGACCAGGTGACTTCCGGGCTGCTGCTGCATGCGCGTGGCAAGGACATGCAGGCGGCGTTGTCGATGCAGTTCGAGCAGCGCCGGGTTGGCAAGCGCTATGAAGCGGTCGTCGAGGGGCTGCTTGAAGGCGATGCCGGCGACGTGGATCTGCCGCTGATCGTGGACTGGCCGAACCGGCCGAAGCAGATGATCGACCATGAGCGCGGCAAGCCGGCGCTGACGCGTTGGCGCGTGCTGGCGCGTGATGTTGAAGCGCAGCGTACGCGCGTGGCGTTGGAACCGATCACCGGCCGCAGCCATCAGCTGCGGTTGCACATGGCCAGTATTGGCCATCCGATTGTTGGCGACGTGCTGTATGACGCGGCACCGGCGCAGCGCGTGCACCTGCATGCGCGCAGCCTGCGGTTCACGCATCCGCTGACGGGCGAGGCGCTCGCGTTCGAGTCCGCGGCTCCGTTCTAGGGGTTCGGCAGGGCTTGCAGCCCTGCACCCGCAGAATCAACGTCAATGTCAAAAGCGGGCTATACGTGGGTTGGCGGGACGGTGTCGGAGTGCGGGGCCGCCGCAAGTACGTCCGTGTAGGCTTGGCAGCCGCATCCATGCGGCTGACACCCCGCACTCCGACACCGCCCCACCTTCGACAGGTTCACTCGGCTGTTGGTAACGGTGGCCGTTGTTCCGCGCAGCTGTTGGTAGGTGTCGACCTTGGTCGACACGCTTTTTCTGTCAGATATCGAATGAATCATTCACGCATGGCGTGGATCTATCGTGTCGACCAAGGTCGACACCTACCAGAACAATATGCCGTTCCGACAGATCGCGGAATCTGTCGAAGGCGGGGTGGGTCCGGTGGCGGGAGTGTCCGCGGCATGGATGCCGCGGCCAAGCCCCCATGGACGGGTTTACGGCGTCTCCCGCCACCGGACCCACCCCGCCATCCCCAAGTAAGCCAGCTTCTGCTGTTGCTTCGGCTTCGGCTTCGGCTTCTGCAGGTGCAGGGCGCAGCCCTGCATGAAAAACCCACCCCCTACCAAGGTAGGGCGGCCCGCGCGCCAGCGCCGGACTATCCTCGAACCCATGACTTTGTCTGGGAGGGCTGCGTCATGAACTACGAGGAAACCTACCGTCGCTCGATCGACGAGCCGGAGGCTTTCTGGGGCGAGGAAGCCAAGCGCATCCATTGGCACAAACCGCCGCAGCAGGTGCTCGACTACAGCAACCCGCCGTTCCGGCGCTGGTTCGTCGGCGGCGAAACCAATCTCTGCTACAACGCCGTCGACCGCCACCTGGCAACGCGCGCCGACCAGCTCGCGCTGGTTGCGATTTCCACCGAAACCAACAGCACCCGCGAGATCACCTATCGCCAGCTGTATCGCGAAGTGAACGACTTCGCCGCCGTGCTCAAGCATCTCGGCGTCGGCCACGGTGACCGCGTGGTGATCTACATGCCGAACATGGCCGAAGCCGTGTTCGCGATGCTGGCCTGCGCGCGCATCGGTGCGGTGCACTCGGTGGTGTTCGGTGGCTTCGCCGCGCACAACCTGGCGCTGCGCATCGACGATGCGAAGCCGAAGTTGCTGATCGCAGCGGACGCCGGCATGCGCGGTGGCAAGCTGATTCCGTACAAGCCGATGGTCGACGCGGCCTGCGCCGAAGCGGCGTCGCCGCCACCGCACGTGCTGATCGTGTCGCGCGGGCTGGATGCCGCCGAACCCCGCGTGCCGGGTCGCGACGTGGACTACGCCGCGCTGCGTGCACAGGTTGGTGAGGTCGATGTGCCGGTACAGTGGCTGGAAGCGAGCGAGCCGAGCTACCTGCTATACACCTCCGGTACTACCGGCAAGCCGAAGGGCGTGCAGCGCGATGTCGGTGGTTACGCGGTGGCGATGGCGCAGTCGATGGAGACCGTGTTCGACTGCAAGCCGGGCCAGGTGATGTTCTCCACTTCCGACGTCGGCTGGGCGGTAGGCCACTCGTACAACGTGTACGGCCCGCTGATCGGTGGCTGCACCTCGTTGCTGTACGAGGGGCTGCCGACGAATCCGGACCCGGGTATCTGGTGGGCGCTGTGCGAACAGTACAACGTGCGCACCATGTTCTCCTCACCCACCGCCATCCGCGTGCTGAAGAAGCATGACGCGGACTTCATCCATCGCCACGACCTGCGCGCCCTGAAGTATCTGTTCCTGGCCGGAGAGCCGCTGGACGAGCCCACCGCGCACTGGATCAGCGAAGCGCTGGGCAAGCCGATCATCGACAACTACTGGCAGACCGAAACCGGCTGGCCGGCACTGACCCTGCTGCCGGGCCTGGAGATGAAGCCGGTGCGCTTCGGTTCACCGGGCTTCCCCAATCTCGGCTACCGGATGAAGGTGATCGACGAGAACACCGGCGAGGAAGTGGCACCGGGGCAGAAGGGCGTGCTGGTGGTGTCGCCGCCCTTGCCGCCGGGTTGCATGAGCACGGTGTGGAACGACGACAGCCGTTTCCTGCAGAGCTACTTCAGCCACTTCAAGGAACTGCTGTACAGCTCGCTGGACTGGGCGATCCGCGATGACGATGGCTATACCTTCATCCTCGGCCGTACCGACGATGTGATCAACGTGGCCGGGCATCGGCTGGGGACGCGCGAAATCGAGGAGGCCATCTCCAGCCATCCGCGCGTGGCCGAGGCTGCCGTGATCGGGGTCAAGGACGAGCTGAAGGGGCAGGTGCCGCTGGTGTTCGTCACCCTCAAGCAGGGGCTTGAAGGCGAGGATCCGGCGCCGGTGGTGGCCGAGATGATGGCGACGGTGACGACTTCGCTTGGTGCGGTCGCGCGCCCGGCGCATGTGCACGTGGTCAACGCGCTGCCCAAGACCCGTTCGGGCAAGCTGCTGCGGCGCTCGTTGCAGGCGTTGGCCGAGCAGCGTGACCCGGGCGACCTGTCGACGCTGGACGACCCCAGCGCGCTGGAGGAGATCCGCCGCGCGCTGGGCCGTTGATCCGGTGGTGCCGGCCGCTGGCCGGCCCCCCATCAATCCCGAGGTTGCCGGCCAGCGGCCGGCACTATCCGCTGCACTTGCGCTAAGCTCGCCCTGTCATCGACCTGCAACACGCGGTGCGCGCCGGGGAATGCGCGCGCCGCCCAGGGGTGGCACACAGGGGGGCGTGCCCGTGAGGGTGCGCCGGCATGGCGCATCAAGGGAGGGGGATGCAATGGCATTGCTGCACGCCAAGACGGCTGCTGGCCGTCAGGAAATCGAAGACCGTGGCCGGCGCCTGCCGGCGGCACTGCGTTCAATCCTGCTGATGGTCGATGGCCATCGCGATGACACCGAACTGCGCGGCTTGTTCGATGGCCTGCGCGCACCTCCGGATGCACTGGAGCAGCTGGCCGCACAGGGACTGATCGAGGTGATCGGCGGGAGCGTAGAGGCCGCTCCGGCGCGTGGCATCAGCACCGGCCGCGAACAGGACCCGGCGCTGTACCAGCAGTTGTACGACGCGATGAGCGAGGCGGTGCGGCGCCATCTGGGGCTGAAGGGCTACTTCATGCAGTTGAAGATCGAACGCTGCACCGATGCGCTGGCGTTGGAACGCCTTTGCCCGGAACTGCTGGCGGCGGTGGGCAAGGCGCGCAGCCCGGCGCTGGCCCAGCGCTGGTGGCAGGAAACCCAGTCCGCCGTAGTAAACGCTGGCAAAGAGGTCGTGCAGGCCTGAGCCACCGCGTAAAGTGATCGGTTCACTTCCCCACAAGGAGTCCCGCGTGCAGGACGACCACGATGACACCGACACCCCCGGCTGGGACGCGATCAATGCGGCGCTTTCGCCGCTGTATGCCGGGCAGGAGCCGCGACACTACGGCACCGCGCTTCCCTACACGCTCGGCGGCCAGGATCCGCTGGATGGCATCAGCGTGTACTGGGCGGATGCGCCGGTTCCGCATTGGCACTACATCACCTACGGTTTCTCCGAGCTGTATGCCAAGGAGAGCAGTGATGCTGCCGCCAGCGGCTATGGTTTCGAGCTGACGTTCCGTCTCGCTGCCGAAGCCGCTGAGAACGCCGACAGCACGCCGCCGGTGTGGCCGATGAACCTGCTGCAGAACCTGGCGCGCTATGTGTTCGGCAGCGGCAACGTGTTCGAGGATGGCCACCATCTGAATGCCAACGGCCCGATCGCACTGGAGACCGACACGCGGTTGTGCCACCTGGCCTTCATTGCCGACCCGCAGTTGCCGGCACGCGACACCGCCAATGGCCACCTGCAGTTCCTGCAGCTGGTCGGATTGACCGATGAGGAAATGGAGGCGGTCAAGCGCTGGTCTACGCGCGGCGTGCTGCAGGCGCTGCAGCCGGCAATGCCGCTGTGGGTCAGCGACCTGCACCGCGGCAACCTGCTGGAGGACCCTGCGCTGGCGGCAGAGGTGCGGGCCGGCAGCGAGCGCGAAGGCTCCAGCACCGGCATGTTGTTCATCGAGACACTGGACTGGCGCCAGGAGGCAGGCATGATCACGCTGGTGCTTGGCGCCGGCCAGGTGGCGAGCGTGTGCGAACTGCTGCCGCTGCGCCTGCGCCACGGCAGATCGCTGGAACTGGTCAGCCGCGAGCGGCAGTGGGAGTTCATCGCCGACGGGGGCGGTGAAGTGGCGGACGTATCCGCCGACAGCGCGCGCTGGTCACTGGACGAGGCGGGCCTGCAGGCCCTGGCAGGGGTGCACGCCGAGCGCGGGGTCTACCCGCTGGCAGGAAGGTTGCGTATCGAGGTGGTGCCGACCTACCTGCGCGATGCCAAGGGGGAAGTGATCCGCCAGATCGGCTGATCGCGCCAATGAAATCGAGGGGGGCGGAGCCGCCTGGTAGCCGATGGGGTCAGATCCGTTCGCCACGCGAACGGCTCTGACCCCTGACCAAGGTCAGGCCAGGCCTTCGGCCTTCAGCGCGGCCTGCACGCCGGCATCGGCGTCCATGCGTGCCTTGTAGGCGGCCAGGTTGTCCAGGCCGGACAGATCAACCTTGGTACCGGCGGCCCAGCGCAGGGTGATGTAGAAGTACGGGTCGGCGAAGCTGCGGAAGCCGGCCAGCCAGGGCTTGTCGGCCAGCTGCTTGTCAGCGGTCTCGAACAGGCCACGCAGGCGCTTGTGCGCGGCGGCGCGGATCGCGTCGTACTGGCTCTCGTCGGCGATGAACTTGCCCGGCGCGAACAGCGGCGAGAAGGCCGGGTGCACGTCGGAATTGACGAAGGCCAGCCAGCGGGTGGCTTCGGCGCGCTGGCGCGGGCTGCCATCACCGGCGAGGCCGGCCTGCGGGAAGCTGTCGGCGATGTAGCCCATGATCGCGGCGTTCTGCAGCAGCACGAAGTCGCCGTCGACCAGTGCGGGAACGGCACCGGCCGGATTGATCTTCAGGAATTCCGGACCCTTCAGGGTGTCCTTGTTCAGCAGTTCAACCTCGAACGGCTGGCCGGTCCACTGCAGGGCGATGTGGTCGGCGGTGGAACAGGCACCGGGCTTGCTGTACAGCTTCATGGGAACTCCAGGTGATGCGGGCGGGAAACGCCCACTATCCCAGAGCCCGGCGGCGGCCGGCAACGCTGCCGCCAGCACGGATCGTTACGATTGCCGCGGCTTGAGGTTCTGCACCTTGTAGAAGGTGTGATCGCCGATGGTCGCCACCTGGTAGGCGTTGCGCCAGTTCGGGCTGGCGATGGACAGCGCGGCGAAGTGGCTGGCACCGGGCACGATCTCGCGGCGTTCGCCGGCCGGCAGCGCCCAGTTGCGCTCGGCGTCGAAGGCCACGTTCATCGCTTCGCTCCACGCCGCGTCATTGCCCAGCTGGGTGCCGGGGGAGACGATGGTCGGTGCGAACTGCTTGCGCGCGGTGACCACCTGGCACATCGAGTCGCCCCACAGGCCACTGTCGAGACGGCGCAGGGCGACCTCGGCAACAGCCTGCTGGCCGCGCAGGGTCTGGTCGCGGGCTTCCAGGTAGACGGTGGTGCTCAAACACAGTGAATCAGCGGCCGGCTGAGGCAACAACTGCGACAGCCAGAGAATCCAGGCCAGTTTCATATAACTCCTTGCTCCGTATGGGCCGCACCCTCCGGTTCCGGCCGCGGGGCGACAGGAGGTGGGGGACGACTTGGCGTCATGGGGAGGCGGCCATCGGGGCCGCCCCGTGGGCAGCCCCAAAAGAAACGATCAGTACCGATCGTGGGGACTGCGCCGGCTCACCGGAAACTGGCTGGTGAGCGGAAAGATGGCGCAAGGTAGGGGGGCATAGCCGAACGCATCGTGAACCGCTCGGCTTGACATTCAGGTTCAACCGGGGTGACGGAAATCACATTCCGTCCCCCATTCAGGCGCTCATCAGAGCGCGGCGGCGACCCGGCTGCCCTGGTCGATGGCGCGTTTCGCATCGAGTTCGGCGGCCACGTCGGCACCGCCGATCAGCTGCGCGTTGATGCCGGCCGCCTGCAGTTCGGCCTGCAGCGTGCGGTTCGGTTCCTGCCCGGCGCAGATCACCACATGGTCGACCGGCAGCAGCTGTTCGCTGCCGTCCACGCGGATGCGCAGGCCCTCGTCGTCCACCCCTAGGTACTCGACGCCACCGAGCATGCGCACGCCCTTGGCCTTCAGCGTGGCGCGATGGATCCAGCCGGTGGTCTTGCCCAGCCGCGCGCCCGGCTTGCCCGGGCTGCGCTGCAGCAGCCACAAGCGTCGCGGTGACGGCTCGACCTCGGGCCGACCCAGCGAGCCGCGTGCCTCGAAGCTGGGGTCCACGCCCCATTCGGCCATCCAGCGCTGCGGATCCAGCGAGGGGGATTCACCGGCGTGGCTGAGGAATTCGCCGACATCGAAGCCGATGCCGCCGGCGCCGATGATCGCCGCATTGGCGCCCACTTCGACCCGTCCCAGCAGCACGTCCAGGTAGCTCACCACCTTGGCGTGATCGGCACCGGGGAAATCGACCTTGCGCGGGGTGATGCCGGTGGCCAGCACCACCTCGTCGAAGCCAGCCAGTTGGGAAGCGTCGACGCGGGTGCCCAGGCGCAGCTGTACGCCGGTCTCCTGCAGCGCGTGGCGGAAGTAGCGCAGGGTCTCGTGGAACTCTTCCTTGCCGGGGATGCGCTTGGCCACGTTGAACTGGCCGCCGATCTCATCATTGGCATCGAACAGGGTGACCTGGTGGCCACGCTGGGCAGCGACAGTGGCGCAGGCCAGGCCGGCGGGGCCGGCGCCGACCACCGCAACCGTCTTCGGCGTAGCAGTGGGACGATAGACCAGCTCGGTCTCGTGGGCGGCGCGCGGATTGACCAGGCAGCTGGCCAGCTTGTTCTCGAACACGTGGTCCAGGCAGGCCTGGTTGCAGGCGATGCAGGTGTTGATCGCCTCCGCGCGGCCGGCACGGGCCTTGTTCGGCCACTGCGGGTCGGCCAGCAGCGGGCGTGCCAGCGACACCATGTCGGCGCCGCCACCGGCCAGGATGCGTTCGGCAACGTCGGGCATGTTGATGCGGTTGGTCGCCACCAGCGGTACCTTCACATGCGGCTTGAGCTTGGCGGTGACGCCGGCAAAGGCCGCGCGCGGCACCGAGGTGGCGATGGTCGGAATGCGCGCTTCGTGCCAGCCGATGCCGGAATTGATGATCGTTGCGCCAGCCGCCTCGATCGCCTGCGCCTGTTGAACGATCTCGTCCCAGTCGCTGCCGTCGTCGACCAGATCCACCAGTGACAGGCGGTAGATGATGATGAAGTCCGGGCCACAGGCCTCGCGGATGCGGCGCACGATCTCGACCGCGAAGCGCATGCGCTGGCGCGCGTCGCCGCCCCAGGCATCGGCGCGCTTGTTGGTGCGCGGGGCGATGAACTCGTTGATGAGGTAGCCCTCCGAGCCCATCACTTCCACGCCGTCGTAGCCGGCCTCGCGGGCCAGCTTCGCGCTGCGAGCGTAGTCGGCGATATGGCGCTCTACGCCGCTGGCCGACAATGCGCGCGGGGTGAACGGGTTGATCGGTGCCTTCAGCTTCGACGGTGCCACCGACAACGGGTGGTAGGCATAGCGGCCGGCATGCAGCAACTGCAGGCAGATCTTCGCGCCGTGCTGGTGCGCGGCGGCGGTGAGCTGGCGGTGCGGCCGCACTTCCCAGGGCCAGGACAGCTTGCCACCGAATGGCTTCAGCCAACCGACCACATTGGGCGCGAAGCCGCCGGTGACGATCAGGCCGACGCCGCCCTCGGCGCGCTCGGCGAAGTAGGCCGCCAGCCGTGGGAAGTCGCGGGCGCGATCTTCCAGGCCGGTGTGCATCGAACCCATCAGGACGCGGTTGCGCAGCTGGGTGAAGCCCAGATCCAGCGGGGCGAACAGGTGGGGATAGGCGCTTTCGTTGGCTGGCGACATGGTCGATACGCTTGCGTACGGAAGCGCGAAGCGTGCCGCGAAACGGCGGCCGGGGCAAGGGCCGCTTCTTTGGGAGGGCTGGCCGCTGTCTGACGGTTTGGTAGTGCCGGCCGCTGGCCGGCATTCCGGTCAACTCAGGGCGATTGCGGTTGCCGGCCAGCGGCCGGCACTACCGGAGCAGGCCTACCGATCCCGAACCAGCCCAGCGTCACTCCGCACAGCGGCCCGATCAGCAGGGCGAAGGCGAGGGTGCCGAGGCCGACATTGCCGCCCAGGCACCAGCCCAGCAGCAGTACGCTGCCTTCGATCAGGCTGCGCACCTTCCAGATCGGCCAGCCGGTACGGGCATGCAGACCGGTCATCAGGCCATCGCGTGGCCCCGGGCCAAGGCGGGCACCGATGTACAGGCCGGTGGCCAGCGCCACCAGCAGCATGCCGGCACAGAACATCGCCACCTGCCAGCCAAGGCCGACGGCCGGCGGCAGCAGCCACAGCCCGAACTGTGCGGAGGGGCCGATCAGCATCACGTTGAGCACGGTGCCGAGGCCCGGCTTCTGCCGCAGGGGCCACCACAGCAGGAGCACCAATGCACCGATGGCATTGGTTGCCAGGCCGAATGACAGCGGCGTCTGCGCGGCGATGCCCTGCGACAGAACATCCCAGGGTGCCACGCCGATGGCGGCGCGGATCATCAGCGAGGCGCCGAAGCCGTACAGGAACAGGCCGGTGATCAATTGCAGCAGGCGCAAGGGCAGGGCGGTGGGCATGGCGGTCCGGGGGGGCGGGGATCTGTTTCCACCGTATCGCCGTTTCTGCGTCATCCATAGATACAGATGCCGGCCAATCCGCCGCTACAGGTAGCGTCGATCCCGCGTAGAGGCTGTGGTGTAGAGCCGAGCCCCTGATCGGCTCCGCACTGCGGCGTCAGTCGTCCCAGCCGACCAGCGCCAGCTTGCCCACCGTGCGCCCGCTGGCCAGGCGCTGATGCGCGATGTCCAGGTTGGCCGCGTTGATCGTGCCCAGCGTCTCATTGAGCGTACCGCGCAGCTGGCCGGCATCGATCATGCTGGCCGCACGGCTGAGGATGCGGTGCTGTTCGATGCAGTCGGCGGTGGCGAAGCGCGAACGCGCGAACATGAATTCCCAGTGGATGCCGATGCATTTGGCCTTGTAGGGATCGCCGATGCGCAGTGCACCCCGCGGCTCGACGATCAGGCCGACGTGGCCCTGCGGTGCCAGCAGCTGGCCCAGTTCATCCCAGTAGTGGTCGGTGTCGGCCAGATTGAGCGCGACCTGCACCGCATCGATGCCCAGCGCCTGCAACTGGGGCTGCAGTGGCTGCCGATGGTCGATCATATGCGCGGCCCCCATCTGTCGGCACCAGTCGATCGAGGCCTCGCGCGAGGCGGTGGCGATCACCTCGAAACCGGCATGGCGTGCCAGCTGGATCGCCATCGAGCCGACGCCGCCGGCGCCGCCGATCACCAGCAGGTGCTGGCCCACGTGGCGGCGGCCATCGAGCTGCAGCGGCATGCGCTGGAACAGCAGTTCCCAGGCTGTGAGAGTGGTCAGCGGCAGCGCGGCCGCTTCAGCGAAATCGAGCGTGGTCGGCTTGCGGGCGACCAGGCGCTCATCAACCCACTGGTACTGGGCGTTGCAGCCCGGTCGGGTCACGTCACCGGCGAAGTAGACCTCGTCACCGGAGGCGAACAGGCTGGCCTCGTCACCGATGGCTTCGACCACGCCGGCTGCGTCCCAGCCGAGCACCCGGGGAACCTCAAGGGTGGCTGGATCGGTGGCGGCCCGCTGCTTGCCATCGACGGGGTTGACCGAAACCGCTTCGATCCGCACCAGCAGATCGCGGCCGCGAGGAGGCAGCGGCGGTGGCAGGAGGACATCACGCAGGGCGGGCGCGTATTCACGACTCAGGGCGACGGCTTTCATCACGGCTCCGGCTGGGTTCGTGATCCCATCATAAGGTTCCTCACGTTTCCTCAGACGCGCTGAACCGTGTGATGCAGCACGTTGCGCAATATGTCGCTTCTCGCACCTAAACCCCGTCAAACCCTTGCAGCGTGTGGGTCTTGCGGATTTTCATCATCCTGTATAGGGTTTCAACGTCGGACCGGTGGACGGTCGGGCGCAACACTTCACATGTTACGGGACTGTTAACATGGCCTTCACCCGCCTGAGCATAATGTTCGCGGCGGTGGCGTGCTGAATCGGCTGTCGAACATCGACGCACTAGTGCTGGCCCATGCCTCTACCGGTTTCATACCCCCGAAATAGGAGCTGTATTCAATGAACAAGAAGATCCTTACTGCCGCGCTGCTGGGCGGCCTGGCTTTCGCCCAGGCAGCTTCTGCGCAGGAGTTCGATGACCGCTGGTACCTGACCGGTTCGGCCGGCTTCAACTTCCAGGACAGCGACCGTCTGACCAATGACGCTCCGTTCGTGACCCTGGGCCTGGGTAAGTTCATCAGCCCGAACTGGTCGCTGGACGGTGAGCTGAACTACCAGAACCCGAACTTCGACAGCAACCAGGACCTGAACTGGTCGCAGTACGGCATCTCGCTGGACCTGCGTCGCCACTTCATCAAGGAAGGCCGCGGCTGGAACCCGTACATCGTCGGTGGCCTGGGCTACCAGAAGTCGGAAGAAGAGTACGCTGCGCTCGACAACAACGGCCCGCGCCAGCGTAAGGACGGCAATGTTGCTGCCAAGCTGGGCGTCGGCCTGCAGACCACCTTCGACAAGCGCGTTGCTGTCCGCGCCGAAGTGGCCTACCGCGCTGACTTCGACGACCAGAGCATCGCCGCACGTGACGAAAGCTGGTTCGGCGACGTGCTGGCTTCGGTCGGCGTCGTGATCCCGCTGGGCCCGGCTCCGGTCGCGGCTGCTCCGGCTCCGGCTCCGGTTGCCCCGAGCTGCGCCGACCTGGACGACGACGGTGACGGCGTCAACAACTGCGACGACAAGTGCCCGAACTCGCAGCCGGGTCAGACCATCGGTCCGGACGGTTGCCCGGTTCCGGTCTCCATCGACCTGAAGGGCGTCAACTTCGACTTCGACAAGTCGAACCTGCGTCCGGACGCCGTGGCGATCCTGAGCGAAGCCACCGAGATCCTGAAGCGTTACCCGGATCTGCGCGTTGAAGTTGCCGGTCACACCGACTCGAAGGGTACCGACGCTTACAACCAGAAGCTGTCGGAGCGTCGTGCTACCGCCGTGTACAACTACCTGACCAAGAACGGCGTTGACGCCGGTCGCCTGGTCGGCCCGATCGGCTACGGCGAGAGCCGTCCGATTGCTCCGAACACCAACCCGGATGGTTCGGACAACCCGGAAGGTCGCGCCAAGAACCGTCGTACCGAGCTGAACGTCCAGAACTAAGTTCTGACGCTCTGCCCGTAGGACACAGCAGGACCCGGCTTCGGCCGGGTCTTGTTGTTTCTGCGGCCAGGACGCTCGCCTGTGACGCGGCAAGGCAACCGTTCGTCGGTCTTTTGTCCGTAAAACCAATAAGTTGTCGTATTCATTGAAAGTGGCGCTTGAAAGCTGACGCGGCATTGCTAAACTCGCCGCGTCACTTCCTTCCGTGGATGCCCCTCATGCTGCGCTCTGCATCGGCCGCCGTCCTGGCGCTGGCCCTGGTTCCCGCCGCCCACGCTGCGGTCGATTGCTCGGTCAACACCAGCGCCTCGCCGCTGCCGTTGCCGGCCACGACCATCGCGCCAGTGGCCGACGAGCTGTACATCCGTGGCAACCAGCTGGGCATGCCGGCCGGTGTGCTGAGCAGCAACTACGATCCGTCGCAGTCGCTGGACCAGGTGCTGCAGCGCCTGCGCATCGACGGCTGCCAGAACATCGCCAAGGCCATTCCGAGCGCACCGGCGGTGAAGCCGAACGATCCGGCGGCCTACAAGCCGCAGACCGAATTCGACAACACGCCCTGGCGCTTCGACATGAGCCAGAACGGCAAGCGCATGACCGCCGAAGAGTTCGACGCCTGGATGAAGGCGCGCGGCGTTCGCGTGGTCAAGGCGCGTCCGGCTCCGGCCTCCACTCCGGCCCCGGCCGAAGCACCGGCTGAGACCAAGCCGGTCGACAAGAAGTAAGCGCCGCGGGGAGCAGAGGCTTGCGCACGCGCCGCCCACCTGCCGCCCCCGCCTCCCGCTCCCGCGCACCGCGTGGGCGTGCGACTCCGGATGTCTCCAGTGGCGTGCGCCATGGCCTGGCGCGCGTGCTGTCCAAGGCGGGTGTGTGCTCGCGCAGCGAGGCCGCGCGCTGGATTGCCGAGGGCCGCGTACGCGTGTCCGGCCGCATCGTTCGTGATCCCGAGTTCCCGATTGCCAGTCCGCCCCCGCCGATCGAGGTCGACGGCCAGCCGATGGGGGCGCCGCAGCGCCTGTACCTGATGCTCAACAAGCCGCGCGGGGTGGTCACCACGGCGCAGGACGAGCGTGGTCGCGACACCGTGTATCGCTGCTTCGATGGTGCCGGCCTGCCGTGGATCGCGCCGGTCGGGCGCCTGGACAAGGCCAGCGAAGGCTTGCTGTTGTTCAGCAATGATCCGCAGTGGGCGGCGCACCTGACCGATCCGGAGACCGGCCCGCAGAAGACCTATCACGTGCAGGTGGATCGTCTGCCCGATGAGGACACCCTGGCCGCGCTGCGCGCCGGTGTCGAAGACGCGGGCGAGCTCCTCGCCGCCCGTGCCGTGCGCGTACTGCGCAGTGGCGACAAGACCGCATGGCTGGAGGTGGTCCTCGACGAGGGCCGCAACCGCCATATCCGCCGCCTGTTGGCGGCCTTCGACCTGCAGGTGCTGCGCCTGGTCCGGGTCGCGATCGGTGGGCTGGTGCTCGGCGATCTCGGCAAGGGCCAGTGGCGGGTTCTGCAGGTCAGCGACCAGCAGCGGCTGGGGGCCGCTGCACCGGGCTGATCATCGCCCGTGGCCGGCAGTTGCCGGCCGCCGTTCCAGGCGTAGGGGGCGCCTGGCTGTCGACATTCCCGAACGGAGCCTGCCATGTACCACCTGACCCTCAATCAAACCCTGCGCTGTGCAGGCCTGCTGCTGCCGATGGTGCTGCTGGCCGCCTGCGGCGGCCACAAGAAGGTGGCCAAGGCGGAAACGCCTGCCGAGACGCCGGTGGTGGAAGTGAAGACCCCGGAGCTGGATGGTCGCGGCAGTTACCGCTTCCTGATGAGCAACGGCGACAAGAAGATGACCGCCGATGAGTTCGATGCCTGGATGAAGGCCAACGGCATCCGCGTTGCCAAGGGCAATGGCCAGGACGCTGCCGCCAAGCCGGTAGTGGTGGCCAGCAAGGAAGAGCCGAAGGGCAAGAAGAAAAAGAAGTGACGCCAGTGGGTGCCGACCTCGGTCGGCACGCCATCAAGCTGCGGTAGGTGTCGACCTCGGTCGGCACGCTTTGACCGCTGGGATCAGCCCTTGACCACGCCCAGTTCGACACCGATGCGGGTGAACGCATCAATCGCCCGGTCCAGGTGCTCGCGGCTGTGCGCGGCGCTGATCTGGGTACGGATGCGGGCCTGGCCCTTGGGCACCACCGGGAAGAAGAAGCCGATCGCGTAGATGCCTTCTTCCAGCAGGCGCTCGGCGAACTTCTGCGCCAACGGTGCGTCATACAGCATCACCGGGCTGATCGGATGCACGCCCGGCTTCACGTCGAAACCGGCGGCGGTCATCTTCTCGCGGAAGTAGGCGGTGTTCTCGGCCAGGGTGCTGCGCAGGTCGTCAGCGGCAGCCAGCATTTCGAACGCCTTGATGCCGGCGGCCACCACGTGCGGCGGCAGCGAGTTGGAGAACAGGTACGGGCGCGAGCGCTGGCGCAGCAGTTCGATCACCTCGGCGCTGGCGCAGGTGAAGCCGCCCAGTGCGCCGCCCATGGCCTTGCCCAGAGTGCCGGTGATGATGTCGATCTTCTCCAGCACCCCCTTCACTTCGGCCGAGCCGCGGCCGGTGGCGCCAAGGAAGCCGGTGGCGTGGCATTCGTCGATGTGCACCAGGGCGTTGTACTTCTTTGCCAGCGCGGTGATCTCGTCCAGCGGCGCGATGAAGCCATCCATCGAGAAAACGCCGTCGGTGGTGATCAGCTTGGTCTTGCAGCCGGCGGCATCGGCGGCCTGCAGCTGGGCTTCCAGATCGGCCATGTCACAGTTGGCGTAGCGGAAGCGCTTGGCCTTGCACAGGCGCACGCCGTCGATGATCGAAGCATGGTTCAGTGCATCGGAAATGATCGCGTCGTTCTCGCCAAGCAGCGGCTCGAACAGGCCGCCGTTGGCGTCGAAGCAGGCCGCGTACAGGATGGTGTCCTGCTTGCCGAAGAAGTCGGCGATCTGCCTTTCCAGCTGCTTGTGCAGGTCCTGCGTGCCGCAGATGAAGCGCACCGAGGCCATGCCGAAGCCGTGGGTATCGAGTGCGTCCTTGGCGGCCTGGATCAGGTCCGGATGGTCGGCCAGTCCCAGGTAGTTGTTGGCACAGAAATTCAGCACCTTGCGGCCGTCGTCGAGGGTGATCTCGGCCGACTGCGGGCTGGTGATGATCCGCTCGGACTTGAACAGGCCCTGGGCGCGGATGGCGTCCAGTTCCTCGGCGTAGTGGCGGGTCAGGGCGGAGGAGGCGTCGGTCATGGCGTGGGCACGGCTCTGAACGGGAAACCGCTGATTCTAACGGGCATCGCCGCTTGCCGACCGGCCCGGGCGGGGCATCGCCACGGCCGGCACATGTTGCATCGCAATAGCAAAGTGGTTAAAAATTCGTGAACCGGAGCTGTCCCGTTCCGGCCGATACGCCCGCCCTCGGCCTTCCACGCCACCGCCCCCATCGGAGACGCTCATGAAGCACGCCCGTGCCTGCCTCGCCATTGCCGCTGCCTTGACCCTGGCTGCCCCGTTCGCCGCCAGTGCCCAGGAAAACGAATCGCCGTACAGCTGGAACGTCACCGCCGTGTCGGACTACCTGTTCCGTGGTGTCTCGCAGACCGACGAAAAGCCGACCCTGCAGGCCGGTTTCACCTACACCTCGCCGGTAGGCCTGTATGCCGGTGTCTGGGGGTCGGGCGTGGACTTTGGTCCGGGCGACCCGAACACCGAGGTCGACTACCAGATCGGTTACGGCGTGGACGTCACCCCGCGCGTCAACTTCGATGTGCTGCTGAACCGCTATACCTACATCGGTGCCAGCAACCAGAACTACAACGAGCTGGTGACCACCACCACGCTGGATGAGACCTACAAGCTGACCGTGGCCTACACCAATGACCAGTGGAACAGCGGCACCGACGGTTGGTACTACGGTGTCGGCGGCCAGTGGGGCCTGCCGCGTGACTTCACCCTCAACGCCAATGTCGGCCGCAGCAGCTTCGAGAAGGGCCTGGCCAAGGACTACACCGACTGGAACGTCGGCGTCAGCCGCCAGTTCGGCCTGTTCAACGTCGGCCTGGGCTACTACGGTACCGACGGCAACGGCCGCGACAACTCCGGCAAGCTGGCCCACAGCCGGGTGATGCTGAGCGTGGCCGTCGGCAAGTAACCCTTGCTTCGGTAGGTGCCAGGCTTGCCTGGCATGCTTTACGAAAAAGGCGCCCATCGGGCGCCTTTTTCAATTCCGCAGTGTTCTTGATCCCATCCGGGGGAGAGCCCCCTTGTTGTTCAAGGGGGCGCGCCAATGGCGCGGGGATAAGGAAACATGCGCGGACTGATTCAACGTGCCGAGGGCACGGTGAATCAGTTCCAGCTGAGCACGACCTTGCCGGCCTTGCCTTCTTCCATCAGGTCGAAACCCTTCTGGAAGTCGTCGATCGGCAGCTGGTGGGTCATCACCTTGCCGAGCGGGAAGCCGGACAGCACCAGCTGGGTCATCTTGTACCAGGTCTCGTACATCTTGCGGCCGTAGATGCCCTGCACGGTCAGGCCCTTGAAGATGATCTTGTCCCAGTCGCAGCCGGCGCCCTTGGGCATGATGCCGAGCATGGCGATCTTGCCGCCGTGGTACATGCAGTCGAGCATGTCGTTGAACGCACGCGGGTTGCCGCTCATTTCCAGGCCCACGTCGAAGCCCTCCATGTGCAGTTCCTTCATCACGTCCTTCAGCGACTGGTTGGCGACGTTGACCACCCGGGTGGCGCCCATGTCGGCGGCCAGCTTCAGGCGGAAGTCGTTGACGTCGGTCACCACCACGTTGCGCGCACCGATGTGCTTGCAGATGCCGGCAGCGATGATGCCGATCGGGCCCGCGCCGGTGATCAGCACGTCCTCACCGATCACGTCGAATTCCAGTGCGCAGTGCGCTGCGTTGCCGTACGGGTCGAAGAACGCGGCCAGCTCCGACGGGATCTGGTCCGGGATCGGCCACAGGTTGCTGGCCGGCATCACCATGTATTCGGCAAAGGCACCATTGACGTTGACGCCGATGCCGACGGTGTTCGGGCACAGGTGCGGGCGGCCGCCGCGGCAGTTGCGGCAGTGGCCGCAGACGATGTGGCCTTCGGCCGAGACGCGCTGGCCGATCTCGTAGCCGGTCACGCCCGGGCCGATTTCGGCAATGCGGCCGACAAATTCATGGCCGATGGTCAGGCCCGGCTTGATCGTGCGCTGGCTCCACTCGTCCCACAGGTAGATGTGCAGGTCGGTACCGCAGATCGCGGTCTTCTCGAGCTTGATCAACACCTGGTTGGGGCCCGGAGTCGGCACCGGAACCTCTTCCATCCAGATGCCCTTGGCTGCTTCGCGCTTGACCAGGGCCTTCATCGTTTGCTGCGCCATCGGGGTGGAACTCATCAGGGGGAAAGCGCGGATTATAGGGTGCCGCGCGGATTTCCCATGTTGCGCTGCGGGTGCAGTGGCGGAACGAAAGGCGTGCGCCGGCGGGCGTTTCGAACGTGCTGCAAACAGCAGCGCCTCCTTGATTCCGGGGGAGGGGGCGTGGTCACCCTGGCCGGGACACGCAAAAGCCCATCCATGGTGCTCGATGGCGCCATCCATGGCGCCAACGGTCCCGGCCAGGGTGACCACGCCCCCTCTGGACGATTCCATGTGCGCGGCCGACGTGCGCATGGCAGAGCAAGAAGCAGGCCCATGACTTCCGGGGTTCGGGCCGGGGCAGGGCAGCGGGCTACAATCGAGGGTTCCACTACCAGGGGCCGCTCCATGCGCTCGAACCTGCTTGCATTCTCCATCGTCGCCAGCCTTGGGCTGGTCCAGGTCGCCCACGCCGCAGAAGGCATGTGGGTGCCGCAGCAGCTGCCGGAAATCGCCGGGCCGCTGCAGAAGGCCGGCCTGAAGCTGTCCCCGGAGCAGCTGGCCAACCTGACCGGTGACCCGATGGGTGCGGTGGTTGCGCTGGGGGGCTGCACCGCCAGCTTCGTCTCGCCGCAGGGCCTGGTGGTCACCAACCACCACTGCGCGTATGGCGCCATCCAGCTCAATTCGACCGCGCAGAAGAACCTGATCAAGGACGGCTTCAACGCACCGACCCTGAAGGATGAACTGAGCGCCGGCCCGAACGCCCGCGTGTTCGTGCTCGACCAGATCACCGACGTCACCGCCCAGGCCAAGGCCGCCATCGCCGCCGCAGGCAACGACCCGCTGGCCCGCAGTCGCGCGCTGGACGCCTTCGACAAGGCCCAGGTTGCCGCCTGTGAAGCCGATGCCGGCTTCCGCTGCCGCCTGTACAGCTTCTCCGGCGGCAACACCTATCGCCTGTTCCGCAACATGGAAATCAAGGACGTGCGCCTGGTCTACGCGCCCCCGGGCAGCGTCGGCAAGTTCGGCGGCGACGTCGACAACTGGATGTGGCCGCGCCACACCGGCGATTTCTCGTTCTACCGCGCCTACGTCGGCAAGGATGGCAAGCCGGCCGCCTTCGCCGCCGACAACGTGCCGTACCAGCCCAAGCACTTCCTGAAGTTCGCCGACCAGCCGCTGGGCGCCGACGACTTCGTGATGGTGGCCGGCTACCCGGGCCGCACCAACCGCTACGCGCTGGCCGGTGAGTTCAACGAAACCGCCAGCTTCACCTACCCGACCATCGCCAAGCACTACAACGCCGTGCTGAAGATGATCGCCGACGCCGGCAAGGCCGACGCCGACGTCAAGGTGAAGTACGCTGCCACCGCCGCCAGCATGAACAACGTGGCCAAGAACTACCTGGGCCAGCTGGAAGGCTTCAAGCGCATCGACGCCGCCGGCCAGAAGCAGGCTGAAGAAGCTGCCGTGCTGGCCTGGCTGAAGAAGCAGGGTGCCGCCGGCAAGCCGGCCCTGGCGGCGCACGCGCAGCTGGTCAAGCACCTGGATACCAGCAAGGCGACCCGCGAGCGCGATCTGTTCGTCGGGCAGTTCAACAACACCTCGGCCGTTGGTGCGGCAATCACCCTGTACCGCCTGTCGATCGAGCGCAGCAAGCCGGATGCCGAGCGCGAAGCCGGTTACCAGGAACGCGACCTGACCACCATCGAAGGTGGCCTCAAGCAGATGGACCGCCGCTATGTGGCGAAGATGGACCAGCAGCTGCAGGCCTACTGGCTGGAGCAGTACGTGGCCCTGCCGGCCGCGCAGCGCGACAATGAAGTGCTGAACAAGTGGCTGGCCGGTAGCGATGCCAACGCAGTCAAGGCGCTGGTGGGCAAGCTGTCGGGCACCGAGCTCGGCAGCCTGGACGCACGCCTGAAATGGTTCAAGGCCGACCGTGCCGCATTCGAAGCCAGCAGCGATCCGGCCATCCAGTACGCCGTGGCTGTCATGCCGGCACTGCTGAAGCAGGAAGAGCAGAAGAAGATCCGCGAAGGTGAATCGCTGACCGCGCGTCCGCTGTACCTGCAGGCCGTGGCCGACTACAAGAAGAGCCAGGGCGAGTTCGTCTACCCGGACGCCAACCTGTCGCTGCGCATCACCTTCGGCAACGTCATGGGCTACGGCAAGGACGGCGTGAAGTACACCCCGTTCACCACCCTGGAAGGCGTGGCGGCGAAGGAAACCGGTGAAGATCCGTTCGATTCGCCGAAGGCGCTGCTCGATGCGGTCAAGGCCAAGCGTTATGGCGGCCTGGAAGACAAGCGCATCGGTTCGGTGCCGGTGAACTTCCTGTCCAACCTGGACATCACCGGCGGCAACTCGGGTTCGCCGGTGCTGGACGCCAACGGCAAGCTGGTCGGTCTGGCATTCGATGGCAACTGGGAATCGGTCAGCTCCAACTGGGTGTTCGACCCGGTGATGACCCGCATGATCGCCGTCGACAGCCGCTACATGCAGTGGATCATGCAGGAAGTGGCGCCGGCGCCGCAGCTGCTGAAGGAACTGAACCTGGCGAAATAAACCGGTTGCGGTAGTGCCGGCCGCTGGCCGGCAAACCCGACCCGATGGCCGGGAATTCCGAAACCCCGCGACCCACGTCGCGGGGTTTTTTCATGCCCGCCCCGACCCGGCGCGCCGAACAGGTATCATCCGTGTTCCGCGCACTTCACAGGATGTGAACGAAACGCGGGAACCTCCTCCCCCCAGGACCCCTTGCACGCATGCGCATCCTGCTTGCCCGCCACGGTGAAACGCCGTGGAACGCCGAAGGCCGCTATCAGGGCCAGATCGACATCCCGCTGTCGCCGATCGGCGAAGCTCAGGCCCAGGCACTGGGTGCCCGCCTGGCCTCGGTCGACATCACCCGTGCCGTCGCCTCGCCGCTGTCGCGCGCGCAGCGCACCGCGCAGCTGGCGCTTGGCGCCGCCCGTGCCGACATGCTGCTGACCGAGCCGGAACTGCAGGAAATCGCCCACGGCGAATGGGAAGGGCTGCTGGCCAGCGAGATCCACGAGAAGGATCCGTCGCGCCTGCAGGCCTGGCGCGAGGAGCCGGATACCGTGCTGATGCCCGGCGGCGAATCGCTGCGCCTGGTGCTGGAGCGCAGCTGGCGCGGCCTGGCCCGCGCCACCGACGGCCTCGGCGAGCACGACACCCTGCTGGTGGTTGCCCATGACGCGGTGAACCGCGTGATCCTGTGCAAGGTGCTGGGCCTGCCGATCTCCCGCCTGTGGACCTTCCGCCAGGCACCGACCACGCTCAACCTGCTCGAAGGCGCCGACCTTGACAGCCTGGAAGTGGTGCGCCTGAACGACTGCGCCCACCACACGCCGTTCTTCGGCGAAGCCAAGCACCGCGCACTCTGATCGATCCCCTCGCACCAACTGCTTCTGCTGGAACCGCTGCCGTGACGAACACCCCGACCACCCTGGCCGACTGGCTGGACTACATTGAACGCCAGCATCCGGCGAGCATCGACATGGGCCTGGAGCGCGTGCGCGCCGTGGCCACGGCGATGGGCCTGGGGGCGCCGGCCAAGCGCACCATCGTGGTCGGTGGCACCAACGGCAAGGGCTCCACCGTGGCCTTCATCGAAGCCATTGCACGTGCCGCCGGCTGGAAGGTCGGCGCGTACACCTCGCCGCACCTGCTGCGCTACAACGAGCGCGTGCGCATCGACGGCCAGGACGTGGACGATGCCGCGCTGGTCGCTGCGTTCAGTGCGGTCGAGGCCGCGCGTGGCGAGACCACGCTGACCTATTTCGAGTACGGCACGCTGGCTGCGCTGCAGCTGTTCGCCGACGCCGGGCTGGACCTGGCGGTGCTGGAAGTGGGCCTGGGCGGCCGCCTGGATGCGGTCAACATCGTCGATGCCGACGTGGCGGTGATCACCACCGTGGACATCGACCACGCCGAGTGGCTGGGCGAGGACCGCGAGGCGATCGGCACCGAGAAGGCCGGCATCATCCGCGGCTGGAAGCCGGTGATCCTGGGCGAGACCGACCCGCCCTCGAGCGTGCTCGCGCGTGCCTACCTGGTCGGTGCCAACGCGATCCGCGGCGGCAGCGATTACTTCTACGAGCCGATCGACGCCCAGCGCTGGCGCTGGCGCGATGTCGGCCTGCGCATGGAGCTGCCGACCCCGGCGCTGGCCGGCCCGATCCAGCTGGCCAATGCCGGTGCGGCCATCGCCGCGCTGCGCGCGCTGGACAAGCCGGTGCCGCGCGCGGCGTGGGCCGCCGGTATCGCGGCGGCGCGCATTCCGGGCCGCCTGCAGGCGTTCGAGCGTGGCGGTGTGCAGATCCGCGTCGACGTCGGGCACAACCCGCAGGCGGCGGGCCAGCTGGCGCGCGCGCTGAAGGCCGAGGCGTCGGCCGGGCGCACCTTGGCGGTGTATACCGCATTGCAGGACAAGGACGCGGCGGGTGTGGTGCAGGCATTGCAGGGCGTGGTTGGCGAGTGGACCCTTGCCGGCCTGGACGGCCCGCGTGGCCAGAGTGCCGCCCAGTTGCAGGCGCGCCTGGCCGAGACCGCTGCTGGCAGCGCGCAGCTGGCCGCTTCGGTCGAACAGGCGCTGGCGCAGGTACTGGCCCGGGCCGAGCGCGGTGACCGCGTACTGGTGTTTGGCTCCTTCCATACCGCTGCCGCCGCGTTGCAGTGGTTGCAGGGCAGCGCCTGAGCCACGTTCAGCCAATCCCGACGCCGTCCGGTCCGGCACCCGTATAATCGACCGCAACCTCCGGACAGTTGCCGCCTCACGTGGATACGCCTCTGAAACAGCGTCTGATTGGTGCCATCGTGCTGGTTGCACTGGCCGTGATTTTCCTGCCGATGCTGGTCAAGGGGCCTGCACCGGACAGCGGCGTGGCCTCGGTGCCGATCGCCGCGCCGGATGCACCGGCCGATGGCCAGTTCGAAACCCGTGAACTGCCGCTGGTGGCCCCGGCCGGTGGGGCTACCGGCCTGCAGACCGGGCAGGCCAAGCCGCTGCAGGAGGCCGCCACGCCGGCCACGCCGCCGACCGCGGACACGTCCCCGGCGGTTGCCGCTGGCAACTACGCCGTCACTTTCGGCGCATACGGCAGCAAGGCCGACGCCGATGCCGTGATCGCCTACCTGCAGCGCTCGCAGCTGCCGGGCTTCGCAGAAGCGACTACCATCAACGGCCGTCAGGCATGGCGTGTGCGCGTGGGGCCGTATGCCGACCGTGCACAGGCCGAGGCGGCCCGGCTGCAGGCGGTGAAGATCCGCGCCGATGTGAAGGCCGAAGTGATCACTCTGGATGCCGCAACGGGCAGCAGCGCCCCGGTGGCAGCTACCCCGGCACCGGCTACGCCAAGCGCCAGTACCCCGTCCGCAGCCACCTCGCCGTCCGCCAGCAGCAACCCGGTGCGCAGCGAAAGCCTGCCGCCGAGTACGCCGACTGCGACGGCCACTCCGGCGGCCAAGCCCGAGCCGCCGAAGCCGGCGCCGAAGCCCGAAACCCCGAAGCCCGAGCCGAAGCCGGAGGCCACCGCCAGCAAGCCGGCGACGGCACCGGCCACGCCGGCTGCACCGGCGGCCAGCGGCGTCGGCTTCGCCGTGCAGCTGGGCGCGTTCGGCCAGGCCAGCGATGCCAATGCGCTGCGTGACAAGGTCCGTGCTGCCGGCTTCAGCGCCTTCGTCGAGCAGGTGCGTACCGAAAAGGGCACCCTGCATCGCGTCCGTGTCGGACCGGTGGCCAACCGGGCTGACGCCGAACAGCTGAAGGCGCAGGTCGCCGCCAAGGTTGGCGTCGCCGGCATGGTCCGACCGCACCCATGACCGACGTGCAGGCCCGTTGCCAGCGCCGCCGAAGGAGCGGGGCGCCATGATCGACGTGGTGCTGCTGATCGTGATCGCTGCCTCGACCCTGCTCGGGATGCTGCGTGGCTTCGTGGGAATCGTCATCGGCACGTTGTCGTGGCTGCTGGCCGCGTGGGCGGCCTTCGCCTTCGGCAACGATGCCGCGCGCTGGTGGGCGGCACCCGCGGCACCTGGCGGCGAACATTTCGTCGGCGGCTACCTGGGCGTGGGTATTGGCGTGATGATCGTGGTCGCGGTGATCGGCATGGTCATCAAGGCGATGATCCACCGCAGCATGCTGACCAGCCTGGACCGGTTGCTGGGCGGTGTACTGGGGGCCGTGCGCGGTGGCCTGATCGCGGCGATCCTGGTGCTGCTGGCCGGCTTCACCCCGCTGACCGCCGAGCCCTCCTGGAAGCGCTCGGCGGTTCGCCCGGTGCTGAATCCTGCCGTGGCCTGGATGAACGGGAAGCTGCCGCACTGGCAGGTACCCGGCGCCGACATGCTGCCCAAGGCCTTGCCGACCGACATGCTGTCCCCATCTGCATTGATGGAATTGGGGAAGAACGCAGGCGCCGGGTTGGGAAAGCCGGGCGCGGCAGGCGATAATGGCATCCTCAACCAGGTAGTGGCGGGCGGCGGATGGCTGCGGCCCGCGAAAGCGGAACAGGGCGATGCATACGATCCGGCCGAAGTGCGCCCGGACGCCCCAGCACTGCCGGACAGTATCGAGCCGGACGATCCGGCCAATGTCGACCGCAGGCGCGGCGACCACCGCGGCCAGGTACGGCCACCTTCCTTGTAACTGGGCACAGCCCAGCGGAGACCTCGCACCATGTGTGGCATCGTCGGAATCGTCGGCAACCAGAACGTCGCCGGGCAGTTGTATGACGGCTTGACCGTTCTCCAGCACCGCGGCCAGGACGCGGCAGGTATCGCCACCGCCAATGGCAGCCGCCTGCGGGTGCAGAAGGCCACCGGCCTGGTCCGCGATGTGTTCGACGCCCGCACCATGTCCACGCTGGAAGGCAGCGTTGGCATCGCGCACGTGCGCTATCCGACGGCAGGTTCGGAAGGCATGGACGAGGCACAGCCGTTCTACGTGAATTCGCCTTACGGCATCGCGCTGGCCCACAACGGCAACCTGATCAACACCGAGGCGCTGCGCCAGCAGGTGTTCGAACAGGACCGGCGCAACGTCAACACCGATTCGGACAGCGAAGTGCTGTTGAACGTGTTTGCCTACGAACTGGAGCAGCAGCGCCAGCTCAGCCCGGAAGCCGCGATCCGCGCGGTGGCCGGCGTGCATCGCCGCTGCAAGGGCGGCTATGCAGTGGTCAGCGTGGTGCTGGGCCTGGGCCTGGTGGCCTTCCGCGACCCGCATGGCATCCGCCCGCTGGTGCTGGGCAAGCGCAGCCACGCAGAAGGCGAGGAGTACATCGTGGCGTCCGAGTCGGCCGCGCTGGACGTGCTGGGTTTCCAGCGCGTGCGTGACGTGCAGCCGGGCGAAGCGCTGGTGATCACCGCGCGCGGCGAGCTGTTCTCGGAAATCTGCGCCGAGCCGGCCGAGCACACCCCGTGCATCTTCGAATACGTGTACTTCGCGCGACCGGATTCGATGATCGACAACGTCTCGGTGCACAAGGCACGCATGCGCATGGGCATCAAGCTGGGCGAGAAGATCCTGCGCCTGCGCCCGGACCACGACATCGACACCATCATCCCGATCCCGGATACCTCGCGCGATGCCGCGCTGGAGATCTCCAATGTGCTCGGGGTGAAGTACCGCGAAGGCTTCATCAAGAACCGCTACATCGGCCGCACCTTCATCATGCCGGGGCAGGGGGAACGCGTGAAGTCGGTGCGCCGCAAGCTCAACCCGATCCACCTGGAGTTCCGCAACCGCGTGGTGCTGCTGGTGGACGATTCGATCGTGCGTGGCACCACCAGCCAGCAGATCGTGCAGATGGCCCGTGATGCCGGCGCGCGCAAGGTCTACCTGGCCAGCGCCGCGCCGCCGGTGCGCTACCCGAACATCTACGGCATCGACATGCCGGCGGCCGAAGAGCTGGTCGCGCACAACCGCACGGTGGAAGAGATCGAGGCCCACCTGGGCTGCGACTGGCTGATCTACCAGGACCTGGAAGACATGGAAGCGGCGGTGAGCGAAGGCAACCCGGCGCTGCGCAGCTTCGATTCGTCCTGCTTCAACGGCCACTACCCGACCGGTATCGAGCCGGGCTACTTCGAGCGCATCCAGCAGTTGCGTTCGGACGATGCCAAGCACAAGCGCCGCGCCTGAGGATCAGGCGTGGTGGATGTGCCCGACGTTGGTGGCGACCTGCTGCGCGCTGCGCAGCAGTGCCTGGCTGAAGCCGATCCGCTGCGCAAGGTCGCATTGACCCAGGCGTATGCGGCCGCGTTCCGTGCCGGTCGCCTGAAGGTGGCCGCGGATGCGCCGCCGCCGGATCCGATCTGCATGCCGGGTCGTCCGGGACGACTGGTGCTGGTGCATCCGCGCGAGGTACCACGGCGTGGACTGGGCGGCGTGGAAGGGCGGGCTGCCTTCATCCACGCCATCGCCCATATCGAGCTCAACGCGATCGACCTGGCCTGGGACGCGGTGTACCGGTTCCGGGGCCTGCCGTCGGCGTTCCATGCTGATTGGGTCAGCTGTGCCGATGACGAATCGCGGCATTTCATGCTGCTGCACGAGCGCCTGCAGGTGCATGACCACGACTATGCTGATTTCCCCGCACACAACGGTCTGTGGGAAATGTGCGAAAAGACCGCGCATGACGGCCTGGCGCGCATGGCGCTGGTGCCGCGCGTGCTGGAAGCGCGTGGCCTGGACGTCACCCCGGGCATGATCGAGAAGCTGCGCAATGTCGGTGATGGCGAAACCGCCGATGTGCTGGAGGTGATCCTGCGCGAGGAAGTGGCGCATGTTGCCGCCGGTTCGCGCTGGTATCGCTGGTACTGCGACCGCGCCGGTGTCGAGCCGCGCGCGCGTTTCAAGGAGCTGCTGGTGGAGTACGCCGGCGGCTACCTGCATGGGCCGTTCAACATCGAAGCGCGCCTGCTGGCTGGATTCGATGCGGACGAACTCGCCAACCTGGTCGAGCAGGCCGTTTGAAAAAAAGGGACGGAGGGAATTAAGTCGTTTGTGCCAAAACGACTTAATTCCCTCCGTCCCTTTTTTCATGCGTTCGGCAGTACCACGCGCTTGCCATCCACCGTTGGACGGTTGATGTAGAACAGGCCGGGGCCCGGCCGGTACGGCAGCTCGCTGACGCCGGCATCGGCGGCGTAGGTCAGTGCGGTGTCGCCCAGCGCGTCGAAGTTCCAGTGCGCCGACTGCATCAGGTAACGCCGCCGCAACAGCGCCTCCTGCGTTTGCGTCAGTGGCTGTCCGGCCACCAGTCGTCGTGCGATCGGCTGCAGGGCCGACGGCAGCTCCCAGCCGGGGACTGCGTTGGCATTGGCCGTCCATTGCACGCCGGCATCGATGGCATGCTGCTGCATCACCTGAAGCGCGATCAGCTGGTAGCGCCAGTCGATGCGCCGGCGCAACACCACGGCCGCCGTCACGTACAGCACCGGTGACAGCACTACGCTGCGGCTGCCGGCGCGACGCTGTTGCTGCCACTGGTGCCAGACATCCACCAAGACTTCCTTTTCGTCCAGGCCCAGCTGCTGCCGCCAGCGCTCGGCATCGGCCTGTGCCTCGGCGTAGGCCGTGGTCGCCTGCAGGATCGCCAGCGGTGGCGTCTGGTACTCGGCCACGCTCGGGCGGCGCAGCAGCTGCCGGCGCGGGCGACTGAGCAGCTTGGGCCCTTCTTCGAGCTGGTTGTAGCCGCCGCCGATGTTGGCGTGCACGCCGGGCAGTGCGATCTCGGTGAACGCTGGCGCCACGCTGGTCAATGGATAGTGCTGGCGATGCTCGTCACGCGCGCTCAGTTGCAGCACCTGCCTGGCAACGCCTGCATGCAGCGCGAGGTGAGGTTGTTCGTCGGTGCGGCCACCGCTGACCGCAACCACCGTGTCGAACAGGCCGATGAAGCGCAGCGGCGGATCGGCCGGGGCGAAGTCCGTTGTGCAGGACAGGCCAGCGGCCTGCAACAGCTGCCGCCAGCGGGTGCGATCCCAGGCCTGCAACTGGTTGGCCACATCGCGCGCGGCGGCCGCACCCCGTGAAAAGCCGAACAGATCCAGCTGCACGCCACGCAGTGGTCGCTGCCAGCGTGCAGCGAGTGCACCCAGTGCCGCCGGCAGCAGCACCTGCAGCGCACGCTGCACTTTGGCGCGCACACCGCTGGCGCCAATGCCGAACGCCAGTCCGATCAGGTCGTCGTCGGCGTCATCGCGGGTACCGACACCTTCCACGTAGATCGACAGGGACGGGGGCGCCGATGTCCCGCTGCGGCTGTCCGGGTACAGCTGCTGCAGGCGGGCGATGTTGGTCAGGCCATTGTCGTAGCTGCTGGTCAACCGGCTCTGGTAGGTCGAATCGTCATCCGCACGCAGCTGCGCCGGGCGCGGCTGCGGCAGCTGGGGCCTGCCACGGGCCAGGTTGTGTGCGTTGTTGCGGGTGCCATCGAAGAACAGCCCGATCCGCAGCAAGCCGACATCTTCGTCCGTGTCCTGCGATGGTGCCATGTGCATTCCCCGTCGTGGCTGCGTCACGGTAGCGCGAAAGCGGTGTATTCGCGACGTGTAGCAACGCTTTTGACCTTACTTAATCCAGATGCGGTCGATCACAAATCCTGATTTTCACTTCTCTCGCCTATTGAATTCACACGCCCCGCGCAGGCCATATGGTCAGACCCGGCACACCGGGTCGTGCTGCATCAACGCTGTTCACATCATTCAAGGAGCGACGCAATGTTGTCCAGATCGATTGGCAAAGCGGCAGGTGGCCTGGTGTTGGGTTTGTCGGTGGCAGCGGCCGCGCATGCGGCACCGTTGTTCGAGCCGGTGACGGTCATCAGCCGCGCATCGGCAAACAGCGAGCCCGCACTGGGCAAGCTGCTGGCCACCCCGTCCACGGCGACGGTACAGGAAGTGCGTGTCGATGCAGCAGCCACTGCACAACCGCAGCTGGAATTCGAACTGCTCGGCCGGCGGGTGCAGGCGGTGCGCAGCAAGGTCGAAGCACTGCCCGATGGCGGCAGCATCTGGTACGGCCAGTTCCGTTCGCCCTCGGACAAACTGACCGCGGCCACCTCCAACGGCCAGGACGACCCCGGCAATTCGCTGATCCTGGTGCGCTCGGGCGACACCGTCACCGGCTCGATCCGCAAGGATGGAAAGCTGTATCGCCTGCGCCCGTTGGGCAACCGCCACGTGCTGGTGGAAGTGGATGAATCGCGGATGCCGGCCGACCATCCGGCCGACTACAACCAGCTGCCGAAGATCCCGATGGGCAACAACGATCGCATCGGCATCGCGCAGGCATCGTCCGGTACGCCGGCGACCATCCGTGTGCTGGTGGTGGCGACCAATGCCGCCGTCGCCGCCTATGGCGGCAACATGCAGTCGCTGGTGCAGCTGGCGGTGGCCGAGTCCAACCAGGGCTACGGCAACAGCAACGTCGGCCTGACGCTGCAACTGGCCGGTTACGAGACCACCAGCTACAGCGAGTCTGGCAACTTCACCACCGACCTGTCGCGTTTCCGTGGCACCAGCGACGGCTACATGGACAGCATCCACACCAGCCGCAACACCACCGCGGCCGATGTCGGCGTGCTGCTGATCAACAACAGTGCCTACTGCGGCCTGGCCTCGGGGATTGGCTCGACCGCGTCGACGGCGTTTGCGGCGGTGTACTGGGATTGCGCGACCGGCTACTACTCATTCGCGCATGAGATCGGCCACCTGCAGAGCGCGCGGCATGACATCGCCACCGACCCGAGCACATCGCCCTACGCCTATGGCCACGGCTACCGCTATGAGCCGTCCAGCGGCACCGGCTGGCGCACGATCATGGCCTATAACTGCACCCGCAGCTGCCCGCGCCTGAACTACTGGTCCAACCCGAACATCAGCTACAACGGCATCCCGATGGGCAATGCCAGTACCGCTGACAACCAGCGCGTGCTGGTCAACACCAAGGCCACCATCGCGGCCTTCCGCTGAGGCCAAGCGCCGACCAAGCGGCGGCGTCTACCCGGGCGCGTTCACCGGCTCGGGTAGATGCCAACCCTGGTTGGCATCCTGCGATCCATCAATCGCGGGCGAGCGTATCCAGCGACCAGCCGTTGGCATCCACACGCAGCACCGAACCCTGTTCGTACCAGTCACCCAGCACGATACGGATGCAATCGCGTCCACCGGCCTGCAGTGCGTGGATGGCCGGACGGTGCGTGTGACCGTGGATCATGGTGTCCACGCCGTGGCGGACGAAGGTAGCATCGACTTCGGACGGGGCCACGTCGGTGACGGTCTCAAACTGCGCACGATCGCCCTGCTTCATTTCCGACTGGCGGGCCTGGCTCGCCTCGCGCGCCTTCTGCGCGAAGGCGATGCGTGCGGCCAGCGGCTGCGACAGGAACTGCGCCTGGAACACCGGGTCGCGGGTCTGCGCACGGAACTGCTGGTAGGGGATGTCATCGGTGCACAGCAGGTCACCATGCTGCAGCAGCACCGGGCGGCCGTACAGCTCGATCATGCACGGGTCGGGCAGGATGCGCAGGCCGGCACGGCGCGCATAGTCCTCGCCAAGCAGGAAGTCGCGGTTGCCGCGGATGAAGTACACGGGCACGCCGCTGTCGGACAGCACCTTCAACGCATCGGCCACCGCATCGGCGGCCGGAGAGGGCGTGTCGTCGCCGATCCAGGCCTCGAACAGGTCGCCGAGGATGTACAGCGCATCGGCGCCGGGCGCCTGCTCGCGCAGGAAGCGCAGGAACAGGTCGGTGATCTCCGGACGGCTGGGGTCCAGGTGCAGGTCGGATATGAACAACGTGGTCATGCCTGCATTCTAGGCCATCAATGATGATGGTAGCGCCGCCGGTATTGTGGGGGTCAGATCTCTTTTCCGAAGGAAAAGGATCTGACCCCGGGGCTACACCGGCAGCGGCAGCCAGGTCAGGCTGGCCGAAGCCAGCAGGACGGCGATGCCCGTGGCGGCGAGCACGTCGGAAGGATAGTGCAGGCCCAGCACCACCCGCGACAGTGCGACGCCGAGGGTGAACGGCACCAGCAAGGGTGCCAGCCAGGGGTAGTAGGCCAGTGCGACGATGGTGAACGACACTGCGTGCAGGGTGTGCCCGGAGGGGAAGCTGAATTCGTCCAACGGTGCCACCCAGGCGCGGATGCGAAGATCGGCCGCGTAAGGCCGCGGACGCCGCGTCCAGCGCTTGAGGCCCTTGTACAGCAGCAATGCGGCCAGGCCGGTGGCGGCCATGTGCACCGAGGCGCGCAGGCCATCGAAGCCATCCAGCACCACCAGCGCAGCCATCAGCACATACCAGAACACGCCATCGCCGAGACGGCTGATGGCCGAGAACAGGCGGCGCACGCGGCGGCGCCGGCAGTAGTGGTTCGCCCGCCGGCACAAGCGCGCCTCGCGCCCTGCCAGCAGTTCAAGCGGCGTGGTGCGCATGGCCGCTCCTCCGCGACTGCGCAAGCTCGGCCAGCAACGCATCGAACTCGGCCACCACCTGCTGTGGATGCAATCGCTTCATCGCGCGTGCAGCATTGCCGCCCAGTTCGTGGCGTTTCGCGTCATCGGCGGCCAGTTGCACGGCGGCCTCGATGAACTGCTCGTCGCTGTCCACCGCTGCGCCGTTCTCGCCGTTGCGCAGGTACTCACGCGCGGCGCCGTAGTCGAAGGCCACGGTGGCCACACCGCTGGCCATGCTTTCCAGAGTCACGTTGCCGAACGTCTCACTGCGGCTGGGGAACAGGAACAGATCGCCGCTGGCGAAGTGGCGGGCCAGCGCATCGCCGCGCTGGATGCCACAGAAGATGAAATCGGGATTTTCATGTGCCAGCTTCTCGCGGGCCGGGCCGTCACCCACCCATACAAAGCGTGCCTTGGGCCGGATCTGCTGCAGGCGGCGGAATGCCTTCACCGCCAGGCCGAGGTTCTTTTCAGCAGCAATGCGGCCGACATAGATCGCCACCAGGCCGTTGCCATCCACGCCCCATTCCTCGCGCAGTGCAGGATCGCGCCGGCCTGGATCGAATTGCTGGCTGTCCACCGCACGGGCCAGCAGGCGCACGCGTTCGAAGCCCTGTTCGCCGAGGAACTGCTGCAGTTCGCGGGTCGGCACCAAGGTAGCGTCCGCCTGGTTGTGGAAGCGGCGCATCCAGCGCATGGCCGCGGCCTGCAGCCATGCCACGCCATAGTCGGGCAGGTACTCGTCGAAGCGGGTGTGGAAGCCGCTGGCGACCGGAATGCCGAGGCGACGTGCGGTACGCAGTGCCGACCAGCCGAGTGGACCTTCTGTGGCGATGTAGACCGCATCCGGACGCTGATTCTGCCAATGGCGGCCCAGCCGGATCGGGGCTGGCAGGCCGAAGCGCAGGCCGGGGTAGCGGGGCAGGGCAGCGCCGGGAACCAGCAAGGTGCCGGGTGCCGAATCCAGCGCTTCGGTGGACTGGCGGGGGCGGACGAGGTCGATCTCGTGTCCGGCTGCACGCAGACCCTGCTCCAGGCCCTGTACGGTGAGGGCGACGCCGTTGACTTCCGGCGGATAGGTCTCGGTGACGATGGCATAGCGCATGGCGGGCCTCCCGGTTTCCGGCATGCTCGGCCCTGGCGATGTAGCCGACATGACCACTTTGCGACCGTCAGATGACGGGGGCGCCGGCCACCGCAGGGGCGCTGCGGCCAACAAAAAACCACGGCCCCGAAGGGCCGTGGTCCTGGTGCTTCATGTCACAGCGCGATGGATCAGAAGCGCTGCTGGTACTTCATGTAGACGAAGCGGCCGATGTCGTAGCCGCCGTAGTACGAGAAGGCCGAGTTCGGCTTGCTGTACATGATCGGGCCGGTCTTTTCAAACACGTTGTTGGCACCGACCGACACGGTGGCATCCCACGGCAGCGAGTAGCGCACCTGCACGTCGTGGAAGGTGACCGCACCACGCTCGTTGTAGTTGCGGGCGCCCTTGTACCACGGTGCATACACACCCGGATCCGAGCATTCGTCCGGGTACAGCGCGATGTTCGAGCAGGTTTCCTTCACGCCCGAGTAGTAACGCGCGGTCCAGCTCGCGCCGAAGTTGCCCCGCTCGTAGCCCAGCACCAGGTTGGAACGGACGCGGAAGGCGCTGCCGATGCCGTTGGTGACGATCGGGACGATCGAGTTGTCGTTGGAGGTGCGGTAGGTTGCACTGGATACGTAGGTGGTGGCCGAGTTCACGTTGAACTTGCCGAACCGGGTGTCCAGACGGTAGCTCACATCCAGGTCGTAGCCTTCGGTTTCCATGAAGCCCGCGTTGCGGTTGCCGAACTTCAGGTTGGTCACGATGCCGGTCACCGGGTCACGCTGGAAGCGCGAGCAGCGCGCTTCGATGCCCGACTCATAGCAGTCCTGCAGGATCTGGGTCGGCGTGTCGGCGATGATCGTGTTGTCGATGCGGATCTTCCACCAGTCCAGCGAGGCGTTGAAGCCCTGGATGAAGCTCGGGCTCCAGACCAGGCCCAGCGTCTTGCTGGTCGAGGTTTCCGGCGTCAGCAGCGGGTTGGACCCGGAGGTGAACGGCACCGGCGTCGCGTCCGTCGACGTGTTCACCGGGGTGCCGCCCTGGCGGAGCTGGCGGAAGGTATTCGCATTGGCGATGTCGCGTGCGCAACGTGCACGGACTTCGGCGCTGGAGGCCGAGGAACCGAAACGGGTGTCGCACGGATCGCTGAACTGCGCGAAGGTCTCCGAACCACCACCGAACAGGTCGCTGATGGTCGGTGCGCGGAAGCCTTCGGCCCAGGTGCCACGCACCATCAGCGAGTCGATCGGCTTCCACTTGAAACCGAACTTGCTGTTGAGCGTGTTGCCGAAGGTGTTGTAGTCCGAGAAGCGGGTTGCGCCATTGAAGGTCAGTTCCTTCGCGCCCGGCAGGTCGGCCAGCACCGGAACGTTCACTTCCAGGTAGGCCTCGTTGACGGTGTAGTCACCGCCGGTCGGGCCTGCGGCCAGGTTGGTGGTAGCGCCGGTCTGGGCCAGGGCATCCGGGGTGTACTTGCCTTCTTCCTTGCGGCTTTCCACGCCGAAGGCGAAGCCGAGATCGCCAGCCGGCAGGGTGACGATGCTGCCAGCGATGTTGGCAAAGAAGTTCTTGGAGGTGGTGCGGCCCTTGGTGATCTCTTCCGGGAACAGCCACGCCTGCAGTTCTTCGTTGCCGTACAGGCCATCGGCAGCCGTCGTGCCGTACGGAACCAACGGGTTCCACGGCTTGCACACGTCGTAGGAGATCGGTGCAGCTGCGGTACCGCACTGCACCTTGCCAGTGGCGGCGTTGTAGAACGACGGGCCGACGCCGCCGGCGACGCGACCCTTGTGCAGGTTGCCGGTGGCCACCGATTCCAGTTCATTGCGGTTGTACTGGTAGCCCACTTCCCAGTCGAAGTAGCGGCTGCCGATCTCGAACGAACCGTCGAACGACGCCACCGCGCGGTAGGTCTTCAGCTCGCTGGTGGTCACGCGCGGCACTTCCCAGGTACGGCGGTTCCAGGCCACGGCGGTCGGGTTGGCGTAACCGTGCTGGCGGCCGAACGGGTTGAAGTAGCTGTTGATCGACATCGAGCCGACACCGGCGGTGCTCGACTGCAGCGGATAGCCCGCGATCTGGCGGGTGGACTCACGCTTGTTGTAGCCCAGCTCGGTGCGGAAGTTGACGTTGTCGGTGATCTTGAAGCGGCCGTCGAAATAGACCGAGTCGCGCTTGACCGGATACATCACATGCATCTGGTCGTTGGCGTTGCTCACGTCACCGGTGAAAGGCGTGGTATCGGTGAGGTGGTAATTGGCCGGGTTGGTGGGATCCGCGCCGCGGTTGAGGGAATAGCCGCAACCCGCAGTGGCGGTACAGCCCGGGCCGCGCAGACCCGTGAACTGGCCGTACTGGCTGATCGTGGTCCAGTTGCTGCTGTCGTACGGATGGCGATCGGTCATGCCGTACTTGCTGAAGCCGCGATCGCGCGCCCACACGCCCTTCTCTTCGGCATGCTCGGCCGACAAGGTCAACGACACGCGCTCATTGCTCCAGCCGGCGACCACGTCGAAGCGGTCGCGTGCACCGTCGCCCTGGCTGTACTGGCCGTGGTAGACGTTGGCAGTCACACCGGTGACATTGGAGCGGGTGATGATGTTCACCACACCGGCCATGGCGTCGGAGCCATAGATCGCAGAGGCGCCGTCCTTCAGCACCTCGATGCGTTCCACGGCGGACACCGGCAGCGTGGAGATGTCCTGGTAGCCGGACGTGCTGATGCCCAGGCGCTTGCCGTTGACCAGCACCAGGGTGCGCTGGGTGCCCAGGTTGCGCATGTCGATGTAGGTGCCGCCCGCGTTTTCGCCTGCGGTCAGCGCATTGGCGCGGCTGATGGTCGGGCTGCCCATGGCGGTGACGTTCTGCAGGATGTCGGCAACCGAGCTGAACCCCTGCTTTTCGATGTCGTTGCGGCTGATCGCGAACACCGGCTGGGCGGTCTCCACGTCCACCTGGCGGATGCGCGAGCCGGTGATCTCGATGCGGTCGAGGTTGGTCGGGTTGGCGTTGCTGCCTTCCTGGGCAAACGCGGGCAGCGCTGCCAGCGCTGCAGTGGTAGCCAGGGCGTAGCGGATGGCCTGCCCCAGTGCGGTGGTGCGTGAAGTCATGGCGAGCTCTCTCTCTCAGGTCGTGCACAGGACGCCAAAGTGGGCGTCGAAGGAGCCAGCAGGGTCGATGACCGAGCCGGTGACCCGATAGTAGTCTCGTTAGTTAATGCTCTGTAAAGGGTTCGTATCCATTTATGTCACGCGGCCGCGCCAGCCTTCACAAAACGTGAACAAAAGCAGGCGCTTACGTGATGGCAGCGATTGCCCACAGCGCGCCGTTGTGGTGCGGAGCAGCACAAAAAACCGCCAGACTGCGCAAAGTGGGAGTGGGAAATGCGTCACCCCGGTTGTCCTGTGGACAACAGCGGACAGCGTATTCAGGCCACGAACGGACGGAACTGGATGCCCAGCCCGGCGATGCCATCGGTCTCCCCGATCAGGTCCGCGCGCAGCAGCGGGCGGGCATCGATGAAGGCCTGCGGCACGATCAGCGACAGCCGGTTGTCGTCGGCGGTCAGTTCCAGTGCCGGCAGCGGATCGTCTTCGTGGGCGCGATTGAGCAGCACCGCCAGCCGCAGCAGGGCCGCCAGCCGGCGTGCGGTCAGCAGCAGTCGCTCGGGCAGGGCGTCGAAGGCGGTCTTGGTCACGCTGCGGCGGTGGCTACGCACCAGGGCCGCCAGCATCTGCTGCTCCTGGCGCGAGAAGCCGGCGATATCCGAGTGTTCCAGCACATAGCTGCCATGCACGTGGTAGCCGCTGTGCGCGATCATCAGGCCCAGCTCGTGCAGGCGCGCGGCCCAGCCGAGCATGCGCGCATCGTCGGCATCGAGCCTCCAGCGCTCCTGCACCTGTTCCAGCAGGGACAGCGCGGTGTCCTGCACGCGCTCGGCCTGGACGGTATCGATACCGTAGCGCTGGCTGAGAGCAGCCACCGATTCGTCACGCAGGTCGTTCTCGCCGGCGCGGCCGACGATGTCATACAGGATGCCTTCGCGCATCGCCGCCTTGCTGACCAGCAGCTTCTGCAGGCCCAGCGCCTGGAAGGCCGCTTCCAGCACCAGGATGCCGCCGGCGATGATCGGGCGGCGGTCGCTGGACAGCCCCGGCAGCTGGATGTCGTCGATCTTCTTGGCCTTCAGCAGTTCATCGCGCAGCTGCGGCAGGGCCTCGGCGGTGATGGCGCCCTTGCTCAGCTTCATCGTCGCGCAGATCTCGCTGATCGCCTTGTGCGTGCCGGAAGAGCCCAACGCTTCCTGCCAGCCCAGCGCGCGGTACTTGCTGGCGAAAGGCTGGAACTCGCGGCCAATCTCGGCCAGCGCGTCCTTCCAGCGCTTCTTGCTCAGCTTGCCGCCGGGGAAAAAGCGCCGGGTGCTGGCGATGCAGCCGGCCTGCAGGCTTTCGCGCTCCAGGGTCTGCATGCCCATGCCGATGATGAACTCGGTGGAGCCACCGCCGATGTCGATCACCAGCCGGCGCTGCCCGGGCTTGGGCGGTTGCGCGTGGGCCACGCCCAGGTAGATCAGGCGCGCTTCTTCGCGCCCGCTGACCACTTCGATGGCATGCCCCAGTGCGGTCTCGGCCGGTACCAGGAACGACTGCGGCGAGCGCAGCTGGCGCACGGTGTTGGTGGCCAGCGCGCGCACCCGGTGCGGCGGCACATTGCGGATGCGCTGGCCGAAGCGGGCCAGGCATTCCAGTGCACGTTGGCGTGCAGCGGAAGAGAGACCACCCTTGCCATCCAGGCCATCGGCCATGCGCACCGTCTCGCGCAGGCGGTCGATCACCCGCAGCTGGCCGAGCGTATAGCGCGCGATGACCATGTGGAAACTGTTGGAGCCAAGGTCGATGGCGGCCAGCAGGTCGCCATCCTGCAATGCGGGCGGAGTCGTGGTGGTATGCGGCATGGACGAATGTTAGCCGAAGGGGCGGTGTGCTCGTCACCGCGCGGCCTTCACATTTTGGAAGAGGGCGTGCCGCAGGACTGCAAGGGGTCAGATCCCTTTCCCGCAGGAAAGGGATCTGACCCCGTGGCGATCGAATCCCGACCAGCGGTCGGGATCTACCGGGGCAGGGTCAGAGCCCCTGCATCAACGCCATCTGCGCCGAATGCGGGGCTTCGTCGTGGGCTGGGGCACGCTTGTGGTAGATGCCGTGCGCGTCCAGTTCCCAGGCGTTGAGGTTGTCGTCAAGGTAGTTCTGCAGGACTTCGCGGTAGACCCGCTTGGCCAGTTCCGGATCGAGGATCGGGAAGCAGGTCTCGACCCGGCGCAGCAGGTTGCGTTCCAGCCAGTCGGCGCTGGCGCAGTACATTTCCGGTGCGCCGTCGTTGCCGAACCAGTAGACGCGGCTGTGTTCCAGGAAGCGGCCGACGATCGAGCGCACGCGGATGTTGTCCGAGATGCCCGGTACGCCCGGTCGCAGCGTGCAGGCGCCGCGGATGATCAGGTCGATCTGCACGCCGGCCTGCGACGCGGCGTACAGCGCGCGCACCACCTGCGGTTCGTTCAGTGCGTTCATCTTGGCGATGATCCGCGCCGGGCGGCCGGCGGCGGCGATGCGCGTCTCGCGCTCGATGCGGCCGAGGATGCCGGTGTGCAGGGTGAAGGGCGACTGCAGCAGGCGCTTGAGCTTCATCTTCGACGCCAGCCCGGACAGCTGCTGGAACAGCAGGTGCACGTCATTGCCGATGTCCGCATCGGCGGTGATCAGGCTGATGTCGGTATACGCGCGGGCGGTGCCGCTGTGGTAGTTGCCGGTACCCAGGTGCACGTAGCGGCGCAGCTTGCGGCCCTCGCGGCGCACGATCAGCAGCATCTTGGCGTGGGTCTTGTAGCCGACCACGCCGTACACCACCTGCACGCCGGCTTCCTGCAGGCGATCGGCCAGGCCGAGGTTGGCTTCTTCGTCGAAGCGGGCGCGCAGTTCGACCACCACGGTCACGTCCTTGCCGTTGCGCGCGGCCTGGATCAGCGCATCGACGATCAGTGAGTCCTTGCCGGTGCGGTACAGGGTCTGCTTGATCGCCAGCACGTTCGGATCGATTGCCGCCTGCCGGATCAGGTCCAGCACTGCAGTGAAGGCGTCGAACGGATGGTGCAGCAGCAGGTCCTGGCGCGCCACCGTCTCGAAGATGCCGTCACTGTCGCGCAGCGTGCGCGCGGTCATCGGCGGGTATTTCAGGTCCGGTTGCGCGATGAGATCGTACAGCTGGATGATGCGGTTGAGGTTGACCGGGCCATCGATGCGGTACACCGCGTTCTCGGTCAGGCCGAAATTCTGCAGCAGGGTCCGCACGATCTCGCGCGGCATGTCGTGCGCGATCTCCAGCCGCACCGCTGGCCGGTAGCCGCGGTCGACCAGCTCGTCACGCAGCGCCAGCGCCAGGTTTTCCACTTCCTCCTCGTCCACCACCAGCTCGGAATTGCGGGTGACGCGGAACTGGTAGGCGCCCTGGACTTCCATGCCCGGGAACAGCTCATCGACGAAGGTCGACAGCACCGACGAGAGGAACACGAAGTTCTGGGGCCCGCCGAGCTTTTCCGGCAGCTGGATGATGCGCGGCAGCGAGCGCGGCGCGCGCACGATGGCCAGGTGGCCGGCGCGGCCGAACGCATCGGTGCCCTTGAGCACCACCACGATGTTCAGCGACTTGTTGAGGATCTTCGGGAACGGGTGCACCGGGTCCAGGCCCAGTGGCGACAGCACCGGCATGATCTCGTTGCGGAAGTAGGCGCGCAGCCAGCGCTTCTGGCGGTCGGTCCAGGAGTGGCGGCCGAGCACGCCGATGCCGGCCTCCATCAGCGCCGGCCGCAGCGTCTCGTTCCAGCAGCGGTACTGCTGGTCCACCAGTTCGGCGGCGCGGTCATGGATGGCGCTCAGGATGGCCTGCGGGCTCATCCCGTCCGGTGCGGGTGGCAGGCCGTACTCCTGCGCGTGGCGCACGGCGGCGGCACGGATCTCGAAGAACTCGTCGAGGTTGGTGCAGGAGATGCACATGAAGCGCAGGCGCTCCAGCAGCGGCACCTGCGGGTCCATCGCCTGGGCCAGCACGCGGAAGTTGAAATCCAGCTGCGACAGCTCGCGGTTGATGTACAGCGCCGGGTCACGCAACGGATCGTTGTCCGGGCTCACGGGGAGGGGGAGGGATCCGAGGCTGCTCATGGCGTCATTCTTCGATGGAGGTCAGGGGGGCGGACTCGCGCGGGCGCACGTGGTCGGCATCGAAATGGCAGGAGAACACCGAGCCCTTGCCGACTTCGCTTTCAATCTCCAGCCGCGCGTGGTGCAGGCCGAGGATGTGCTTGACGATGGACAGGCCCAGGCCGGTACCACCGCTTTCGCGCGAGCGGCTGCTGGAGACACGGTAGAAGCGTTCGGTCAGGCGCGGCAGGTGGGTGGCCGGGATGCCGTAGCCGGAATCGCGCACCGCCAGCACCGCACCGTCGCCCTCGCGGCGGAACTCCACCGCGATGCGGCCACCGGCCGGCGTATAGCGCACCGCATTGGTGACCAGGTTGGAGAATGCGCTGTGCAGTTCCTTGGTCGAGCCCTGAAGGTCAACGCCGGCGAGGTCGTCGATGCTGATCTGGTGGCGGCCCTGGCTGTGCGCTTCGGCTTCGCGGCGCAGGGTGGCCAGCATCGGCTGCATGGCCACGGTCTCTTCCTCGCTGTGTTCCTGCGATTCGAGGCGCGACAGGGTCAGCAGGTCTTCCACCAGCTGGGCCATGCGCTGGCTCTGCTTGCGCATTTCTTCCAGCATCGGTCCGGTTCCCGGGAAATCCTCCGGGTCCATCATGTCCAGGTAACCGTGCACCACGGTGAGCGGCGTGCGCAGCTCATGTGAAACGTTGGCCACGAAGTCACGGCGCACCTGTTCCAGGCGCAGCAGCTTGCTGACGTCACGCGCGATCAGCAGCCAGTAGTCCGACGAATAGGGAATCAGGCGCAGGTTCAGGCGGATCGCCGGATCGACCGGCGAGGGTACGTCCAGGATCGGCTCGGCATTGCGGCCGCCGGCCAGCCAATGCGCCAGCGGCATCGGCTGCAGGCGTTCGACCAGGGCCTCGCCAAGGTCGCCGGGATGGTGCAGGCCGAGCAGAGCGGTAGCCGCTTCGTTGAACCACTGCACGCGCTGGCTGTTGCGATCCAGCACGACGACGGCATCAGGCAGCGCGGCGGCGGCAGCGCGGTAGCTGCGCAGCATGTCCAGCAGGCGGCGCTTGCGCACGCGCATTTCCACCTGGTTGCGGTACAGCAGGCGGTCCAGTTCGTTCCAGACGCCGGTGCCTTCTTCGGCGGTGTCCCAGCGCTGGCGCGCGGTCAGCCGGCGCAGAACGCTGCGCAGGCGCCAGTAATGCCAGGCCAGGGTCGCCAGCGCGCCCAGTGCGATGCACAACCACAGATGGCCCGTGAACCACCCCACCAGTCCGGCGAACAGCAGCACCGCGGCAACGGTGGCCAGGGTCTTCAACCAGGCAGAGCGGATGTGGCGGGGCATTGCGATCTCGTCGTTGAGGTGCGGCGGTTCACTGGGGTGAACCGAGGGTTATAGCAGAGTTGCCGGCACCGGCACCCGCAGGTGCGCGGTGCCGGCACGACGAGACTCAGGTAGCAGTGGAGAAGCGGTAGCCGGCGCCGCGCACGGTCTGCACCATGTTCTCGGCGTTGAACGGCTCCAGCGTCTTGCGCAGGCGGCGGATATGCACGTCGATGGTGCGCTCCTCCACGTACACGCTGCCGCCCCATACATGGTCCAGCAGCTGCGCGCGGGTGTAGACGCGCTCGGGATGGGTCATGAAGAAATGCAGCAGACGGTATTCGGTCGGGCCGATCGGCACCGGCTGGTCGTTGGCGAACACGCGATGGGCGGCGCCGTCGATACGGATCGGGCCGACGGCTACGCTGCCGTCCTCGTCATCTTCGCGGGCGCGGCGCATGACCGCTCGGATGCGGGCCAGCAGTTCGCGTGCCGAGAACGGCTTGACCACATAGTCATCGACACCGGCCTCGAGGCCACCGACGCGATCATTCTCTTCGCCGCGGGCGGTCAGCATGATGATCGGTACTTCGCGGGTCAGCGTTTCCTTGCGCCAGCGGCGGGCCAGGTCCAGGCCGCTGGTGCCGGGCAGCATCCAGTCCAGCAGGATCAGGTCGGGAACGCGATCGGCGATCGCGGTCTGGGCCTCCCGGGCATCGCCGGCGTGGACCGGTTCGTAATCGCCCTTGCGAAGGGCGAAGGCGACCATTTCACGGATCGCGGGCTCGTCATCGACGATCAGGATGCGTTTCTGCACGAGGACACCGTAGGGCTCGGTTACTGGAGTGGTGCCAGTAGACTACGGTTTGATGACATGTTTGTGACTACCCGGCCGGAACCGGCCTGGATTGCCATCGGCCGGTCATGCGGTGCTCAGCGGCGGTCCAGGTCCGGGTCCTGCACGCCCTGCCGGCGCAGCTCCAGCACTGTCGGGGTGATCGATTCGATGCGGGCGTCAACCCGCGCGCGGCCGATGTAATCCAGCGCCGGGTTGCGCTTGAGCGCCTGCAGCTGCATCAGCGCCTGTTCTGGCCGCCCGCTGAGGAAGGCGGCCTCGGCATAGGCCTCGCTGGCGCGCACGCTGTCGCCGGCCAGCTCGCTGGCGCGGGCGAAACGCTGCTGGAAGACCGGATCGTTACCGCTTTGCGACAGCAGGGGGCGCAACATTGCCTGCGCACGCTGGCCGGCTTCGCGGCTGCCTTGTTCGTTCAGGATCTCGGCATAGGTCAGTGCCACCGGGCGGCTGTTGGGGTGTTCGCGCAGCAGCTGCTCGAAGCGGCTGTTGGCCTGGGCCGCCTGGCCTGCGCGCGACTCCGCCTCGCCCAGTCCCAGCGCCAGCCACAGGTTGCCGGGATGGGTCTGCAGCAGGCCGGCCAGGGTCTGCCGGGCCTGGCCGGCACCGGCACGGCCACCGCGCATCACCGCCAGCGCCTGGCCGTAGCGCTGCGCATCGTTGAGGCCGTCCTTCTGCCGCTTGGCCAGGTCGGCGTACTCGCGCTCCAGCTCGGGGGTGGAGTCCGCGCTGAGCACGCGCAGGCGCTCACGCGCCCACTCGAAGTCACCGCTGGCGCCACGGTTGAGCTGGCCGATCGGCAGGCGCAGCACACTGCCGGGCAGCAGCGGGTTGTTGCCGCGCAACAGCGGCTCGCCCAGGCTGGGATCTGCCGGGTCCACCCGCTCCTTGCGCTCGCCGGTGGGGGTGCTGGTGGTGAGCAGCACCGTATCCTTCTTCATCTGCTGGGCGCGGGCTTTGGCCTCGCTGATGCGGGTGATGTTGACCGGGTGGGTGCGCAGGAACTCGGGCACGCTGTAGCCGCCTTCGTTGCCGCGCATGGCTGCCGACATCCGCTCGAAAAAGCCGGCCATGGCATCCACGTCGTAGCCGCTGCGCGACAGGGTGCGGATGCCCAGGCGGTCGGCCTCGGACTCGTTGGAGCGGGTGTAGTTGATCTGCCGCTGCTGCATCAGGCCCATGCCCGAGCTGATCGCGGCCATCGTCGCGTTGCCGGACGACGTACTGTTGCTGGCCTGGGCGGCCACTACCGCCGCCAGCATGCCCAGCAGGATCGGGATCTGGTCGCGCTGGGCGCGCTCGACACCGCGCAGCACGTGCTGCTGGGTGACGTGGGCGATTTCGTGGGACAGCACCGCAGCGACCTCGTCCTCGCGCTCGGCGGTCAGCACCAGTCCGGCATTGACCCCGATGTAGCCGCCCAGCGTGGCGAACGCGTTGATCTGGCGGTCGTTCATCACGAAGAAGGTGTACGGCTGCCGCGGCTGGTCACTGTTGGAGCCGAGCCGGGTACCCATGGTCTGCAGCCAGTCGTTGACCAGCGGATCTTCCAGCAGGTAGCCGTAGTTGCGTAGCTCGCGCAGCATCATCGCGCCGTACTCGGCCTGGCGGGCCGGGGTCAGCAGCTCGCCGGCCGAAGAGCCGATGTCGGGCAGCTTCTCCTGGGCCTGGGCCAGCGGCATGGCCAGGGCCAGGGTGACGGCGGTAGTCAGCAGCAGGGCTCGCAAGCAGAAGGTCCTCGGGCGGGGCGCGCCAAGCGTGGCAGGGCGGGGGGCAACCATTCGTTAATCCACAGTGTTGCGGCCGTGGCGTGGAAATTCCAGCGCACCGGTACCATATGTAGACCGTCGATCCATCGTGGAGTTTCCCGTGACAGCCCAGACCGCCGGCGGTGCCCCCGCCATCACCATCTATTCCACTGCCGTCTGCCCGTATTGCGTGGCCGCCAAGAACTTCCTGAAGAGCAAGGGCCAGCAGTGGACCGAGGTCCGCATTGACCTGGACCCGGCCGAGCGCGAGAAGATGATGGCGCTGACCCGCCGCACCAGCGTGCCGCAGATCTTCGTCGGCGACGTCCATGTCGGCGGCTACGACGACATGATGGCCCTGCACCGTGAAGGCAAGCTCGAGCCGCTGCTGGCCGGGCAGGGCGAGGCATGAGCGCGGCCGACGACGGCAGCAAGGACCGCATCGCCGAGTTCACCGAGTTCCGCAAGCGCATGAACGAGCGCATCCTGGGCGAACCGAACCAGGTGGTGCGCCGCTTCTTCGCGCTGGATACGCAGACCTACCAGGCCGGCGCGCTGGACGTGAAGACCAAGGAGCTGCTGGGCCTGGTGGCCTCGATGGTGCTGCGCTGCGACGACTGCATCAGCTACCACGTGGCCCAGTGCAAGGACGCCGGGGTGACCCGCGAGGAGTTCTTCGAGACCTTCTCGGTCGGCCTGGTGGTGGGCGGCTCCATCGTGATCCCGCACCTGCGCCGCGCGGTCGACTTCCTCGACCAGCTGGAAGGCGGCGCCGCCGCGCCAGCCGCGCACGAGCACTGAGGGTCGTGCCGGCCAGCGGCCGGCATCCCTTGAACCCGACATTGCCGGGGTTGCCGGCCAGCGGCCGGCACTACCGGGCCCGCGAGGGGGCCTGTCCCGCGATCCAACAGCCCAGGAGCCCCTTCTTGTTGAAGGGGCGCGCCGACAGGCGGGGGTAGAGGAGGAATCCGCGGGCAATTCTGCCTGAGCCGGGGACTGGGACCATGGTCTATTTGGGACCTCGGCCCCGGCTCAGGCATAATTGCCGGTGAAACTTCCTTTGCGCCGGCGTTTCCGGGCACGTCCGGACGGCGTTTTTCCCCCTGTTCGGAACATCGATCAATGACGCAGAAAATTACGGTCATCCGCGGCGACGGCATTGGCCCGGAAATCATGGACGCCACCCTGTTCGTGCTCGACCAGCTCAAGACTGGGCTGGAGTACGAAGACGCCGACGCCGGCCTGGTGGCCCTGGAAAAGCACGGCGACCTGATGCCGGCGGTGACCCTGGAATCGATCGCGCGCAACAAGGTCGCGCTGAAGAGCCCGCTGACCACCCCGGTCGGCGGTGGCTTCACCTCGATCAACGTCAGCCTGCGCCGTCACTTCGACCTGTACGCCAACGTGCGTCCGGCCCACACCTTCCCGAACACCAAGTCGCGTTTCGACAACGTCGACCTGATCACCGTCCGTGAGAACACCGAAGGTGCCTACCTGGCCGAAGGCCAGGAAGTGTCGGCCGATGGCGAGACCGCCTTCTCCGGCACCCGCATCACCCGCAAGGGCTCCGAGCGCATCGTGCGCTACGCCTTCGAGCTGGCCAAGAGCACCGGCCGCAAGAAGGTCACCGCCGTGCACAAGGCCAACATCATCAAGTCGACCTCGGGCCTGTTCCTGAATGTCGCCCGTGAAGTCGCCGCGCAGTACCCGGACATCGAGTTCCAGGAAATGATCGTCGACAACTGCTGCATGCAGCTGGTGATGCGTCCGGAACAGTTCGATGTGATCGTCACCACCAACCTGTTCGGCGACATCATCTCCGACCTGTGCGCCGGCCTGGTCGGCGGCCTGGGCCTGGCTCCGGGTGCCAACATCGGCAAGGACGCGGCGATCTTCGAAGCCGTGCACGGCACCGCGCCGGACATCGCCGGCCAGGGCAAGGCCAATCCGTGTGCGCTGCTGCTGGCGGCCGCGCAGATGCTGGACCACATCGGCCAGCCGGAGAATGCCGAGCGCCTGCGCAAGGCCATCGTGGCGACCATGGAAGCCAAGGACTCGCTGACCGGCGACCTGGGTGGCACCGGTACCACCATGAGCTTTGCCCAGGCCATCGCCAGCCGCCTGTAAGCGGCCGGCCGACCTCGGTTGGATCTACAGCGGGGCGCCTTCGGGCGCCCCGTTGCGTTGTGGGCTGGCTCGGTAGATCCACGCCATGCGTGGATGACGGGCACCTACGGTCCGCAGCCACCCATGGGGTGGCTCTACAGGGGATTTTCTGTGCGTATATCGCACAGATCATGTGCCGCTGGGCGGCTGGTTCGTGCGTAATGTGATCGGCATCCTGTGCCCACTTCCCAATGCACCGGAGCTTGAACATGAACCTCACCGCCTTCGGCCTGGCCAGCCTGATCGGCATGACCGCCACCCTCCCGCTTGCTGCTGCCGAGCTGGCCCATCCCACCATCCGCCATATGGCGGGTGCGCCGGTCGCGACCTCGCTGGATGCGGCGAAGACTGCCGTGCTGGTGATCGACTTCCAGAACGAGTACTTCGATGCCAAGGCTGTACCGGGCTTTGCGGGTGGCCGCATGGTCATTCCCGATGGCGAGGCCGCACTGCGCCAGGCCAGGCGGGTAGTCGAATTCGCCGATGCCCACGGCATCCGCGTGATCCATGTCCAGCACGTGCTGCCGGCCGGCGCACCCCTGTTCGCGCAGGGCAGCGTCAATGCCGCCTTCCATCGCGACCTGCAGCCGCGCCAGGGCGAGACCGTGGTGCAGAAGGACAATGTCAGCGTATTCGCCGGCGCGTCCGCCGCGGTGCTCGACCCGATGCTGAAGAACGCCGGCATCGACACCCTGATCGTCACCGGCCTGCAGACCCACGCCTGCGTGGCCGGTGCTGCGCGCGACGCGGCAGCGGCTCCGCGCGGCTACCGGGTGATCGTCTCGTCCGATGCCAGCGCCAGCCGCGATCTGGATCTGGCCGGCGGCCGTCGCATCGGCCATCGCGCGCTGCATGAGGCCTCGCTGGCGCAGATCGAAGACGCCTTCGGCGATGTCATGAGCACCGACGCGATCCTCGCGCTGCCGGTACGCAAGGCCGGTGACGGCGCTTGATAAGCTGGCGGGGCCCGCATGCCGTGGGCCCCGCCACGTGGAGCTGCCCGCCGATGGATCACTTCGCCGCCCTGCGTGCGCTGCGCGCCATCGTTGACGCGGGCAGTTTCACTGCGGCCGCCGAGCGCCTGGGGACCACCCACTCGGCGATGTCGCGGCAACTGCGGCAGCTGGAAGAGCACCTGCAGGTACGCCTGCTCGATCGCAACAGCCGTCGGCTGTCATTGACCGAGGCCGGGCGCGATTACTACCGCGAGGCGGCAACGCTGCTGGACCGCCTGCAGGAGGCGGATGATCGTGCTCGCGCCGGGCAGGCGCAGCCCAGCGGCAGCGTGCGGATCAGCGTGCCGCAGGTGGTGGCCAGCCAGGAGCTGCCCCACTGGCTGCCCTCGTTCCTGCAGCGTTACCCGCAGGTCACGCTGGACCTGTCGGCGGATGATCAGGTGGTGGATGTGGTCGGTGGTGGTTTCGACCTGGCGCTGCGCATTGCAGCTTCATTGCCGGACAGCCAGCTGGTTGCGCGCGAGCTGGCCAGCTGCCCGCGCATCCTGGTCGCCGCACCGGTCTACCTGGCGCGCCATGGCCTGCCACGGCACGCTGTGGATCTGGAGCAGCACACGCTGCTGGGTTTCAGTCCCACGCCGTCAATGCCGCCCTGGCGGTTGCAGGGACCGCGCGGCGCCAGCGTGAGCGTTGAAGCCGGGCAGCGCCTGCGCGTGGATGCCACGCCCGCGCTGTACGCCGCCGCGCTGGCCGGAATGGGCATCAGCCTGTTCACCGCGCTGACCGTGCAGGAGGATCTGCGCGCCGGTCGTCTGATCCGCGTGCTGCCGGCCTGGCATGCCGGCCAGCGGCGCTACTTCGCGTTGTACCCGCATGCACGTGCGCTCGCGCCCAAGGTGCGCGCGCTGGTCGAACACCTTGCGGCGCACTACGCTGCACAGGCTGGGGTGGCTGGCTAGCCGGGAAATGCAGCCACGCGTTACAAAGAGAAAAGGGCGCCCCGAAGGCGCCCTTTGTCATTCATGGCTCTGCCTGGTTCAGCGCTGCTGGATCTTCGACAGCAGGCGCAGGAACTCCACATACAGCCAGACCAGGGTCACCATCAGGCCGAATGCGCCATACCACTCCATGTACTTCGGCGCGCGCTGGGCCACGCCGGTCTCGATGAAATCGAAGTCCAGCACCAGGTTCAGTGCGGCCACGACCACTACGAAGAGGCTGAAGGCAATGCCCAGCCAGCTGGAGTCGTGGATCACCGGCACGTTGATGTTGAAGAAGCCCAGCACGAACGAGGCCAGGTAGAGCAGGGCGATGCCGCCGGTGGCGGCCACCACGCCCATCTTGAAGTTCTCGGTGGCCTTGATCAGGCCGCTGCGGTATGCGAACAGCAGGGCGGCCAGGGTGCCGAAGGTCAGCAGCACCGCCTGGAACACGATGCCCGGGTACTTCATGTTGAACAGGGCCGACACGGCGCCCAGGAACAGGCCTTCGACCAGTGCGTACATCGGCGCGGTGACCGGCGACCATTCCTTCTTGAAGATGGTGATCAATGCCAGCACCAGGCCGCCGATCGCGCCACCGATGGCGTACAGGCTCGCGCTGCCGGAAATCTGGCCGTACTCGTCGACCGCCTGGCTCCAGGCGAACGCCGCGGTCAGCACGGTCAACAGCAGCAGGATGCCGGTCTTGTTGGCGGTGCCGTTGAGGGTCATGGCCTGGTCGGGGCTGGTCACTACCGAGCCACTGGCGAGGTCGAGGAAGGTCGACTCGGAAAGAGCCGGGTTGCCGCTGCGCATGCGTGTTCTCCGTGCGAATGAAGGTCGGGACGGCCATCCGGCCGATGGGCGTCAGCATAGCCGATGACTGCTTTCGGCGTTGTGGCAGGCCCGGGATCTGTGCATCCTTCGTTGACAGTTCCCAACGCGCTTGGCGACAATGACCAACTCCCCGGGCCCAACCCGAGGGGATTGCAAGACCGGGGTATAGCGCAGTCTGGTAGCGCGCCTGCTTTGGGAGCAGGATGTCGGGGGTTCGAATCCCTCTACCCCGACCAATCCCACGCCACGTCGGATTGGACACCGTTCCGGTTCGGGCGCCCGTAGCTCAACTGGATAGAGCACCGGCCTTCTAAGCCGGCGGTTACAGGTTCGATTCCTGTCGGGCGCGCCATTGGCGAGCGCCGGGATCGCATCGACGGATGTGAAGAAGTGCTTGCAAAAGCGCAAGGACTCCACCAGAATATCGGACTCGCTTCGGCGGACCGCAACTTCGGTGACAGTCCCCAGGCAATGTTCAAGGTTCCGGCGTCAGTGGTATCGGCGATGGAGCGAAAGTTTCAGTGGTGGCTGTAGCTCAGTTGGTTAGAGTACCGGATTGTGATTCCGGTGGTCGGGGGTTCGAATCCCCTCAGCCACCCCACTGATTCAACCGCATCGGCGCAGCCGAAACGGTATTGCAATAAACAGAAAGCACGCTACAATGTGCGTCTGAGTTTCACGGGCCGTTAGCTCAGTTGGTAGAGCAGTTGACTCTTAATCAATAGGTCCAAGGTTCGAATCCTTGACGGCCCACCAAGACAGAAGCCACCTGGTACGCCAGGTGGCTTTTTTCTTATAGGTGTGACTGCCATCGTTCCGATGGATCACGCGTTGCAGAACCCGTTCGGCGTGGATCTGCAGCAGGAGCGGGGCCCGCAGTGCTGGTTTCAACCACGTTGAAAAAAGTGCTTGCACCCACCGAGCGGATCGGGTCATAATTCGCGCCCCGATTTCGGGCTGTTAGCTCAGTTGGTAGAGCAGTTGACTCTTAATCAATAGGTCCAAGGTTCGAATCCTTGACAGCCCACCAGACAAAAGCCACTTGGTCCGCCAAGTGGCTTTTTTTTTGCCTGTTCGCTGGGGGATTTCATCCACGCCTGGCGTGGATCGACTGAAGCAATGCTGAAATCAGCGGCATACACGTCATCAGTGTTTTCAATGCTGTGCGCTGCATCTCACCGCATCGCGTCCTGCATCGCACCCAATGGATCTTCCGCGCCGACGGCGCATGCACGAAGGACGATGTTGATGGCTCATATCAATCGATTGCACCGCGCGCTGTGGGTTTCCTTCGCGTTGCTGGCACTGGCGGCCTGCGCGCCCGCCGACGATCCCGCGCAGACCGTCGAACGCGGTGCTGGCACGGAGAGCGCTCCTGCACGCCCGGTCGGTGAGGCCATGCAGATGCAGCCGGCTCAGCCGGCAGAGCGGGAGGCCCTGCCCGATGCGGTGGACGTGCAGCGCAATGCGGATGGTTCGGTGGATGTGCGCAAGGCCACGCCGGAGTCGGCGGCCCTGCGGCGCACCGGCGACGGGGGCGTGGAGATCCGCGAGGTGGATCCTGCAGCCGGGCAGGGTGCCGATACGGCGTCGGCCAAGGCCAGGCCGCAGCAGTGACCCCCGCCACCCCGGATGAGCTTGCGCTCGCCGGGGTGGTTCAACGCGCGGGCTGCGCACAATTGCCATGTTCAGTTTTGTGCAGGCCTTCCGCTTCCCGTCATCGCCTGCGACAATGAACACCTGCGCCGGCCACGCGAAAGTGGCGGAATTGGTAGACGCCCTGGATTTAGGTTCCAGTGCCGCAAGGCGTGGGGGTTCGAGTCCCCCCTTTCGCACCAGTGCCGGCCTGTCCCCGCCCTGATCGGGCCATCTGCGCCCCCCTTGACCGGCACGCGCTGGCAGTGCAAGCCGAATTGGGCGAAACTAAAGGGCTGCGGCAAGCAGGCGCGTCCCAGACGTCGTGTCCTTACAACCGTTTCATCCCAATCATCTAGCCGGGGGCCTGGGCCACCGGTGGCAGGAGTCAACATGCAAGCTTCGATCGAATCCACCGGCAACCTGGAACGCCGCCTGAGCTTCTCGCTGCCGGAAGAGCGTCTGCAGAGCCACATCGTCGGCCGCCTCGGCGAAATCGCCCGTACCACCCGCATCAAGGGCTTCCGTCCGGGCAAGGTGCCAGCCAAGGTGATCGAGCAGCGCTTCGGCGCGCAGGTCCGTGGCGAGGCGCTGGACGGCCTGCTGCGCGAAACCTTCGATGCGGCCGTGCGCGAGCACGACCTGCGCATCGTCGGCAGCCCGCGCATCGACAAGGGCGACGAGGGTGAGTTCTCCTTCGTGGCCACCGTGGAAGTGGTGCCGGACTTCGGCGACATCGACGTCAGCAAGCTGACCGTCGTGCGCCATACCGCCGAGATCACCGACGCCGACATCGACCAGATGATCGAGAACCTGCAGAACCAGCGCCGTACCTGGGCCCCGGTCAGCCGTGGCGCGCAGGACGGTGACCTGGTCGCGGTGGAAACCTGGTCGCAGGCCGGCGAAGAGCGCCTGCCGGCCGAGGGCACCGAGAAGGGTTCGATCGTGCTCGGCCAGGGCATGATGTTCGACACCATCGAGAAGGGCCTGGTCGGCCTGGCCAAGGGCGAAGAGAAGACCCTGGACGTCGAGTTCCCGGCTGACTGGCGCGTGCCGGTGCTGGCCGGCAAGACCGTGCAGGTCACCGTCAAGGTCACCGAGGTCTCCGAGCCGGTCGTGCCGGCGGTCGACGAAGCCTTCATCAAGAGCTTCGGCGTGAAGGGCGGCGATGTGGAGCAGTTCCGCAGCGACATCCGCGCCAACCTGGAGCGCGAGCTGAAGGGTGCGTTGATGAACCGCCTGCGCCGCGAAGTGGGCGAGCAGCTGATCGCGGCCTACTCGTCGGTGGAAATGCCGCCGCGCCTGGTCGAGAACGAAGCCCGCGCCATGCTGGCCCAGCAGGTCGAGCAGCTGCGCCGCAACGGCCAGAACGTCGGCGAGATCCCGGCCGATGCCCACGAAGGCTTCAAGGACGCTGCCGCCAAGCGCGTGCTGGTCGGCCTGCTGGTCGGTGAAGTGGCCCGCATCAACGACCTGCGTCTGGAAGCCAAGCGCCTGAATGAAACGATGCGTCTGATCGCTTCGACCTACGAAGAGCCGGAGCAGGTCATTGAGATGTACCGCAACGACCCCCAGTTGATGTCTGGCCTGCAGAACCGTGTGATGGAAGAGCAGGTGATCGACTGGATCGCCGAGCGTGCCCAGCACACCGAAGAGAAGCTGTCGTTCCAGGACGCGATCCGCCAGTAAGCCCGGGCGGATCACCGGATGCCCCGCGCCTTTGCCGGCGCGGGGTTGTTGCCCCCCAAGATAGGTACCTCACGTAATGGACAACCGAACCAAAGCCCTGAACCTGGTTCCGATGGTGGTCGAGCAGACCAGCCGCGGCGAGCGTGCCTACGACATCTATTCGCGCCTGTTGAAGGAGCGCCTGATCTTCCTCGTGGGTCCGATCGACGATCACATGGCCAACGTGGTGGTGGCGCAGCTGCTGTTCCTGGAATCGGAAAACCCGGAAAAGGACATCAACATCTACATCAACTCGCCGGGTGGCGTGGTCACCGCCGGCATGGCGATCTACGACACCATGCAGTACATCAAGCCGAATGTGAGCACCACCTGCATCGGCCAGGCCGCCTCGATGGGCGCCCTGCTGCTGGCCGCGGGCGAAGCCGGCAAGCGCTATGCGCTGCCGAACTCGCGCGTGATGATCCATCAGCCGCTGGGTGGCTACCAGGGCCAGGCCACCGACATCGACATCCACGCGCGCGAGATCCTGACCCTGCGTTCGCGCCTGAACGAGGTGCTGGCCAAGCACACCGGCCAGTCGCTGGAGACGATCGCCCGTGACACCGAGCGCGACAACTTCAAGAGCGCCTTCGAGGCGCAGGCCTACGGTCTGGTCGATCAGGTCCTGGAGCGTCGTCCGGATGAGTCGATCCAGGCCGGTTGACCGGCCTTCACGGGGCCAGGGAGGCCTCGTTCCTGCAGGGTCGGGTGGGACTGGTGTCCCCTCGGCCCTGTGCTATTCTCGAATCGAACCCCCGTTCAGCGGGTGGGGTAACTGGGTAAGCGAAGCATGAGCGAAGACCGCCAAGGTCGTTCCACGGACACCGGCAAGATCCTCTACTGCTCTTTCTGCGGCAAGAGCCAGCATGAAGTGCGCAAGCTGATTGCGGGTCCGAGCGTGTTCATCTGCGATGAGTGCGTGGAGCTGTGCAACGACATCATCCGTGAGGAACTTGAGGAAAAGGCGCAGTCGGCGCGCAGTTCGCTGCCCAAGCCGCGCGAGATCCTCGAGGTCCTCGACCAGTACGTGATCGGCCAGAACCGTGCCAAGCGCACGCTGGCAGTGGCCGTGTACAACCACTACAAGCGCATCGAGAGCCGGCAGAAGAACGACGACGTCGAACTGGCGAAGTCGAACATCCTGCTGGTCGGCCCGACCGGTTCGGGCAAGACGCTGCTGGCCGAGACCCTGGCCCGCCTGCTCAACGTGCCGTTCACCATGGCCGACGCCACCACGCTGACCGAAGCCGGTTACGTGGGCGAGGACGTGGAGAACATCATCCAGAAGCTGCTGCAGAAGTGCGACTACGACGTCGAGAAGGCGCAGCAGGGCATCGTCTACATCGATGAAATCGACAAGATCTCGCGCAAGAGCGAGAACCCGTCGATTACCCGCGATGTGTCCGGCGAAGGCGTGCAGCAGGCCCTGCTGAAGCTGATCGAAGGCACCGTGGCCAGCGTTCCGCCGCAGGGCGGCCGCAAGCACCCGCAGCAGGAATTCCTGCAGGTGGACACCAAGAACATCCTGTTCATCTGCGGCGGCGCGTTTGCCGGGCTGGACAAGGTGATCCAGGCCCGTTCCACCGACGTCGGCAGCATCGGCTTCGGCGCCAAGGTGAAGAGCAGCGAGCGCAAGCAGGAAGTGGGCAAGGTGCTGGCCGAAGTCGAGCCGGAAGACCTGATCAAGTTCGGCCTGATTCCCGAGTTCGTCGGCCGCCTGCCGGTGGTGGCGACCCTGGAGGAGCTGGACGAGCCGGCCCTGATCAAGATCCTGACCGAGCCGAAGAACGCCATCACCAAGCAGTTCAAGAAGCTGTTCGAGATGGAAAACGTGGAGCTGGAGTTCCGTCCGGACGCGTTGTCGGCCATCGCCAGGAAGGCGCTCAAGCGCAAGACCGGCGCCCGTGGCCTGCGCACCATCGTCGAATCGGTCCTGCTGGACACCATGTATGACCTGCCGTCGCAGGAGAACGTCAGCAAGGTGGTCGTGGACGAATCGGTGATCGAGCACAAGTCCGAGCCGTACCTGATCTACCAGACCCCGGCGGCCCCTGAACAGAAGGCCGCAGGCGCCGAGTGATCCTTCCAGGTTGTTGATTGGAAAGGATTTTCAAGGAATGCCTTGCATCTGAAAGCCGATGGCCCCATAACGGGGCCATCGGCTTTTTTTGTCTCCGGAAGATGCCCTCCCGGAGGCGGTTTTCCCCCTTCCCTGGAGCCCCCATGGCCCGTTCCCCAAGTGAAACCCTCGACCTGCCGGTCCTGCCGCTGCGCGACGTAGTGGTGTTCCCGCACATGGTCATCCCGCTGTTCGTCGGCCGTGACAAGTCCATGCACGCGCTCGAACAGGCAATGGAGGCGGACAAGCGCATCCTGCTGCTGGCGCAGAAGTCGGCCGAGACCGACGACCCGCATGCGGCCGACCTCTACCAGGTCGGCACGCTGGCGCAGGTGCTGCAGCTGCTGAAGCTGCCCGACGGCACCATCAAGGTGCTGGTTGAAGGCCTGTCGCGCGTGCAGGTCACCCACGTCGACGAGCGCGACGGCTCGCTGCATGGCCAGGCCGTGGAGATCGACGCCACCGACGAGCGCGAGGCGCGCGAGGTCGAGGCGATTGCCCGCTCGCTGATGTCGCTGTTCGAGCAGTACGTGAAGACCAACCGCAAGCTGCCGCCGGAGCTGCTGCAGACGCTGTCGGGCATCGATGAGCCGGCGCGCCTGGCCGACACCATCGCTGCGCACATCAGCGTGCGCCTGGCCGACAAGCAGCGCCTGCTGGAAACGCTGGCCGTCGGTGACCGCCTGGAGATGCTGGTCGGCCTGGTCGACGGCGAGATCGACGTGCAGCAGATGGAGAAGCGCATCCGCGGCCGCGTGAAGTCGCAGATGGAGAAGAGCCAGCGCGAGTACTACCTCAACGAACAGATGAAGGCCATCCAGAAGGAACTGGGTGACCTGGACGACGCGCCGGGCGAGCTGGAAGAACTGGCCCGCAAGATTGCCGAGGCCGGCATGCCGAAGGCGGTTGAAGCCAAGGCGCGCAACGAACTGAACAAGCTCAAGCAGATGTCGCCGATGTCGGCCGAAGCCGCCGTCGTGCGCAACTACCTGGAGTGGCTGCTGGGCGTGCCGTGGAAGAAGCGCAGCAAGGTGCGCAAGGACCTGAAGGTCGCGCAGGATACGCTCGATGCCGACCACTACGGCCTGGAGAAGGTCAAGGAGCGCATCCTTGAATACCTGGCGGTGCAGTCGCGCGTGAAGCAGATGAAGGGCCCGATCCTGTGCCTGGTCGGGCCGCCGGGCGTGGGCAAGACCTCGCTGGGCCAGTCCATTGCCAAGGCCACCAACCGCAAGTTCGTGCGCATGTCGCTGGGCGGCGTTCGCGACGAGGCCGAAATCCGTGGCCACCGCCGTACCTACGTCGGTTCCATGCCGGGCCGCATCGTGCAGAACCTCAACAAGGTCGGCAGCAAGAACCCGCTGTTCGTGCTTGACGAGATCGACAAGATGTCGATGGACTTCCGTGGCGATCCGTCTTCGGCGCTGCTGGAAGTGCTCGATCCGGAGCAGAACAACGCATTCAACGACCACTACCTGGAAGTGGACCTGGACCTGTCCGAAGTGATGTTCGTGGCGACCTCGAACTCGCTCAACATTCCCGGCCCGCTGCTGGACCGCATGGAAGTGATCCGCATCCCCGGCTACACCGAGGACGAGAAGCTCAACATCGCGACCCGCTACCTGGTGCCGAAGCAGGTCAAGGCCAACGGCCTGCAGCCGGAAGAGCTGGAGATCGGCAGTGATGCCATCCAGGACATCGTGCGCTACTACACGCGTGAATCGGGCGTGCGCAACCTGGAACGCGAGATCGCCAAGATCTGCCGCAAGGTGGTGAAGGAGATCGCGCTGGCTGGCCCGCAGCCGGCAGCGAAGGCGAAGAAGGGCGCGAAGAAGAAGGCGCTGGTGAGCGTGTCCAGCAAGAACCTGGACAAGTACCTGGGCGTGCGTCGCTTCGACTTCGGCCGTGCCGAGGAAGAGAATGAAATCGGCCTGGTCACCGGCCTGGCCTGGACCGAAGTCGGTGGCGACCTGCTGCAGATCGAATCGACCCTGGTGCCGGGCAAGGGCCAGCTGATCCTGACCGGCCAGCTCGGCAACGTGATGAAGGAATCGGCGTCGGCGGCGCTGTCGGTGGTGCGTTCGCGCGCGGTCGGCTTCGGCATCGACAGCGACTTCCTGCAGAAGCACGACGTACACCTGCACGTGCCCGATGGCGCCACGCCGAAGGATGGCCCGAGTGCCGGCGCGGCGATGGTCACCTCGCTGGTGTCGATGCTGACCAGGGTGCCGGTGCGCGCCGATGTGGCGATGACCGGCGAGATCACCCTGCGTGGTCGCGTCACTGCCATCGGTGGCCTGAAGGAGAAGCTGCTGGCTGCACTGCGTGGCGGCATCCGCACGGTCATCATCCCGGAAGAGAACCGCAAGGACCTGGCCGACATCCCGGCCAACGTCACCCGCGATCTGAAGATCGTGCCGGTGAAGTACATCGAAGAAGTCCTGGACCTGGCGCTGGAGCGTCCGTTGGCACCGAAGAAGGCGCGCAAGAGTGCGCAGCGTGTCACGGTGCGCAGCAAGGCCAAACCGAGTGGAAACGCGCGCGTCAAGCATTGACGCGCGCTGTCCAATGGCCCGAAACCCGCGTCGTTGCTGGCTTTCCAGCTTGCGTGGGGGTAGGGCCACTGGTATAAAAGCAGCACTCGCGAATGAGTGGTCGCAGTCTGGTGATCGCTGGAATTCGGCGAACCGTTTCCACATGGCGGCCGCATGCAGATGGCGTGCGGTTGCTTCCCTGTCGAATAAGCGGAACCCACCGCCAAAGGAGTTGTAGAGAATGAACAAGACCGAATTGATCGATGCCGTTGCTGAAGCTGCCGACCTGACCAAGGCAGAGTCCAGCCGCGCTGTCGATGCCGTCGTTGCTGCCATCACCAAGGCGCTGAAGGACGGCGATGCGGTCACCCTGGTTGGCTTCGGTACCTTCCAGGTCCGCGACCGTGCTGCCCGCACCGGCCGCAACCCGAAGACCGGCGACACCATCAAGATCGCTGCTTCGAAGAATCCGTCGTTCAAGGCTGGCAAGGCCCTGAAGGATGCTGTAAACTAAGCGGCTCGCTGGGGTGCTTAGCTCAGCGGTAGAGCGTCTCCTTTACACGGAGAGGGTCGGGGGTTCGAAACCCTCAGCACCCACCACAGCACCGCGGTAAAAGTTTGAGTGTGGAGCGGTAGTTCAGCTGGTTAGAATGCTGGCCTGTCACGCCGGAGGTCGCGGGTTCGAGTCCCGTCCGCTCCGCCATTCAACGAGGCCTCCGGCCAAAAGCTGGAGGCTTTGTTTTCTCCCCGGTCCAGGCCGGCTGAAAGCAAAAAGGTAACAACGCGGAGCGGTAGTTCAGCTGGTTAGAATGCTGGCCTGTCACGCCGGAGGTCGCGGGTTCGAGTCCCGTCCGCTCCGCCAGTACATCGAGGCCCCCGGTTCAAGGCTGGGGGCCTTGTCTTCTCACCGAGAGGTTCGGGAGGAAGGCGAAAAGTCTTTGCAAGAACGGAGCGGTAGTTCAGCTGGTTAGAATGCTGGCCTGTCACGCCGGAGGTCGCGGGTTCGAGTCCCGTCCGCTCCGCCATTGCAGACTTCTTAAGTCCCTGTGAAAAAACTTTGAAAAAAGTGTTCATCGGGCTGGGTTTCCAGCGAGTCTTCGGATATACTGGGCACCTGCAAAGTTCAAGCGCGGAGCGGTAGTTCAGCTGGTTAGAATGCTGGCCTGTCACGCCGGAGGTCGCGGGTTCGAGTCCCGTCCGCTCCGCCAACTCTAAAAGCCCTCGGCGCAAGCCGGGGGCTTTTTCTTTGCGCCAGGATGGAGTTGGCCGATGCACTGATGGTGCGTGCCTGCGCAAGTGGGCGCAGGCCGCGTCGGTGCTGCTTTTGGTCCCTGCGGCGAAGCGGGTTACACTGCCGGGCTCGCCAATCAGGCCTTGTGATTCCTCACCATGCTGCAGAAACTCCGCGACAAGACCTCAGGCTGGATCGTCACCGTGATCCTGGGGCTGCTGATGATTCCGTTCCTGTTCGTGATCGACAACAGCTACCTCGGTGGCGTTGGCGCACAGAACGTGGCCAAGGTTTCCGCGCCGCCCACCTGGTGGCGTTCGGCGCCGTCGTGGTGGCCGGTGCGCATGCTGTGGCAGCACCATGAGATCAGCTCGCAGGATTTCCGCACGCGTTTCGAGCAGGAGCGCATGCGTGAGCGCCAGCAGCAGGGCGACAACTTCGACCCGCGCGCGTTCGAGAGCACCGAGAACAAGATGGCCGTGCTCGATCAGCTGATCGACGAACAGGTCGTGCGCCTGGTCGGTGAACAGGCGGGCGTGGTGATCGGCGACGGCGCTGTGCGCGAATACATCGCGACCATGCCGGCGTTCCTCGATTCGAACGGCAAGTTCAACGAGAACAACTACCGGCTGGCATTGGCCGGTGGCAATCCGCCGCGTACCCCGACCCAGTTCCAGGAACTGGTGCGTGAGAGCCTGCAGCAGTCGGTGATCCCATCGGGCCTGCAGAGCTCCGGCTTCGTCACCCAGGCCGAGACCGAGCGCCTGTTGAAGCTGCTGGGCGAAACCCGCGACGTCGAGCTGGCCGCGTTGCCGCCCGTACCGGCCGATACCGCGCCGGTCACCGATGATCAGATCAAGCAGTGGTACGACAGCCACGGCAAGGATTTCCGCCAGGCCGAGAGCGTGTCGCTGGAGTACGTCGAGATCAACGGTGCGAACCTGCCGGCACCGGTCCCGGCCGATGAAGCGACCCTGCGCAAGCGCTATGAAGAGGAAAAGGCAAAGTTCACCTCGCCGGAGCAGCGCCAGGCCTCGCACATCCTGATCACCGGTGACGGCGCCGAAGCCAAGGCGAACAGGATCGCTGCCGAAGCCAAGACGGCCGGTGCCGACTTCGCTGCGCTGGCCAAGGCCAATTCGGAAGATCCGGGCTCCAAGGACCAGGGCGGTGACCTGGGTTGGGTCGAGCGCGGTGCGATGGTCAAGCCGTTCGAGGACGCGCTGTTTGCGGCCAAGGCCGGTGACGTGATCGGCCCGGTCAAGACCGAGTTCGGTTACCACATCATCAAGGTGGCCGCTGTGCGCGGTGGCCAGGGCAAGTCGTTCGAGGAAGTGCGTGACACCCTGGCTGCCGAGCAGCTGAAGGCCGACGGCGAGCGCGGCTTCAACGAACTGGCCGGTCGCCTGGTCGATGCCATCAACAAGAGCCCGAGCGACCTGGCGGCCGCCGCCAAGGAAGTGAACCTGCCGCTGCAGACCCTGGGCCCGATCACCCGCGCGACCGCCAGCGGCATCGCCGCTGACCCGGCCGTGCTGCGTGCCGCCTTCTCCGACGTGCTGGTGCAGGACGGTACCGCCAGTGACCCGATCGCCCTGGGCGGCGCGACCAACCACAGCGTGGTCATCCGTGTGGCTGCACACACCCCGGAACAGGCCCTGCCGCTGGACAAGGCCCGTGACCAGGTGATCGCTGCGATCCGTGCTGATCGCCAGCGCCAGGCCAGCGACAAGGCGGCCGATGCCATCCTGGCCAAGCTGAAGGCGGGCGCCACCCTGCAGTCGCTGGCCGCCAGCGAGAAGCTGCAGCTGAGCCCGATGCCGGGCCTGCCGCGCAGCCAGCCGGTGCCGACCCCGGAAATCAACCGCGCGATCTTCAGTGCGCCGGTGCCGGCTGAAGGCAAGCCGAGCTATGGCAAGGTCGACGTCAATGGCCACGCGCTGCTGTTCGCGGTGAACAAGGTCAATCCGGGCGACATCAAGGAAGTGACTGCAGAGCAGCAGAAGCAGCTGAAGGAACAGCTGAGCCAGATCGACGGCATGGCCGCAGCCAAGGCCTACATCGAAGCGATGCGCAAGAAGTTCATGATCCAGACCACCGAAGCGAACCTGTAAGCCTCGCGGCGGCACCCATGAGAGAGGCCCGGCAATGCCGGGCCTTTTTTGTGCCTGCCGATGCGTAGCGTCGAGCCATGCTCGACTGCGCCTGCTGGGCGCAGGCATGAAAAAAGCCGAGCGTGGGCTCGGCTCTCCAGAACAAAGGGGCGGGCAGGGCGCGGCGGTGCCGCGCCGGACTCAGTCCTCCACGCGCAGCACGGCGCCCGGCTTCAGCACGCTGCTGCCGCTCAGGCCGTTCAGCGACAGTAGCGCCTTGACCGGCATGCCATAGCGGCGGGCGATGGTCCAGGCCGATTCACCATCCCGCACGGTGTGGCGACGACTGCGCGGACGATCGGCGATCGCGGCCACGGTCTTGGCGACCTGTGGCGCTGGCGAGGCGGCGGCAACAGGTACGCTACTGGCCACCAGTGCGGTGGCGGTGTCCGCCACGGTCGCGCTGGCGGCCGAGACCGGCGCCAGTACGCGGGTGGTGCCGGACGAGACGCGCCCACCGCCCGCCAGGGCGGGGTTGAGGCGGACGATCCTGGCCGGGTCCAGGGCACGCTGTGCGGCCCACTGCTGGACGCTGGTGCCGGCGGGCAGGGTGTGGTCCTTCAGTACGGGCACGGTGCGGTCCAGCGAGGCCATGACACCTGGCTGGTCTTCCACATCTTCCAGCACGCAGGCCAGGGCATGCAGCTTCTCGACGTAGGCATGGGTGACCGGCGACAGGCCGGGCAGCGCCGAGGGCTTGGCGTTCTGCGCGTTCATGCCGGCCTTGCGCATCGATTGCAGCACGCGGTACTCGCCGGCGTTGTAGGCCATGGTGGCCAGGCGCCAGTCGCCGCCGAACATGCCGTGCAGGGTCTTCAGGTAGCGCACTGCGGCCTGGGTGGAATCGACCGCCGACAGGCGCCCGTCGTAGCCGTTGGCCATGGGCACGCGGTGATTGCGCGCAGTGGTGGCGATGAACTGCCACAGGCCGGTCGGGCCGCTGCCATTGCGTGCATTGGGCCGGTAACCGCTTTCCACGAACGGAATCAGCGCGAACTCGGTAGGCAGGTTGGCCTTGCGCAGCTCTTCGACCACATAGCCGAACAGCACCAGTGCATCGTCATCCTGGTTGGCCAGGCGCGACGGGGCGTGGGCGAACTGCTTCTGCCAGCGCGGGCTGGTGGCCTCGGCATTGCAGGTGGGCTCGGCCAGGCCGTCGCGGAAGCTGGAGAAGATCTCCTGGCCGTTGCGGACCGACGCGGCCGGCAACGCGGCCGGATCCAGCGGCAGGGCCGCGGCGGCGGTCAGGTTCTGGCCGATGCCAGCGCCCAGCGACTGGGCGCCGGCGGTTCCGGCCAGCCCCAGGACCAGGCCCAGGGCCAGCGGCAGACTTCGGCGCATCATGCGCGGAAGCCGTCTTTCCAGTGCCGGAGACCGGCCATCACGTCGACGTCGTCAACGACGTCACGGCCCAGGTGCGCCGACACCGACGCGCGGATCGGCGCAGTGTGCACACGCAGGAACGGATTGCAGTCGAATTCGCTGGCCAGGGTTACCGGCAGGGTGGAACGGTCATCGCGGCGCATGGCCAAAGCCTCCTCTTGGCGCTGCCGCAAGGCAGCGTTGGCGGGGTCGACATGCCGCGCGAAGACGGCATTTGACACGGTGTACTCATGAGCGCAACAAAGCAGCAGTTGCGCGGGCAAGGTACCCAGCTTGCGCATCGATGCCAGCAGCTGGGACGGCGTACCTTCGAACAGGCGTCCACAGCCCAGGCTGAACAACGAATCTCCGCTGAAAAGATGTTCAGCAGTGTGAAACGCGATGTGGCTGCGGGTATGCCCGGGCACGGATAGTACGTGGAACGCCCGGCCCAGTGCCTGAACGCGTTCACCTTCGCCGACCCGTTCAGTTGCCGTGGGGATGCGCTCCTCGACGGGTGCGATCACCCGGACTCCAGGAAAACGTGCCTGCAGCACCGGCACGCCACCGATGTGGTCATCGTGATGATGGGTGAGCAGGATCGTGTCCACGCGCAGGCCCTGATCGGCGAGCGCAAGCACCGGCGCGGCATCGCCGGGATCGACGACCACGGCGTTACCGTCGTCGTCGATCAAGGTCCAGATGTAGTTGTCCGCAAATGCGGGCAGGGCAGTCAGTCGCATAGAATTGGACCATGCCCGCGCTGCAGAGCACCCGTCAAGCGAGCCAGACCCCGTGGTTCGACAGCGAACCGGCGGAAGCCCTGCGCGTTCTGGAGCGGCAACTGCTGCTGCCGCAGCTGTCGTTGCTGCCGGTGCAGCCCTGGCTGTGGATCGCGCCGAGTGCCGCATGGCTGGACGATGCGCAGCTTGGCGGGCGCGGCCTGCGCCTGTACCGGCAGGGGCACGGCTATGCCGGCGACACCCGCTGTGCGTTGCCGCTGCCGCTGGCCAATGAAAGCGTCAATGCGGTCGTGTTGCAGCATGTCACCGCAGCTGACGCTGATCGGTTGCTCGATGAGTGCGAGCGCGTGCTGATGCCGGGCGGCCATCTGTGGCTGAGCAGCCTCAACCCGTTCAGCCCTTACCGCACGCACTGGCGCCAGCACGGGCTGGTGGTGCGCACGCCGCAGCGGATCCGCCTGCTGCTCGGCCGCCACGGGCTGGAGTGCGACGATATGCGTTTCCTCGGCCCGCTCTGGCGCGGCGCCGGCAGCCGTCGCCCGGGCGGTTGGTCGCCACTGCGCGCGGCCTGCCTGTTCCATGCTGAAAAGCGAACGCTGGCCCTGCCCGGGCCGAAACCGTTGCCGGTGCGTTGGCACGGCACCGTTGCTACCTGATCTGGAGTTGTATTGAAAACCATTGAAATCCACACCGACGGCTCCTGCCTTGGCAATCCTGGCCCCGGCGGCTGGGCTGCACTGCTGCGCTACAAGGGCCACGAGCGTGAACTGAGCGGCGGCGAAGCGCACACCACCAACAACCGGATGGAGCTGATGGCGGCCATTTCCGGCCTGGAAACGCTGACCGAGCCGTGCAACATCGTGCTCTATACCGATTCGCAGTACGTGCGGCAGGGCCTGACCCAATGGATGCCCGGCTGGATCCGCAAGAACTGGAAGACCGCCGGCGGCGACCCGGTGAAGAACCGCGAGCTGTGGGAGCGCCTGCATGCGGCGACGCTGCGGCACCAGATCGATTGGCGCTGGGTGAAGGGCCACTCCGGTGACCCGGACAACGAGCGGGTGGATACCCTGGCGCGCAACGCGGCCATCCAGATCCGTGACGCCAGCCCGGTAAACTGAGTCCATGCGCCAGATCATCCTCGATACCGAAACCACCGGCCTGGAATGGAAGAAGGGCAACCGCATCGTTGAAATCGGCTGCGTGGAGCTGTTCAAGCGCCGCCCGACCGGCAACAACTACCACCAGTACATCAAGCCGGACTGCGAATTCGAACAGGGCGCGCAGGAAGTCACCGGCCTGACCCTGGAGTTCCTGGCTGACAAGCCGGACTTCGCGCAGATCGCCGATGAGTTCCTGGCTTTCATCGATGGCGCCGAGCTGATCATCCACAACGCGGCGTTCGACCTGGGCTTCCTCGACAACGAGCTGTCGTTGCTGGGCCCGCAGTATGGAAAGATCACCGATCGCTGCACGGTGATCGATACCCTGGTGATGGCGCGCGAGCGCTTCCCGGGCCAGCGTAATTCGCTGGATGCGCTGTGCAAGCGCCTGGGCGTGGACAATTCGCACCGTGCGCTGCATGGCGGCCTGCTCGACGCGCAGATCCTGGGCGATGTCTATATCGCGCTGACCTCGGGCCAGGAAGAGATCGGCTTCGGCACGGGCGACGATGACGGTGGTGGCGCCGGTGCCGCGCTGCAGGCCTTCGATACCAGCAAACTGCTGCCGCGCCCACGCGTGGTGGCCACCCCGTCTGAACTGGAAGCGCACAGCGCGCGTCTGGAACGACTGCGCAAGAAGGCCGGCTACGCCTTGTGGGATGGCCCGAAGGTGGAAGAGCCCGCCAGCGCGTAATGCCTGGCATGGGGTACTGCCGGACGCTGGCCGGCAGTGCCGTATCCACGCATGGCGTGGATCTGCCGCTTAATGGCAGCGCACCAGGATCACGCTGATGTTGTCGCGGCCACCGCCGTCGAGCGCGGCCGCGACCAGCGTGTCCACGCATTCCTGCGCGCTGGCATCGTCGAAGGCGAGGGTGCGGGCGATGCTGCGGTCGTCCACTTCCTCGGTCAGGCCGTCACTGCACAGCAGCAGCTGCATGCCCGGGCGCAGCTCACCGCTGGTGGTGGCCACGTTCAGATGCGCCGGGTCGGTCACGCCCAGCGCCTGGGTGACCACGTTGCGATGTGGATGCGCACGCGCCTGTTCGGCCGTCAGGTTGCCCTGCGCGACCAGTTCCTGCACCACGCTGTGGTCCTGGCTGAGCTGGGCCAGCTGGCCGTCACGCCACAGATAGGCGCGGCTGTCACCGACCCATGCCACTTCATAGCGATTGCCCTGCACGCGTGCGGCGACCACGGTGGTGCCCATCGGCAGGGTGTCGTTGCGCCGGCGCGAGGCGCGGATGATCTCTTCGTCAGCGGTGCGGATGGCCTGGGCCAGCGGCGCGCCACGGCGGATCTCGCGCACGATGGTTTCGCGCGCCAGCGCGCTGGCCACCTCGCCGCAGGCGTGGCCACCCATGCCATCGGCCACCAGCCACAGGGCCAGCTCGCTGTCACCGTAGTAGGTGTCTTCGTTGAGCTCGCGGCGCAGGCCGGGGTGAGTGAGGTGTCCGAATTCGATCATGGGGTGCGGGGGCGGGGTATTGCTGGGGAGACAGGCATCATCGGGGGGCTGCAGGCATCCGGCAAGGCATGCACTCAGGAAATTTTCACTTCGTTGACCGGAATGACTTGTCGCCGGCCTCACTTCCTCGTATGATGCGCGTCCCCGGTCCGCCGGGGACCACCCGGAGAGGTGGCAGAGTGGTTGAATGTACCTGACTCGAAATCAGGCAGGCGTTTATAGCGCCTCGGGGGTTCGAATCCCCCCCTCTCCGCCAGATAAAGAAAAAGGGCTGCCGAACGGCAGCCCTTTTTCTTTATCTGGCGCGGGACACGACGCGCTTTGCGCGCGTCGCCCCACACGTTGCTGTGCAACGCGTGGGCCCCTCCCTTTGCCGGCCTCTCCCCGCCCCTGTCGGGGCAGCCCCTCAACAGAGGGGCTTGTTCCACCAGATTGCCTCCGTGAATCCACGCCATGCGTGGATGCACATCGGGATTTGCGGCGCAGTGACCATGTCCTGATCCGGCGCGGGACACGACGCGCTTTGCGCGCGTCGCCCCACACGTTGCTGTGCAACGCGTGGGCCCCTCCCTTCGCCGGCCTCTCCCCGCCCCTGTCGGGGCAGCCCCTCAACAGAGGGGCTTGTTCCACCAGATTGCCTCCGTGAATCCACGCCATGCGTGGATGCGCATCGGGATTTGCGGCGTAGTGACCATGTCCTGATCCGGCGCGGGACACGACGCGCTTTGCGCGCGTCGCCCCACACGTTGCTGTGCAACGCGTGGGCCCCTCCCTTTGCCGGCCTCTCCCCGCCCCTGTCGGGGCAGCCCCTCAACAGAGGGGCTTGTTTCTCCAGATGCATCCGTAGATCCACGTCATGCGTGGATGGACAGCGCGAGTTGCGCTGTAGTGACCATGTCCTGATCTGGCGCGGGACGCGACGCGCTTTGCGCGTCGCCCCAAACGTTGCCGTGCAACGTTCGGGCCCCTCCCTTTGCCGGCCTCTCCCCGCCCCTGTCGGGGCAGCCCCTCAACAGAGGGGCTTGTTCCAGCAGATGCATCAGTAAATCCACGCCATGGGTGGATGCACTTGCTGCAGGGCTGGACCATCCACGCGCGGCGTGGCTCTACCTGAACTGTCCCATCGCCAGTCGCGGGTTAAACTGCACACATCACTTGCTGGAGCTTTCCCCGATGACCGCTGAAATCCTCGTCCCCGTGTCCTTCGGCGAGCTGCTGGACAAGATCTCGATCCTGCAGATCAAGTCCGAGCGCATCAGCGACGAGGGCAAGCTGGCCAATGTGCGCAGGGAGCTGTCGGCGCTGGAGCAGACCTGGATGGCACACCCGGCTGCGGTGAAGGACATCGCCAAGCTGCGTGCCGAGCTGAAGGCGGTCAACGAGCAGCTGTGGGACATCGAGGACGACATCCGCCTGAAGGAGAAGGCGCAGGCGTTCGACCAGGGCTTCATCGACCTGGCGCGCAGTGTCTACCTGCGCAACGACGAGCGCGCGCGCATCAAGAAGGCGATCAACCTGGCGCTGGGTTCGGCGTACGTGGAAGAGAAGTCCTATCAGGATTACGCGCAGCGCACGTGATCCCGGGCAGTCCGCCGCTCACCCCAGGTGGTCGGCGACGTAGCGTTCGAAGGCGGCGATACCGTCTTCGACGGTAATCAGTTCCATTACATCGTCGAACTCGATCTTGGTGCCCCACTTCAGATCGGTGGCCTGCTTGGCCAGGTACTTGCGCGCTGCGTCGTCGTAGCGGTCCACGCAGTAGCGGCGGTCCGAGTACGGGCCGCTGCGGTCCGGATTGCTGGCCGCATGCAGCCCCAGTACTTTGGTGCCCATTGCGTTGGCGATGTGCATCGGGCCCGAGTCCGGGGTCATCACCAGATTGGCGCGGGCCAGCAGGGCAGGCAGCTGCTTCAACGTGTCCTTGCCAACCAGGTCCAATGCAGGCGTCTGCAGCTGCGCCTGGATCGCATCGGCCATGTGGCGCTCCAGTTCGCTGCGGCCACCGCACAGCACCACCCGCCAGCCGCGCTGGACGGCATGGTTGGCCACCGCGGCGTAGCGGTCGGCGTACCAGTTGCGGCGCACGTGGCTGGAACAGGGCGAGATCATCAGCACCGGGCGGCCATCGTCCTGCCACTGCGCGGCGGCCCACTCGAAGGCGGACGGCGGCACGGCCAGATCCCAGCTGACTTCGGTCTGGCGCAGGCCCAGCGGCTCGCAGAAGCTGCCGATGGCATCCAGCACGTGGATGCCGGGGCGATCGGGAATACGCTCGTTGATGAAGAGCCCGTGCAGGTCCTTGGAGCGGCTGCGGTCGTATCCGATGCGGCGCTCGGCCGGAATGAAGGCCGACAGCAGGTTGGCGCGGAACGCGACCTGCATCTGCAACAGCGCTTCAAAGCGCCCCGGTGGCAGGTGCCTGCGCAGTTCCTTGACCCCGGCCATGCCGCTCTTCTTGTCGTAGGCATGGAAGGTGACGCCGGGCAGCCCGTCGAGCAGCTTGTGGCCGGCTTTGTCGATGATCCAGTGGATCGGCGTGTCCGGGCGTGCGGCCTGCAGGGTGCGCACCAGGGGCACCACGTGGGTGACATCGCCAAGTGCGGACAAGCGCAGGAGGCACAAGGAGGAGGACGCTGATGCCATGTGTTGTTAGACTCAATGAAATGGTCGCATTCGACGCCAATGAAGCGCTGACGCCATGCCGCGAGGGTCGCGGCATCGGGGCCATTCTGTTCGACCGCGAGCGGCTGCGGCAAGCCGATATTGGCCTGTTCTCGCCCCAGCACTGGGGCAGCAAGGCCCGCCCGGTGGGCGAGGGCGGCCGCGGCAGCGCCTGGTTCGTCGATGCGCCGTTCGGTGCCAGCGTGCTGCGCCACTACCTGCGCGGCGGCATGGCGGCCCGGATCAGCCACGACCAGTACCTCTGGCGCGGCTCGGACCGGACCCGCAGCTTCGCCGAATTCCGCCTGATGCGCGCGCTGCGCGAGAAGAAGCTGCCGGTGCCACGGCCGATCGCCGCGTTCTACATGCGTGAAGGCCTGCGCTACCGGGCGGCGATCCTGATGGAACGGATCGAGGACGTGCGCTCGCTGGCCGACCGCGCACTGGTTGCGGGCCGGGGCGCGCCCTGGGAAGAGACCGGGCGGCTGATCGCCCGTTTCCACCGTGCCGGCCTGGACCATGCCGACCTCAACGCGCACAACATCCTGTTCGATGGCAGTGGCCATGGCTGGCTGATCGATTTCGACCGTGGGGTGATCCGCATCCCGGCCACTGGCTGGCGCGAACGCAACCTCAAGCGGTTGCTGCGCTCGCTGGTCAAGCTGCGCGGCGAGCGCAGCGTGGAAGATGTGCAGAAGGACTACGCACGGCTGCGCCGTGCCTATGACATGGCGTGGAACCGGGGCACCTGATGGACTGGTCGTTGCGTTTCCTCGGCGTCGGCAATGCGTCGGCGGTCGAGCTGGGATCGCCGATGTCGGTGATCGAGCGCGGTGGTCGCCCGTGGCTGACCATCGATTGCGGCGGTGAAGGCCTCACCGCGTTCAAGGCGCACTACGGGCACATGCCGCAGGCGCTGTTCGTCACCCATGTGCACCTGGACCATGTGGCCGGCTTCGAGCGCCTGTTCGTGGACACTTTCTTCAATGCGCACCGGCGCGGCAAGGTGCGCCTGTACGTGCCTGCCACGGTGGTGCCGCTGCTGCACAAGCGCATTGCTGACTATCCGAACGTGCTGGCCGAGGGCGGTGCGAACTTCTGGGATGCCTTCCACCTGATCGTGGTGGGCGAGGCGTTCTGGCATGAGGGGATGCGCCTGGAGGTGTTTCCGGTGCGCCATCACTGGCCGGAGACGGCCTATGGCCTGCGCCTGCAGGGCGCGCTGACCTGGAGCGGCGATACCCGGCCGATTCCGGAGATGCTGGCGCGCTACGCCAACGACAACGAACTGATCGCCCACGACTGCGGCCTGCATGGCAACCCGTCACACACGGGCGTGGACGACCTGGAGCGTGAGTACAGCATCGAACTGCAGGCGCGGATGATGCTCTACCACTACGCCAGCGTGGCCGATGGCCAAGCGCTGGCCGTACGCGGGCACCGCGTGGCGCAGCCGGGGCAGTGTGTGCCGCTGGCCGACCCGACCGCGCCGCACGTACTGGTGCAGGATCCGCCGTGAGCAGGACCGGCCAGCCCGCTGATACGGCGCGGGCTGCCGAACTGGAGGCGCTGGAGCGAGCGCTGCAGTAGCGCTGGGCCATGCCCGGCGAGGGGCGCCAACCAGGGTTGGCAGCTGCCAGGGCCGGGTGTCGCCAGAAAAGGCGATGGCCCCGCCGGCTGACCTCGGCGCCCGCGTCGATCGATACCGTTGCTGCCTTCCGGCCCTGGCGGGGTTTTCGACCTAGCGTCGCGAGGGGCCGACGGGGCCACCATAGAGACGTTGGCCGCCCCGAGGGCGGCCAGTTCACGGATCAGGGGAAGCAGCGCGCGATGCGCCGGAGACCACAGCCGGACTGCACATCGGCTAGCCGATGGCAGGCGCTCATTCTAGCGCAGGCGGGTGCGTCGATGCCAGCTTCACGCACTGAATCGGCTGTAACCCGTTCCCGGCCACGGCGGCCGGGCGTGGCTCCCGTTGCTAGAATGCCGGCCAGGAGGAACGACCTCCCCCACATCGGGAATCAAAGACCAGGACGGCCTGGCCCTACCAAGAGGAGGGCCGTCATGGCCTGGATCTATCTATTGTTTGCCGGCCTGCTCGAAATCGTCTGGGCCGTGTCCATGAAGCAGTCCGAAGGCTTCACCCGTCTCACCCCCACCGTGGTCACCATCATCGGCATGATCGCCAGCTTCTGGCTGTTGGCGGTGGCCATGCGCAGCCTGCCGCTGGGCACCGCCTATACGATCTGGACCGGCATCGGCGCGGTCGGCGCGTTCGTGGTCGGCATCGTGTTCCTGGGGGAGCAGGTCAGCCCGATGCGGATCGGTGCAGCGGTGCTGATTGTTTCCGGCCTGGTGCTGATGAAACTCTCCAGCAGCTGAATTTATTTACTCATGGCGGGGAATGGATTCTCCGCCACATGCAGCGATATGCATTTTCGGCAAAATCATTCTGCCTGCCTATTTTATTTGACGTGCGTCATGAAAATAACGCGCGCGATTCACATGCCGCTGGCACGGCCGGTCGCACAGTGCCGCCATTCGTCGGGCGAAATCGGGGAGTTTTCGTCCTGGTGGACACGCTGACGTACCTGTCCCGGGGTGCGATCACGTGAAGATGTGAAGATTTTCAGGAGTTAATGCCTTCAGGCCTTGTTCCCGTATCGGGAGCAGGGGTGGACCGCATTGTCTCGAAAAACCTGCCAGCTGTGCCATCCGGTCTTTTCATGGAGATTTGCCGATGAACCGCATTTACCGTCTGGTTTTCAATCGCGCCCTTGGGGTAATGCAGGTTGCTTCGGAGTTCACCCGGAATCCCGGCGGAAGCGCGGTCGGCGCAGGGCGGGTGCCGCGATTGCGGGCGCACCAGCTGGCGGCGGCACTGGCCGCCACACTGGCCAGCGGATCGGCATTCGCGGCGTGTACGGGCACCACGACAGTAAACTGCGACAGCACCACCAACATCAACAACTACTCCAACGTGACCAGCGGCCTCACGCTGAACATTGCCGCGGGTGCGTTGCTGCGTACGCCGCCGATCGTAGGTGGAGGCAACGCAGCAACGCTGACTGGCGACAACGTGACGGTCAACAACAATGGCACGATCGATCCGAGCTCGATCGTCCTCGCCTCGCCCGGCCTGGTCATCGGAAATGGTTCCGCCAACAACAGCGCGATCGTCGTCAACAACAACGCCAGTGGACAGATCAAGGGTGTCGTCAACATCGCAACGCTGCTGGGCTTCGGTGGACAGGCGCTGGTGGCACAGAACGTCAACGGCACCACCACCATCAACAATGCCGGCCTGATCAGCACGTCGTTGATCGGTGTGGGCAGCGTTTCCGACGCGACCACGGTCGTGACCTATGGTGGCGCGGCAGCCAATGTGACCAACACCGGCACCATCGACGGGCGTGTCGGCCTGGGCGCTTCTGGCGGTAATACGTTCCTCAATGCAGGGGCGGTCAGTGGCAGCGTTCACCTGGGTGATTCAACCGGCGGCAATACCTTCACCGCAGTGTCGGGTTCCAGCGTTGTGGCCGGCGGTGGCACCGCCCTTGCCGGCGTGATTACGGGTGTTACCGGGGTGAAGGTTGCGGCAGCGGGAACGGTCGACGCCGGTACCGGCAGTGGCGCGGCCAACAACACGCTGGTGTTGCAGAACGTCGTCAGCGGTCCGGGCTCCGGCACCGGCGGAGCGGTGACCACACTGGGCTGGAACCAGTACCTCAACTTCCAGAAGCTCACCGTCAACAGCGGTACCTGGAACCTGCAGGGCGCATGGGGCGCATCCGGCCCGACGACGCTCAATGATGGCCTGGTCAATTTCAACAATGCCGGTTCATTCGGCACAGGGCTGTTCACGGCCAACGGCGGTGCCATCGCATCCTCCACGGCCGGTCTGAATCTGGCCAATGCGTTCAACCTCGGCGGCAATCTATCCCTGGCCGGGACCAATGCGTTCGGCTTGAATGGCGTGCTTTCAGGCGCTGGTGGGCTGACGGTGAACAACACCGGCATTGTTACTCTCGGCGGCGCAAACCTGTTCTCCGGGGGCGTCAACCTCAATGCCGGCGGCCTGCTGCTGGGCAATGCCGGTGCACTCGGCAGCGGCAACCTGACCGTCGGTGGCAGCGCCTCGCTGGATACGACGGCAGGCTTCGCCCTGGGCAACAACCTGGTGGTCAATGGCGGGGGCTCGCTGAACCTGCTGGGCAGCAATGCGCTGACATTGAGTGGCTCGATATCCGGTGCCGGCAACGTGACCAAGAACGGTGCCGGCACGCTGACCTTGAACGGTGCCAATTCGCTGAGCGGCAGCTTCAACCTGGCCGGGGGCGCGTTGGCGCTGGGCGCGGGCGGCAGCCTGTCGCCCACCGGTGCGATCACGCTGGGCGTCGGCACCAGCCTGGATCTTTCGGCGGCGGCCGACCAGACCATCGGCTCGCTGGCCGGCCTCGGCGGTTCGGTCAACCTCGGCAGCCACACCCTGACCCTGGGCGGGCTGGGCAATACCAGCTACAGCGGCACGTTCGCCGCAGGCACCGGCGGCCTGATCAAGGTCGGCACCGGTGTGCAGACCCTGTCGGGCGTCAACAGCCTCACGGGCGGTGTTGCGCTCAACGCCGGTGGCTTGTTGCTGGGCAATGCCGCCGCGCTGGGCAGCGGTACACTCTCTGTCGGCGGCAACACCACCTTCGACGGCACCACGGCGCTGGCGCTGACCAATGCGGTCAGCCTCGCATCGGGTGCCAGCCTGAATCTGCTTGGCGGGCAGGCGCTGACGTTCAACGGGGTGATCAGCGGCGCGGGTGGCCTGATCAAGGATGGTGCGTCGTCACTGACCCTCAACGGCGCCAATACATTCGGCGGCGGTCTGGCGCTCAACGCCGGCAGCCTGGTGCTGGGCAACGGCGGTGCACTGGGAACCGGCGCACTGAGCGTCGGCGGCGCGGTATCGCTCGACGCCAGCACCGGGCTCACCGTGGGCAATGGCATCACACTGGGCGCCGGTGGTTCGCTCAATGTGCTGGGCTCGAACGCGTTGACGCTGGGGGGTGTCATTGGCGGCAGCGGCAGCGTGGTCAAGAACGGCGCTGCCACGCTGACGTTGGGCGGCGCGAACACGTTCACCGGTGGGCTGGCGGTGAATGCCGGAACGGTGGCATTGGTCAGTGGTGGGCGCCTGTCGGCGACCGGCGCGGTCAGCCTGGCCGGCGCTGGCAGCGCACTGGATATCGCGCTGGGTGGCAACCAGACCATCGGTGCATTGTCCGGTGTGGCGGGCAGCACCCTGGCACTGGGCAGCAGTACGCTCACCTTCGGTGATGCCACCAACCAGACCTTCGCTGGCGTGATCGGCGGCACCGGTAGCCTGGTCAAGCAGGGCAGTGGCGTGCAGACGCTGACCGGCGCCAATACCTTCAGCGGTGGGGGGAATCTTGCGGCCGGTGGCCTGGTGCTGGGCAATGCCGGTGCGCTGGGAAGCGGTGCGATGACCGTCAGTGGCAACGGTTCGCTGGACACCACTGCAGCGCTCACCCTGGGCAATGCGATCAACCTCGGCGCGGCCCTGACCCTGCCGGGCAGCCAGAACCTGACCCTGGGCGGCAACATCACTGGCACCGGCAGCCTGGTCAAGAATGGCGCGTCGACACTGACCTTGAACGGCACCAACACCTTCAGCGGTGGACTGAACGCAAACGCCGGCAGCCTGCTGCTGGGCAACAGCGGCGCGCTCGGTACCGGAGTACTGGGCATCGGCGGCAACGTCACGCTCGATGGCAGCGCCCCGTTGAGCCTGACCAACAACGTTGACCTGGGCGCCGGTGCGGCACTGTCGTTGCCGGGCTCGCAGGCGATCACGCTGGGTGGCGTGGTGTCCGGTACCGGCAGGCTGGTGAAGAACGGTGCCAGCACGTTGACCCTCAACGGCACCAACAGCTTCGGTGGTGGGCTCACCGTCAACGGCGGCGGCGTGTTCCTGGGGAACGCCGGCGCACTGGGCACCGGTGCACTGTCGGTGGGCGCCACTGCCACGCTGGACAGTTCAGTAGCGCTGAACCTCGCCAACAACGTCAACCTCGGGGCAGGCGCGGCGCTGGATCTGCTGGGCAGCCAGGACGTGTCACTGGGCGGTCTCATCAGTGGCACTGGCAGCCTGGTCAAGAATGGTACGGCCACGCTGGCGTTGAATGGACCCAACACCTTCAGCGGGGGTGTCGGCCTCAACGCGGGCCTGCTGCAGCTGGGCAATGCGCAGGCACTGGGTACCGGCCAGCTGGACGTGGGCGGCAACGCTTCGCTGGATGCAACGTCTGCACTCACCGTAGGCAACCTCATCGGCCTGGCCGCCGGTGCGAATCTCTCCGTGCTGGGCGGCAATGACCTGACGCTCACCGGTCCGGTATTCGGGGCCGGTGGGTTGATCAAGGACGGCGCGGCCCGCCTCACCCTGTCCGGCGCCAACCTCTACACCGGTGGCACCACCATCAACGCCGGCACGCTGGCGCTGGGGGCGGGCGGCAGTCTTGCCGCGGCCGGTGCGGTGGATCTTGCCGGTGCCGGTGCGACGCTGGACATCTCCGCAGCCGGTGCGGCGCAGACCATCGGCGCGCTGAATGGCGTGGCAGGCAGCCAGCTGGTGCTGGGCGCGCAGTCGCTGACCTTTGGCGGCGCCAGCAATGGCAGCTTTGCCGGCGTGATCGATGGTGCCGGCGGCCTGATCAAGACCGGTGCCGGCGTGCAGACGCTGTCCGGTGCCAATACTTTCAGTGGTGGCCTTGCACTCAACGACGGTGGCCTGGTTCTGGGCAACGCCAGCGCACTCGGTACCGGTGCACTGGGCATTGGTGGCACGACCACGCTGGACAGCACCGTGGCGCTGAACCTGGCCAACGCAGTGAACTTCGGTGCCGGTACGCAGCTGACGCTGGGTGGCAGCAACGATCTCACTCTCGGTGGCGTGGTGGCGGGCAATGGCAGCCTGATCAAGAATGGTGCGGGCTTGCTGACCCTCAACAACACCAATACCTTCGGTGGCGGCCTGACCTTGAACGGCGGTGGCCTGGTGGTCGGTGCGAATGGTGCGCTCGGTACCGGCGCGCTGGCGGTGAATGCCAGTACCACGCTGGACGCGGGCGCGGCAGTGACGCTCGGCAATGCGGTCACGCTGGGCTCGGGCGTCGTACTGACGTTGCCGGGCAGCACTGCGCTGACGCTGTCGGGCGTGGTCGGCGGCAATGGCAGCCTGGTCAAGAATGGTGCCACCACGCTGACGCTGTCCGGTGCCAACACCTACACCGGCGGTACCACCATCAATGCCGGCACGCTGGCGCTGGGCACGGGCGGCAGCCTTGCTGCAGCGGGTGATGTCACGTTGGGTGCAGGCGCTGGCTTTGATATTTCCGGTGCCGGCAGCAGCCAGACCATCGGCGCGCTCAACGGTGCGGGTGGCAGCACCCTGGCGCTGGGCGGCAATTCGCTCACCTTCGGTACGGCCGGCAACGCCGCGTTCGATGGCGTGATCAGTGGCGGCGGCGGTCTGATCAAGGCAGGCGCGGGCGTACAGATGCTGTCCGGAGCCAACACGTTTGGCGGCGGCGTAACGCTCAACGCGGGCGGACTGGTGCTTGGCAATGATGCGGCGTTGGGCACCGGCGCATTGACTGTTGGTGGTGCCGCCACGCTGGATACCACCGGCCTGGCAACGTTGGTCAACAACATCGCGCTCAACGCCGGGCTGACCGTGCTCGGGACCAATGCACTGACGCTCAACGGCGTCCTGTCCGGGGCCGGCAGCCTCACCAAGAATGGCAGCGCGACGCTGACCTTGAACGGCGCCAACACCTATACCGGTGGCACCAACATCAACGCCGGCACGCTGGCGCTGGGCGCCGGTGCCAGCCTGGCGGCGAGCGGTACCGTGAACCTCGCCACCGGTGCCACGCTGGACCTGTCTGCCGGCAGCGGCACGCAGCAGTTCGGCACCCTGGTCGGCAATGGTACGGTGAACCTCGGCGCCAACTCGATCGAAGTGGGCGGCGCCACCGATGGCACCTTCAGTGGCTCGATCGCAGGCACCGGTGGCCTGACCAAGGTGGGCGCGGGCATCGAGACGCTGACCGGTGCCAACACCTACACCGGCGGCACCTTCATCAATGCCGGCACGCTGGCGATTGGTCCGGGCGGCAGCCTGGCCGCGACCGGCGCGGTGACGCTGAGCGCTGCAGGCACCGGCTTCGATATCTCCACCGCAGGGGCCGGCCAGACCATCGGGTCGTTGAACGGCGTGGCCGGCTCGACGGTGAGCCTGGGGGCACAGACGCTGACACTCGGTGGCGTGGGCAACAGCCTCTTCGATGGCGCGATTTCCGGCACCGGTGGCCTGGTCAAGAATGGCGCCGGCATCCTCACGCTGGGTGGCGCCAATCTGTTCAGTGGTGGCGTTGCACTGAACGGCGGTGGCCTGGTGGTCGGCAACAACGCTGCGCTCGGCAGCGGTGCGTTGACGGTCGGAAGCAACGCAACACTGGATGCAACGACCGGCGTCAGCCTTGCCAACAACATCAGCCTGGCAGCGGGTGCCAATCTTGATCTGCTCGGCAGCCAGTCGCTGGCACTGGGCGGTGTGATCTCGGGTACAGGTGGGTTGATCAAGGACGGTGCGGCCACGGTAACCCTGAGCGGTGCCAACACCTACACCGGGGGGACCACCATCAACAGCGGCACACTGGTAATCGGTGCCGGTGGCAGCCTCGCCGCAACCGGCGCGGTGAACCTGGCCGGTGCGGGCACGCTCGACATCTCCGCGGGTAACCAGGCCATCGGTTCGCTGGCCGGCGTGGCGGGCAGCACGGTGGCGCTGGGTGGCAGCACGCTGACTCTGGGCGGCACCGTGGACAGCACCTTCAGCGGTGTGATCGGCGGCAGTGGCGGCCTGATCAAGAACGGTGCGGGCGTGCAGACGCTCAACGGTGCCAACACCTTCAGCGGTGGCGTGGCGCTCAACGCCGGTGGCCTGGTGGTCGGCAACAATGCTGCGCTGGGCACCGGTACGGTGACGGTCGGAGGCGCTGCGACGCTCGATTCGAACACTGCGGTCATCCTCGGCAACAACTTCATCCTCAACAACGCGTTGACCGTCCTGGGCAGCAACAACCTCACCCTCAACGGCAACCTGAGTGGTCTCGGCAGCCTGACCAAGGAGGGGGCCGCGACGCTGACCTTGAACGGCACCAACACCTACACCGGCGGCACCAACATCAACGCGGGTACGCTGGCACTGGGCGCGGGCGCGAGCCTGCACGCCAGTGGCATCGTCAACCTGGCCTCGGGGGCGACCTTCGATCTGTCGGCAGGCAGCGGCACGCAGCAGTTCGGTACCCTGATCGGCAACGGCACGGTGAATCTGGGCGCCAACACGCTGACGATCGGAGACGCCACCAATGGCACGTTCAGTGGCTCGGTGGCTGGCTCCGGTGGGCTGATCAAGGAAGGCTCCGGTACCCAGACGTTGACCGGCACCAACACCTTCACCGGTGGCACCACCATCAATGCCGGCACGCTGGCGATCGGCGCCGGTGGCAGCCTCGCTGCGACGGGTGCGGTGAACCTGGCCAACGCCGGTACCACCTTCGACATCAGTGCGGGGGGCGCGCAGGCGATCGGTTCGCTGGCAGGCGTGGCAGGCTCTTCAGTGGCGTTGGGTGGCAGCACGCTGACCCTCAATGGCGTGGGCAACACCACGTTCGCCGGCACCATCGGAGGGGCGGGGGGGCTGGTAAAGAACGGCGCAGGCATCCAGGGCTTGACTGGCGTCAACGTCTTCACGGGCGGCGTGACCCTCAATGCCGGTGGCCTGCTACTGGGCAACGACGGTTCACTGGGAACCGGTGCGCTGACCGTAGGCGGCAACGCCAGCCTGGATGGCACCAGCGCGCTGACGCTGGCCAACACCGTGCAGCTGGCCAGCGGCACGCTGACTCTGGGCGGCAGCAACGCACTGACCTTGAACGGCCCGATCAGCGGTGCCGGTGGCCTGCTGAAGGATGGCGCGGCGACGGTCACCCTGGGCGGTGCCAGCAGCTATACCGGCACCACCACCATCAACAGTGGGACGCTGGCGGTGGCAGCCGGCGGCAGCCTGTCCGGTGCCAGCACGGTCAACCTGGCCGGTGCCGGTACGCTGGATATCAGTGCCGGTGGCAGCCAGAGCATCGGAGGCCTCGCTGGCGTGACCGGTTCCAGCGTGGTGCTGGGCGGTGCAACCCTGACCACCGGCGGCAACAACGGCAGCACCACGTTCGCCGGCGTCCTCAGTGGCACCGGCGGCCTGGTGCAGAGCGGTACCGGCACGCTGACCCTCAGTGGCGACAACACCTATACCGGAGGCACCACCATCAACGGTGGCAGTACGCTGCAGATCGGCAACGGCGGCAGCACCGGTTCGGTGCTGGGCGACATCACCAACAACGGCAGCCTGGTCTACAACCTCGGCACCACGGCAACCGTGGGCGGTGTAGTCGGCGGCAGTGGCAGCCTGACCCAGGCCGGCAGCGGCACGCTGGTGCTGACCGGCAACAACACCTACACCGGCGGTACCACGATCAATGCCGGTGGCACATTGCAGATCGGCAACGGCGGTGCGACCGGCGCGATCGTCGGCGACATCACCAACAACGGTGCGCTGGTATCCAACGTGGCCGGCAACACCACGCTCGGTGGCACCATCAGCGGCAGTGGCGGCCTGACCCAGGCCGGCAGCGGCACGCTGACCCTGACCGGCAACAACACCTATAGCGGCGGCACCACCATCAATGCCGGTGGCACGCTGCAGGTGGGCAATGGCGGTGCGACCGGCGCGATCACCGGCAACGTTGCCAACAACGGCAGCCTGGTGTTCGACGTTGCGGGCAACACCACGGTCGGCGGTGCGATCAGCGGCAGTGGTGGCCTGACCCAGGCGGGCAGCGGTGTGCTGACCCTGGTGGGCAACAACACCTACACCGGCGGGACCACCATCAATACCGGCGGCACGCTGCAGGTGGGCAACGGCGGCGCGACCGGCGCCATCGCCGGCGACATCACCAACAATGGCGCGTTGATTTCCAACGTGGCCGGCAACACCGCGCTGGGCGGCACCATCAGTGGCAGCGGCGGCCTGATCCAGGCCGGCAGCGGTACGCTGCTGCTGACCGGGACCAACACCTATACCGGCGGCACGACCATCAACGCCGGCAGTACGCTGCAGCTGGGCAATGGCGGGGCAATGGGCTCAATCGTCGGTGATGTCACCAACAACGGCACGCTGGTGTCCAGCGTGGCGGGCAATACCACGCTGGGCGGCACCATCAGCGGCAGTGGCGGCCTCACCCAGGCCGGCAGCGGTACGCTGACCTTGACCGGCAACAACACCTATACCGGCCCGACCACGATCAACGCGGGTGGCACGCTGCAGGTAGGCAATGGCGGTGCGACCGGTGCCATCGGCGGCAGCGTCACCAACAACGGCAGCCTGGTGTTCAACGTAGGCGGCACCACCACCGTCGGCGGTGCCATCAGTGGTAGCGGTGGTCTGACCCAGGCGGGCACCGGTACCGTGATCCTGGCCGGCAACAACACCTATACCGGCGGCACCACCATCAACACCGGCGGCACACTGCAGGTCGGCAATGGCGGCGCCAGCGGTGCGATCACCGGTAATGTCAGCAACAACGGCAGCCTGGTGTTCAACGTCGGCGGCAACACCACGGTGGGCGGTACCATCAGCGGCAGTGGCGGCCTGACCCAGGCCGGTACCGGCACCGTGACCCTGACCGGCAACAACACCTATACCGGCGGCACCACCATCAACCCTGGCGGCACCGTGCAGGTCGGCAATGGTGGGGCCAGTGGCTCGATCACCGGCAACATCACCAACAACGGCGGCCTGGTCATCAACACCGGTGGCACCACCACGCTTGGCGGCAGCATCACCGGCGGCGGCAGCATCGTGCAGGCCGGCCCGGGCACGCTGAATCTGGGCGGCAACAGTGGTGGCTTCAGCGGCACCGGCCAGGTCACCGGCGGCGGTTTGAATGTCACCGGCACGATCGGCGGCCAGTGGACCATCGGCAGTGGTACGACCCTGTCCGGCACCGGCACCATCGGTGGTACCGGCGGTGGCGTGACGGTATCCAGCGGCGGCGTGCTGTCGCCGGGCAATGGCGCGGGCAATGGCAGTGGTGCGGGCAATGGCGCCGGCACCATTACGGTGGGCGGCAGTCTGAACCTGTCACCGGGCAGCACGCTGGGCATCGACCTGGGCGCCACCGGCAGCGACACGGTGCAGGTGGGCGGCAGCGCGAATGTGGGCGGCAGCACCGTGCGGGTGAACACCATTTCGCCCAGCACCAGCTACCAGCAGGGCCAGCAGTACACGGTGGTCAATGCGGGCGGTGGCGTGAGTGGGCAGTTTGCCTCGGCAACCTCGCCGTCGGCCTTCCTGACCATCACCCCGGTCTACACCGCCAACACGGCCAACCTGCAGATCGACGTGGCACAGACCGCAGCGTTCACCACCGTGGCCAACACGCGCAACCAGTACAACACCGCCGCGGCGCTGGACAGCCTGCCGCAGAGTGGCGCGGCCCTGGGCCTGTACAACACGGTGCTGATGTATGACGCCGGCACTGCGCGCAGCGCATTCGAACAGCTCTCCGGTGAAGTGCACGCGGCCAGCCGCGCGGTGCTGCTGTACGACAACTACCTGGAAGAAGGCATCCGCCAGCGACTCGGCAGCGAGTTGCCGACCGTGCGTGGCGAGCGCGCTTCGGCCTGGCTGGCCGGCAGTGGCAAGGTGTTCAGGCAGGATGGCGACGGCAATGGCGATGAGATCCGCGCCAATCGCAATGCGCTGATGGCCGGTGTCGACTGGCAGCTGGGCGAGCATGTGGTGCTGGGTGCAGCGGCCGGCAACGAACGGCTGGATACGCGGCTGTATGATCGCAGCTCGCGGGCCCGCCTGCGTGGCAACACGTTCGGCCTGTATGCACAGGGACAGTGGAACAACGGCTTTGCGGTTGGTGGCAGCGTGTCGCGCGGTGACTACCGCACGCGCGCCACGCGTGAAGTGCCGTTGTTGGGCCAGACCCTGTACAGCCGCCAGGATTCCGATGTGACCATCGCCCAGGTGGAAGGCAGCTGGACATGGACCCACGGCAGGACCCAGCTGCAGCCCTATGTGCAGTTCACCAAGCACTGGGTCGACAGCGATCGTGCGGTGGAGCAGGGCGGCAGCGCGGCACTGGTGCTGGAAGGCGGCAAGGACACGCTCAATGTCAGCACCGTGGGCGTGCGTGGGCGCTGGGACGTGGGCAGCGGCGAGCGCTTCCCGGCGCAGCTGACGGTCGGCCTGGGTTGGCAGCATGCGTCGGGGGATACCGATGTGGCCAGCCGCAACCGCTTTGCGGTCGGTGGCGATGCCTTCGATGTCTACAGCGCGGTGATGGCACGCAATGCCCTGGTCAGCCAAGTGGGCGTGGCGGTCGGCCTCGGCCGCAACAGCCAGCTGTCGATGTTCGTACAGGGCCAGCATGGCGATGGCCGCCGCGATGTGGGTGGGCAGATCAACCTGCGCGTCGGGTTCTGAGCAGGGGATGCCTGCGGTAGATCCACGCCCTTCGTGGATGGCACCGGGGCGGGAGCGCTAGAGCTCCCGCTCCATTTCAACGGCGTCGATCCCGGCGCCATGCCCATCGGGCACGATGCGCGTCACCTGGAAACCCAGGCCGGCATAGAAGCCCTGGGTGTGCTGGCTGGTGCTGAGCGCGATGCGGTCGATCGACGGATCGCTTTCAGCCTGGTGCAGGCGCGCGAGTGCCAGTTCGCGGCCCAGTCCCTGGCGGTGCAGCGCGCGCTGCACCATGCCCCAGCAGAAGCCGGCGCTGCCGTCGCTACGGCGCGAGAGGCCACCACAGGCGACGACGTTTCCATCGCGCTCGATCACCTGGAATGCACAGTCCGTGGCCTGTTCGCGCAGGAAGCATTCAAAGTCGCTGCGCTCTTCGGGCGCGAAGTAGGTGGGTACGTTGCTGTCGAAAATCGACAGGCAGGCGCTGGCATCGGCGGGGCGGTAGAGGCGGAGATTCATGGGAAATGCCATGGAGTTGCCCGGCTGCATTTCAACCGTCCAGACGTTGGGAGGGGGCGAAAGTTCAAGGGTACATGGAGCGATGCCAATCCCTTTACAGGTAACGTCTCCCCACTCGAATGATCGTGCGGAATGCAGGCGCCTGAACCAGGCGGGTGCGTCGGTGGCGGGCAATGGCGAGGCGCATCCGGTGGCGATGGCGTGCAGTGGGGCGCAGTGGCTTCTGGGCTATGCTTTCCACACGTGGGACTGACCGCGCGGCAGGATCCGCCGGCCCCATTCGTCTTCCCGCCTGCAACGGAGCTGCCCAGCGATGCCCGCCCCTTCTTTTTTCCGGACTGCCCAGCTCATGCGCGGTCTGCTGTTTGGCGTGGTGGGTCTGTTGATCCTTGCTGTGGCCGCCTTCGAGGTGACACATCGTCTTGAGTTCCTGGAGGTCGCGCAGGCCGTTGATGGCCAGGTCGAGCGCCTGAACGCCGGCGGATCGCATCCGCAGGTCGCGTTCACCACCGCGACCGGCCAACGCGTCTCGTATCCGCAGGGCGGCATGATCTTCGGCTATGAGCCTGGGCAGCCGGTACGCGTGCTGTACGACCCGGCGCAACCGCGGCTGGATCCGGTCCTGGACACGTTCGGTGCGCTGTGGGGAATGACGGTCGTGTGGGTGCTGCTGGGGCTGGCGTTCGTCGGCGCCTGCGTGCGGGGACTGCTCCGGCGCAGATGACCTGCGGCGGATCGCGCGCCGTCGGCGGGCGGGCCGTTGGACCGGCCACGACGGCAGGCCCTGTTCAGTCCGGTAGTACCTGCGACGATTCCCGCCAGCCAAACAAAAAAGCCGCCCACTGGGCGGCTTCTTCATTTATCTGGCGGAGAGAGGGGCCAATTTTACGATCCAATCAAGTCCAATGTTGCCCTATCTAATTGATATTGAACATTTTTTCAGTCCTGTGCCGTACTATGAAATCCAGTCCAATCGGACTTCTTTGTATGGGAAATAGTATGGGACATATTTGATGGCTCGCCCTTTAAACCGACTCACCGCACGGGCAGTTCAAACACTCATCACTGCCGGCTATCACGCCGATGGTGGTGGCCTTTACCTGCTGGTCAAGCACTCAGGCACCAAGTCCTGGGTTCTTCGCTATCGGCGACAGGGGCGACTTCGTGAGATGGGTCTTGGGGCCGTCCGCCTTTTTGGCTTGCAGGAGGCACGTGCAGTTGCATTGGAGCAGCAGAAACTCTTGGCCCAAGGAAAGGACCCCATTGATGAGCGACGTTGCACCCGCGTTGTGGGGGCGACGTTTGGATAAGCGGTGGACGCCTACATTCAATCCCATCGAAAGGCCTGGAAGAACCAAGCCCAGGCAGACCAATGGCATCAGTCTCTGCGCGACTACGGCCCGGCCAGGGAGATGGCGGTTTCAGCCGTGACTACGAGCACGGTCATGGCCTGCCTCTCGCCCATCTGGACGACCAAGACAGTGACGGCCACCCGTGTGCGTGGGCGCATCGAACGTGTATTGGATTGGGCCAAGGTGCACGGCATGCGCGATGGTGAAAACCCCGCCCGTTGGCGTGGTCACCTGGAAAGCCTGCTTCCCAAGCCAAGCAAGGTCAGCAAGGCCAAACACCATGCAGCAATGCCCTATGCCGATGTGCCTGCATACATGCGTGTACTTGCAGAGCGCGATGCGCGTGCACGCCGCGCGTTGCGGTTCACCATACCACTATGCAGCGGTCGGCTCGCTGGACGATTGGCGACGCGACGTGGCCCGGCGTTGCCAGGACAACTCGCGTCTGGTGCTGGCGGTGTCAGCGATGTTCGCCGGGCCGCTGCTGCACTTCACCGGCGCTACGGGCGGTGGTTTCCACCTGGTCGGCGGCAGCAGCAGCGGCAAGAGCACCGCGCTGCGCGTGGCGGCGAGCGTGGTCGGTCCCCCGGAATATGCCCGCGAGTGGCGCAGCACGGCCAACGGTCTGGAAGGCGTAGCGGTGTTGCACAACGATGCCACGCTGATTCTGGATGAACTGGCGCAGATCGATCCCAAGCAGGCTGGTGATGCCGCCTACCTGCTGGCCAACGGCAAAGGCAAGAGCCGCGCCAACCGGGCCGGTGAGGCCCGTGCGGCGGCACGCTGGCGGGTGCTGATCCTGTCGGCCGGCGAGGTCGGGTTGGCCCAGCACATGGCCGAGGTGGGCAAGCAGGCCAGTCCGTGCGCCTGGCCGACGTACCGGCTGAGACCGAGGGCGGGCATGGTGTGTTTGAGCGCCTGCACGATGCCGGAGACGGCGCGGCGCTGTCGGCTCTGCTCAAGGACGCCGCAGCACGCACCTACGGCGCACCGTGGCCGCTGTGGATGGGTTACCTCACCCAGCAGGACAGCCCCACGTTGACCGCCCAACTGCGCGAGTCGACCGACCGATTCCTGGCCACCTATGTACCCGACGATGCCTCCGGTGAGGTGCGCCGCGTGGCCGAACGCTTTGCCGTTGTCGCCTTTGCCGGGGAGTTGGCAGCACCTGCCGCCACCGCATCACCGGTTGGGCCAAGGGCGAGGCGACACGGGGCGTGGCCACGTGCTTCCAGGCATGGCTGCAACGTCGGGGCGGTTCCGGCAGTGCCGACACCGATGCGCTGCTTTCCCGCGTGCGTGCGTTCTTCGAGGCCCATGGCGAGAGTCGCTTGGAGCCGCTGCGCTACGCGCAGGAAGCGCCACCAGTGCGCGACCGAGCGGGCTTCCGCCGCTTCGATGAGGTGGGTGTCACCGAATACCTGGTGCTACCTGAAGCACTGAAACGGGAGTTGTGCGCGGGCTTCGATCCTCGCCAGGCCACCCGTGAGCTGATCGCAGCCGGTTGGCTCAAACCCGGCTCCGATGGCAAGGCATCTCAGTCTGTGCGTGTTCCAAGCCTTGGCGCAATGCGTCTGTATGTCTTTGACAGTCGCAAGGTTCATGACGGCGCGCTGTAGGTAGCGCCGCCTTTCCCACACCTCGCTGACACAACGTCGGCGAGTCCCCCAATCGTTTCAACGGAGATTCAACATGAGCAACATCCAGACCAGCAACACCACTACCTCCGAACCGGCTATTCAACCCGTCGACGGGGCCGAGGTTGCGCCGGTATCGGAGAATAGGCGGCGGCTGAACGAGCTGGCCCAACAGTTGGCCAGCGTAGTGCAGCGCAAGCGCGTCCTGGTGGGTAAGGTCGATACGATGCAGCGCGCCAAACAGGCTGCACAGGGTGATGCCGCCGCTGCACGTCAGCAGTGGAGTGCCAAGCTGCGCGATAGCGATGGCACGCTAACCCGCGACATTCAGAAGCTGCGCGCCAACGAGCGGTCGGCGCTCTCGCTGGCTGAGGAATATGAGGCAATGGAGGGTGAGATTGCGGCTGAACTGCCTCGCCTGGAGCTGGAACTGGCCGAGGTTGCGAAAGACTGCCTGAGTGCGAAGAACGCCATTGCAAGTGAAGCTGCCAGCCAGGCCTATGGGCAGTTGCTGGAGCAAGTGGTTGATAGCCTGGCAGTAGCCTTTGCCTTGTTCTCTCTGGCGGAGAATGCGGGCGTGGACAATCGGCAGTCGGCGAGTGCCGAAGAATTGGCCAGCCGGTTCTTTGTCCGCCTCGGCAATGCGGTGCGCTCGCGCATGGACGATGCCACAGTGACCGAGCAGGTTGCGGAGCGCTTGGCATTGCCGCCGATGGATATGAGTGAGGTAGATATGCAGCTGGCGGGCAGTGTTGCCGCACGTATCAGGCGGCGGGTAGAGCTCAATGCAGAGCACACGGCGTAATGGATCCCTACGCTTCAATCAGCCTGAGCGTATTCTTCGCTGACATGCTCTCTCGTTTGCATGCACTGCAAATCGCTCAAAGGTGGCAGTGGGGGCCGCAACCTTCTGCAAGCGATACAGTTGACGGGGCGACAGGGGCATAACGAACCCCCTTGGGATTGAAAGAGGGATGGCCAACCGCCGCTGACGTGATTGATTGGCGGCGGTGTCCATTCCGGCGAGGATGTTATATGGGGAAATGCCCGCGGGCTATACAGGATGCAGTTTGGAACAATGCACTGCCCCCTCATATTCCTCGATGCCAATCAGCCACGACTATCGCCCCATGCTGGCGGCTCTGGCCTGAGTATCCTGCTGATGCTGTTCCTGCAGTTGAGTGACCTGCGATTGCTGTTCCACCTGGCGGCTAGCCACTTCGTATTTCTGCATCGATTCCTCAATCGGGGCTTTCACTGCCTGCTCGGTGGGCATGACCGCACGCAGATGGGCAGGATCGTCCAGCTTTCCCTGGACCACGAACACGTTGTGCGCGGCCGGATGTACTGAGGTAGCATTGCTCAACACCACATGATCCACTCGTGTCAGTCCACTGTTCTTTGCCAATACGAGCAGGCTTGCCGTCATGCGCTCGCTGGTCGCATCGAATTCACGTCCATGCTGTGTGTCCAACTCTGCAACGCCGTCGCGGATCTGCCGATACAGTGGGTCGGCCTGCATTGCAGCCATTGCAGTTGATGGCATTGCCGACTGTAGGGAAGGCGTCGCACTCTCTGCATCGGGCGGGCCTACTGGTTGGTCGAGCGAGGACCGCACGGTCTGTTGCGGGCTATCGTTGCTGATAGGAGAGTCCCGTTCCTGGGCTCGGCGGATGTCCTCAGTCGTGGTCACGGCCGCAATGGTGTAGGTCTTGCCATCGGACGCCAGACGCAGATTGGCAATAGGGCTGGCCATGTTGTAACCGCCATCGGCGTTTCGCTGCACCTGCAGGGCAGTGGTGTCGGGGTCCAGACCTTGAGCGGCCTGTGTGGCCTGGACTGCTGCCGCGCTCGCTGCCAGTTGTTCTGAACCCAGGGCAACCCCGGCGTTAGCGTAGGCGCCCTGCAGCGTGTCGCGCATGCGCTCATCGGCCGTCATCGGCGACGGGCTCTGTGTCGCTTGAGGTGGAGGTAGCGTGGCGGCCACTACGTCGCGGGTGGCATCCAATTCGGCGCGCAGATTGCCGGTGGCAGTGGAATCGTAGATCACTCCTTCGCTGACCCAACGGCTGTCCGCCTGACGCTGATAGCGGTTATCGTCGGAGGCGGTCACCGCATCCAGATCGGTGCGCGCCTGCTGCACAGCTTCGGGTATCGAGCCATAGGATGCCCAGCCATTCTGGGCATACGCTGCTTCGTAGCGCGCCGCAATTGCCGGTCGGCTGTTGGCAGCATTGTGCAGCACGACCTGGGCGGCGGCCTGATCGAGCTCGGCCGCTCGTTCTGGACTGGCCACGTCAATTCGGGTCTCACGCTGGCCAAGTTCATACACGGCAGTGGTCACCTCGCGCTGCCACTGCAGACCATCGGCTGTCCGTGTCCACTGTGCCGGATACCAGCTTTGTGGGTCACTGATATTGGCGGGCTGTGTGAACGGGTCGCGCTGACTGGGCGGGCTGCCCAATACCAATTTCACTGACTCGCTGGTTGCCTGGTAGTTCAGCTGGTTGGCAAGGGCCGGTGGCGCGCGCAGCACGCCACTGGCTGGGTTGTTTACGCCGTCGTTGGTGCTATCCACAGGCGCGGATCGCTGCCAGCCCTGATCGGGATGGTCAGGATTGTAGGTCCAAGTGTTCCCCAGGCTGTCGGCCTGGTTGTAGATTCGGCGGTTGTCCGTCCACTCGGCGATCTTGTCGCCCGCGAACGCGCCCGCTATGCCACCGACGGCCCCTGTGACCAGCAAACCCGGGCCTGACTCGACGCCAGCGACCGCTCCGACCGTCATGCCCAGGCCAGCACCGGCAAAGCCACCAACGCTACGTGCACCGAAGTGGATGAGCCCGGATTCTGCGGCAGTGTCATTGCCTTCACCGCGCAGACGGCTACTGTTGCGCAAAGCCTCACCGGCGTCATAGGCATCCAATGCTAGAGCTGCGATGCCCAGCGCGCTGCCTGCGCGTATACGGGTGGGGCGAACGCGAACCGTGTGATCGATATCGACCATTTCCCGCGCCTGCCGGTCAAGCCCCTCGACCACTTGGGCTTCGCTTCGCTCTGTTAGCAGGTTCTCTCGTGTGGGAGGAGAAACTTTGTCGTTGTGGGGCAGTGTCTGTGGCAAATCACGGTGCCAGGCCTGTTGCTCCTGCCAGCCATCGCGCAGCTGGCGCGTCAGGGCGGGATCTTTCAGTCGGGCTTCGCGCGCCTCTTGCAACGCAGCCCCAGGCAACTTCGGGCTGGTGTGGCTGTCGTACAACTCCTTGCCTTCACGATTGAAGATGCGAATTTGCACATCGGTGCGTTCGTGCACCAGGTCCAGGCTATTGGGCAACTTCTCGTAGATCGCATCGCGAGCACCGACGGGAACGTAGCGGCCGTAGCCATTGCCGTCTAGACCGCCTGCAAAGCGCTGCTCAACCCCGAGCTCGCTCTCAAGCTTCGCAGAAGCAACGGCGCGCACCTCCACCGCGTAGCCCTTCGATTGCAGGTCCTTGATCAGTTCAGACGACCACTCGCCGTTGCTCAACGTGGTGTCGAAGATCAGGTTCTTCTTGCCCGCAACGGTGGCATCCAACAGCTTGTCAGCCCATGCGCTGGCATCAGAGTGGGTGTACGAGGACCACGTGTAGGGATGGTTTTCCCGGAATTTCTCAATATCGGGATGGTATCCGCGCAGTTCATCAGGGTCGATCTTGATGACATCGTACTGAAGCTCAGTCTCGGCCCTTCCCGCCAAACTACCTTTACCTGCTCCGGGTTGTCCCGCGAGGATGATTGCCTTGGGCTTGGATTGTGAAGAAGCTTGAGCGAATCCGCTGCCAGGAACGACTTTCTCTTCGAACACATGGGAATGTGTTGCTGCGTCAAGACTACCAGTTGGCGCGTTCATTTAAACGCCCTTGTTCGATTCGAAGTAGCCCCAAAGATCATTCATCAATCCGAGCCGCATTCCTCCATTGCCAGAGCGGGCTCGGAACATAAGAAGTTCTTTTGCCTTCGCCTGTTCAATTGCCGCCGGATCGCCACTGGCTTCGGCCGCCTGCAGTTCTTTACGGGCTTCGTCGATGAACGCATCGAGCGCAGCCTCTAATGCCCAAATAGCCTGTTCAGACATGGGCGTGCCCTTGAACGGATTTTGGACGACGCGATTCAAGTCAGCTTGCAGCGTCTCGATATGCTCCGGATAGTCTTTGAGCATGTCCCGAAGTTTTTGCGGTACGGGAGGCGGAGAAGCGTGTCGCATGGCAGGTCCTTCGTGGGGAGGGGGCTTCCGTTCAGTGCAAGAGACTACTCGATTGAGGGCCGAGTATAGGCAACAGTGATCAACTGCTGCCGTGAAGCGGGTCACGTAGGTTGACCGGGCTCGATCCGGTCGTGCCGTACCGCTGATTCGGCGTCGTTCCTACGTGTGGAGATGGTCGCTGGAGCATATCGCCACTGCGGCAGCGACGAGCTGGGCTGTGTCAGCGCCAAGCCGTGGGTGGTCCGGCATGAGCAGCGGTTGCGCGAGGCGTGGTCAGCACCCGCTGCTGGCAGGAAGGTGGGCAGGCGAACAGGCTAGCGAAAGATCAGTGCCCGCCACTATTTGGTCAGAATGCCGGCCAACTGCGGTTGCGGGGCTCGCGGCACCGGGTGCTCGGTCGGGGGCATTGCGCCGCCGCCATGGGGAGGGGCTTTGAGCTTGCTGTAACACCGATAACACCTGTGTTACACCGTGGTCGGGATCGGCGAGGGTGGCGTAACTGTTTGATTTAAATTGTATATTAGACTGGTGTAACACCGGCCACACTTGTAACACCGAAAAACATCAATGTCGGAAACTGTTACTGGAATGCGGGTGTCAGTCTGACGACAGAGATGGCTGGAAGGCACTGTGGCACAAGGCATTTCAAGGAAGCTGTTGGCAAATCTGGCAGTGCGATGCTCGCCACACGTTTTCTGTTTCAGACCCTCAATTCATAGCCTTCCTGAAACACTGTCAGTAGTAGAAGTTTTCTTCTTGGACACTGTTGGACGCCTTGTTTTCGCTTCTTCCTGGTTCTGCGAATTTGGCTCCCACTCGGTGGCTGATGCCCCTGCCAGATACCCCTTTGGTGCGGGGTTTCGCAGGTAGTTGGATGCCCCCTCAATGTCTTCCATAGCCTTGCTGGGCCTACTCCTGGCCTTTGTGCAGGTGGTGCAGGAAAGGCACCCTATGAAGTGTGCAGGCGTGGCGGGGAGACGAGTGCGCACGCCGGGGTACGCACCGCGCTTGACCGCCTGCGCCCTCCCATCTGCTCAACTGCCTCTCAACCGCTTCTACGGGCCGCTGACGCGCAGCGCGCAGCAGCTCTTGGTGTTGGTCGCTTGCCTGGGCGCTCATGCTGCTACGCGCGCTCAGGACCTTGCGCATGCGGCACCTCATTTCGTTACGGCTGTAAGAGGCGGTGGCGAGGGAGCGGCGTGCTTCGCGATGCACGCAGGTCGGTCATCTGAAACTGCTTGCGTGCACTCTCGCTTCTCCAAGTGCAGCGCTCTTGCTGACTATCTGGATTGCCGTCCCAACGTGCAGGGCGCGCTGCTGATAGGCCAGGAATCAACGGATTGACGAAGTATGGGTCGGGGTATGGGGCCACATACGAACCCAAGAAAAAAGCCCCTGAAATCAGGGGCTTAGTTCGCAACTTGGCGGAGAGAGGGGGATTCGAACCCCCGAAGCGCGGTTTAGACGCTTACACACTTTCCAGGCGTGCTCCTTCAACCACTCGGACACCTCTCCGGATCCCTGCCATCGGCAAACGCCTCAGCAGGGGCGCAGATTCTAGCGGGCGGCGCGGCCGGACACAAGCACCTCTGATCAGAGGCGCATCCACGGGCATTGTTGGCGAGGGGGCTGGACAGGCATGGCACAATGGAACATCCGATGGAAAACGGTGGCCTGATGTCCTATCTCGTCCTTGCCCGCAAGTGGCGTCCGAAGCGTTTTGCCGAGCTGGTGGGCCAGGAGCATGTGGTCCGTGCGCTCAGCAATGCGCTGGACAGCGGCCGGGTCCACCACGCGTTCCTGTTCACCGGTACCCGTGGCGTGGGCAAGACCACCATCGCGCGCATCTTCGCCAAGTCGCTGAACTGCGAGCAGGGCACCAGCGCCGATCCGTGCGGCCAGTGTGCCGCCTGCCTGGACATCGACGCCGGTCGCTACATCGACCTGCTGGAAATCGACGCCGCGTCCAACACCGGCGTGGACGACGTGCGCGAGGTGATCGAGAACGCGCAGTACATGCCCTCGCGCGGCAAGTACAAGGTCTACCTGATCGACGAAGTGCACATGTTGTCCAAGGCGGCGTTCAACGCACTGCTGAAGACGCTGGAAGAGCCGCCGGAGCACGTGAAGTTCCTGCTGGCCACCACCGACCCGCAGAAGCTGCCGGTCACCGTGCTCAGCCGCTGCCTGCAGTTCAATCTCAAGCGCCTGGACGAAGACCAGATCCAGGGCCAGATGACCCGCATCCTGGCGGCGGAAGAGATCGAGGCCGACGGCAGCGCCATCGTGCAGCTGGCCAAGGCCGCCGATGGCAGCCTGCGTGACGGCCTGTCACTGCTGGACCAGGCGATCGCCTATGCCGGCGGCGCGCTGCGCGAGGACGTGGTGCGCACCATGCTGGGTACCGTGGACCGGACCCAGGTGGCAGCGATGCTGGATGCGCTGGCCGAGGGTGATGGCCCGCGCCTGCTGCAGGTGGTGGCCGCGCTGGCCGAATTCTCGCCGGACTGGAGTGGCGTGCTGGAAGCGCTCGCCGAAGGCCTGCACCGCATCCAGGTGCAGCAGCTGGTGCCGGGTGCCGCCGTCGCGGAAGGCCTGGATGTCGCATCATTCGCCGAGCGCCTGCGCCCGGAAGTGGTGCAGCTCTGGTACCAGATGGCCCTGAATGGCCGACGCGACCTGCCGTTGGCGCCGAGCCCGCGCGCCGGCTTTGAAATGGCCGTGCTGCGCATGCTGGCGTTCCGCCCGGCCGCAGCGGTACCGCCGGTGCCGAAGGCCGTCGACGGTGCGGTGGGTTGCACGCCGGGTGGCAACGCTGCCGGTGGTGGCGCCCATGCCGGAAGCCATGAAGCGACGCCGGCTGCTGCCGTCGCTTCGGCCAGCCCGGCCGTGGCGGCGCAGGTGGCCGCTCCGGCGGCTGCACCGCGCGAACCTGAACCCGAACCCGAGCCGGCCCCGCAACCGGAGCCGGATCCGACGCCTGAACCCGAGCCGGTTCCGGTGGAAGAGCCCGTGTCACCGCCGCCGGTGAAGGCCGAGGCGCTGGCGCCTGCCATCGCTGCAGAGGCAAGCGATGACCTGCCGCCGTGGGCCACCGACGAAGCCGAGGCGCGGGATGGGGCTCTGGCGGCCGAGATGGCCGGCCCGGATGCCGCCATGGTCGCGCCCTGGCATGAACCGCCGGCTCCCGCCGCGGATCCAGGCGAGCCTGCGCCGCCGGAGCGTTCGTTCCGCGCCGAAGGTATTGCCATTGCGCCGGCCGAACCGGCCCCGGCGCATGCCGCCACGCCGCAGGAAGGTGTCAGCGAGCTGGCCACTGCCGAAGACTGGCTGGATCTGGTCGCCAACAGCGGCCTCAGCGGCCCGTCGCGCCAGCTGGCCGCCAATGCCGCCTTCATCAGCTGCCAGCACGGGACCTTGAAACTGGGCCTTTCGCCCGGATTTGAATACCTGCGCTCGGAGCGCGCGCTGGCCGCCCTGGGCGAGATGCTGGAAAAGGCCCTGGGCCAGGCGCCGAAGATCGTGGTCGAGACCGTGGAAACCGAACACGTTCCGGCCGAGACCCTGCATCAGCGTGCCGACCGCCAGCGTGGCGAGCGGCAGCAGGTGGCAGAGGCCGTTTTCATGGATGACCCGGAAGTGCAGGTGCTGATCCAACAGCACGGTGCCCGGGTTGTTTCCGATTCCATCCGTACTTTTGACGAGTAAGACACTATGCGCGGCAATATCGCCCAACTGATGCAGCAAGCCCAGAAGATGCAGGAAAACCTGCAGAAGGCCCAGGAAGAAATCGCCAGGATCGAAGTGACCGGCAGTGCCGGTGGTGGCATGGTCAGCGTGACCCTGACCGGCGCCAAGGAATGCCGCAAGGTGCGCATCGACCCGTCGCTGGCCAGTGACCCGGAGATGCTGGAAGACCTGATCGCCGCCGCCTTCAACGATGCCTCGAACAAGATCGATGCCGAGTCGAAGTCGAAGATGGGTTCGGCCACCGCCGGCATGCAGCTGCCGCCGGGCATGAAGCTGCCGTTCTGATTTCTGGCGGGGCGCCTGTCGCTGCAGGCGCCCGCTGCAACCCTTGGTCGAGCATGGCTCGACTCTCCACGTAGCTGTCGAGCTTGCTCGACGCCATGAAAGCACGCCGCCGTGTCCGCACCCCTGCTTGAACAATTGATCGACGCACTGCGGGTGCTGCCTGGCGTAGGCCAGAAGACGGCGCAGCGCATGGCCTACCACCTGCTCGAGCGCGAGCGCGAAGGCGGCCAGCGCCTGGCCGAAACGCTGGCCTTGGCGGTGGAGCGTATCGGCCACTGCGCACAGTGCCGCGACTTCAGCGAAACCGAGCTGTGCCCGACCTGTGCCAACAGCAGCCGCGAGCGCAGCCAGCTGTGCGTGGTCGAATCGCCGGCCGATCGTCTCGCGATCGAGAACGCGACGGGTTTTCGCGGTGTCTACTTCGTGCTGCAGGGCCGGCTGTCGCCGCTCGATGGCGTCGGCCCGCGCGAGCTGGGCCTGGAGCAGCTGGAGCAGCGGCTGGCCGAAGGTGAGGTACAGGAGCTGATCATCGCCACCAGTGCCACCGTCGAAGGCGAAGCCACCGCGCATTACCTTGCGCAGCTGGCGCGCGCGCGCAAGGTGCAGCCCAGCCGGCTGGCACAGGGCCTGCCGCTTGGCGGCGAGCTTGAATACGTTGACCGCGGCACGCTGTCGCACGCGTTCGGGACGCGCAGCGAATTCCTTGATTGAGCACCACCCGGGCATCGCCCGGCGCGGCCGGCCTACAATGCGGAAGACACTCCCGCCGAGGCCGACCATGAGCAACGAAACCCTCTTCAGCAAGATCATCCGTCGCGAGATCCCGGCCACCATCGTCTATGAGGACGACGAGGTGCTGGGCTTCAAGGACATCGCACCGCAGGCGCCGGTGCACGTACTGTTCATTCCGAAGAACGAGATCATCCCGACCCTGGACGACCTGCAGCCGTCGCAGGCGCACCTGGTCGGCAAGCTGGCCCTGGCCGCTGCCGAATACGCGCGCCGCGAGGGTTTCGCGCAGGACGGCTACCGCATCGTGATGAACTGCCGCGAGCACGCCGGGCAGACCGTGTTCCACATCCACATGCACCTGCTGGCCGGCGCGCCGCTGGGGCATTTCGGTACGCCGGGGCGTTGAAGCCCTGTCCACGCATGCGTGGATGAAAAAGGCCGCCCGAAGGCGGCCTTTTCCGATCATGCGGGCTGGGTGGCGATCACCACCAGCCCCAACGGCCGTAGCCACCCCAGTACGGGCCCCACGGACCCGGGCCCCACGGGCCATAGGGGTAGGGCACCACATCGACCTGGCGCTGTTCCGGCCACAGGTAGATCACATCGGCCGACAGCTTCGGCAGGCGGTAGTCGTAGTCCCCGATGCGGGTGTTCTGGTAGCCGTCGATCTTGCCGATGAAGGTCACGTCACGCCCGGCTTCAAACACGGCCGGGTCGTAGAAACCGGCGCGGCAGGCAATGAAGCGGCCGTCGCTGGCGTCGGACGAGGTGGTGTTCGGGCGGCCACTGGCGTTGAGCGGGCGCGAGATCATCTGGAAGCAGGTCTCGCCCTGGCCGGGCTTGGTCTCGATGATGCGGCCGCCCCATCGGACCGGCGTACCGACCTGCTGGGTGGCGACCGAGTCGCGCGGGGAAACCAGGCTGAACTGTCCCTGCAGCGGCTTGGGGGCCGTGGCGCAGGCCGACAGGGCCAGCGTGGCCACAGCGGTGAGGAGGAACTTGGTGTTCATGGGGAGGCTCCGGAAGTCGGGCGATGCCTGCGCAGGTCCCGCAATAATGAAGCGAGGTCGGTGCAAGTTCCAGCGTAGCGCGCGTCGGCGAAACGCTGGCTGAGCGCGAGCAGGGTCGGGTCGGGTCGCTGCCGGTGAACCCGCTGTGCCCAGTCCTGTGCGGTTTCGTGCGGTTCGCGGGCCAGGCCAAGGCGCGCATACCGCCGCCCGAGCCGGTGCCAGGCGCGCAGCAGCGGGTCGCGCTCGCGCTCGCCGCGGGCCAGCAGCCAGGCCATCCACGCCAGTGCCAGCAGGGCGGCGACCACGAATCCGGTCACCAGCTGCGCCGGCCCGAGGTCATCCAGCCCGAACGGCTTGAGCAGTTGCTGCTGGCGGCGTGCATCGAAGGACAGCACCAGGTCGTTCCAGCCGCGCCGCAGCCAGTCACCCATCTGCCCCAGCTGCAGCCAGCGCTGTTGCAGCGGGGTATCGGTGCCGGCCCGCAGGCGGTCGTCCAGGGTGTCCAGGATGCGTTCCGGTGCCACGGCCGCGGTCGGGTCGACCCGCACCCAGCCGCGTTGCGGCAGCCAGACTTCGGCCCAGGCGTGGGCATCCATGCGACGCACCACCCAGTAGTCGCCGATGCGGTTGCGGGTACCGCCTGCGAAGCCGGTCACCACCCGGGCCGGAATGCCGGCGTTGCGCATCAGCACTACGAAGGCCGAGCTGAAGTGCTGGCAGAAGCCGGCCTTGTAGTTGAACAGGAAATCGTCGACCGGATCGCGCCCCGCCACCGGTGTATCCAGCGTGTAGGAGAAGTCGCGGGTGATCCATTGCAGCGCACGGCGGACGATGGCCTCGTCATCGCTGCCGGCCTCCTGCCGCCATTGCCGCGCGAGCTGGGCGGTGCGCGGATTGAAGCCCGGCGGAAGCTGCAGCGCCGCGCGGCGCAGGTAGGGCGACAGATCGGTGTCGAACCGTTGCGGCGGCGCCGAATGCAACCGCCAGCGGCTGAGCGCGGACAGCGTGCGGTCGCTGCGCAGGCTCATGTCGGCATCGAAGCTGCTGCCCTCCGGTGCGCGGCTGGGCAGGTCCAGTGCCACCAGCAGGCGACGGTCGGTGGGCTCGTAGTCGATCTGGTAGTCCCAACCCTGTGCGGCGGTTTCGACCACCGGTGCGGGGCGTCCGGCCGTCGCGCGATCGCGGCTCCAGCGGTGGCCGTCGAACGACGTCAGCACCGGGCCGCGCCAATAGCGCTGCGCAGGCTCGGGCACCGCGCCGAAAAACTGCACGCGCAACGCCGGGGTGTCGTCGGCCATCAGGTCCAGCCACTGGTCCGGCGCCATGCTGTCAGCCAGGCCCGGTGTGCCCACCGCTCGCTCGGGTACGCCCCACAGCGGCGTGGACAAGCGCGGGAACAGCCAGAAGCAGGCCAGCGCGAGTGGCAGGCCGATCCCCAGCAGGCGGCCGACACCACGCAGTTGTCCGCGCAGCGGCAGTCGAGGGCTGTGGCCCTCGTCCAGGGCCAGGCGTTGCAGGGCCAGCAGTGCGGCAACTGCGGCCAGCGCTGCCAGCCCGGTGGTCAACGGCCCCTGGTCGAGCAGGAAGGCGGCGAACGGCGAGAACAACGCGAAGCCCAGCAGGCTGCGCGCATCGCGCAGGTTGCGCAGTTCGCTGGACTTGATCGCCAGCATCGCCGCCAGCAATGCGCAGCCGGTATCGCGGCCCGGCCGCACCATGCCCATCTGCCAGACGATGGTGGCAAGCATGGCCAGCACCAGCACCAGGCGAACCGGCATCGGCAGCACCCGCCGCCACGAAAGCGCAGCGGTCAGCACCGCAGTGATCGCGATCACGCTGGCCAGCACCGGTGGCAGCTGCAGCAGCAGTGGCAGCAGCGCCAGCGCTGCGCTGGCCAGGGTCCAGCTGCGGGCGTTGCGGTCGAGCAGGACGGCAGGCTCAGTCATGGGGCATCAATGCCAGTGCGCGCAGGCACAGGTGGTGGTGGCTGGCGCCCTGGCCGGGCCCCAACGGCGGATGGGCCGGAAGCAGCAGCGTATAGCGACGGCCTTCGCGCTCGGCCATGTCGACCCAGCGTGCCAGTCGCGCGATGCGCGCTTCATGGCCCAGCGCCGCCAGCGTGCGCCAGTCCAGCACCACTTCGATGCCGATCGGCTTCTCGTATTCGCGTACCAGCAGGCTGTCGCGGCGCGCCGAGTGTTTCCAGGCAATGCTGCGCGGGGCATCGCCGGCACGATAGGGGCGCAACTGGTGCAGCTCATCGCCACTGGCATGGGCGCGGGTGTGCAGTGGGTCGTTGCCACGTTCCGGAAGCGGCGGTGCCAGTGCCTCGGCCAGCGGGTAGACCAGCAGCGGCTGCTCCGGCCACACCCACGACCATGCCCGCACCAGTCCCAGCGGCTGCGTGCTCGACAGGCGGATGCGGGGCAGTTCCAGCCAGCCGCGGCGCTCGCTGGGAACATCCAGCTCCACTTCGCCGCGACCGTGTGCAGGCAGTGCAACCCAGGCCTCGCTTGCGCCCAGCTGCAGGTGCAGCCCGTGGCGCGCGCGCGGGTCGCGCAACGAAAGGTCCACGCGCAGGCGCAGGGGATGCCCGGCCGGTACTGGTTCGGCGGAGATTGCATCGATCTGTATGCCGGACAGTTGCAGGTGCGCGGCGATGGCGCTGGCGATCGCTGCCGCGGCCAGCAGCAGCGCCAGCAGCAGGGCCGGGTTGTTGTTGTAGTTCAATGCGCCCAGCAGCATCGCCGACAGCAGGGTGGCGACGAACAGGCCGAAGCGGGTTGGTAGCACGTAGATGCGATGGCGGTCCAGTCGCTGCGGCAGGGCTTCGGGCCTGCGGGGGCGTGCCAGCAGCTGCATGCGTGCCCAGCGTGTGGCCACCTTCAGTCCACCGCGACGGTCTGCAGGATCGCCCGCGCCAGCGCCGGCCCGGAGCTGGATTCGGCTTCGGCCACCAGGCGATGGCCGGCCACCGCCACGAACAGGGTCTGCACGTCTTCGGGCACCACATGCCCGCGGCCGAGCAGCAGCGCATGTGCCCTGGCGGCACGCAGCAGGGCCAGTCCCGCGCGCGGTGACAGGCCTACGCGCACGCCGGCATGGTGTCGGCTGCGGGTCAGCAGCGCCTGCACATAGTCGATCAGCGCGTCGCTGGCATGCACCTGGTCAACCGCTTCACGCAATGCACGCACCTGGGTGTCGTCCAGCTTTGGCAGCGCGCGTGCGATCAGGTCGCGGCGATCAGTGCCGCGCAGCAGCTCGCGCTCGGCCTGCGCGCTGGGGTAGCCCATCGCCAGGCGCAGCAGGAAACGATCCAGCTGCGAATCCGGCAACGGGAAGGTACCGGACAGGTCGACCGGGTTCTGCGTGGCGATCACGAAGAACGGGTCGGGCAGTGGATGTGTCTGTCCATCCAGTGTGACCTGTTGCTCGGCCATCGCTTCCAGCAGCGCACTCTGTGTCCGCGGCGGTGCACGATTGATCTCATCGGCCAGCAGCACGTGGGTGAACACCGGGCCGGGATGGAACTGGAACTGGCGGCTGCCGGCCTCGTACACCGAAACGCCAAGTACATCGGCCGGCAGCAGGTCAGAGGTGAACTGCACGCGCTGGAAGCTGAGGCCGAGGCTGCTGGCCAATGCATGCGCCAACGTGGTCTTGCCCAGCCCAGGCAGATCCTCGATGAGCAGGTGGCCGCCAGAAAGCAGGGCGACAAAGGCCAGCCTGACTTCCGGCACCTTGCCCAGCACCAGTGCGTTCACCTGATCCTGTGCCTCCCGCAGGGCCTGGCGCAGTTGATCGGTTAGCATGCTGGGATTGGGGGACGAGGCTGGCATGATCGTCTCAGGTCTGGAATCCACTCGATTATCCATAGAGCAATGCAAGGCGAACAGCGCGCGCGGACAATATTTCTCTGGTTATGGACGCTGATCACAGCGGCCAAGCTGGTGGTGGCTGCGCGCCTGCCGCTGTTCGTCGATGAGGCGTTCTATTGGCAGGAAGGCCAGCACCTGGCCGCTGCCTATTCCGACCTGCCGGGGCTGACCGCCTGGCTTGCACGCCTGGGCGTGGAGATCGGTGGCCATCACGTACTCGCACTGCGCCTGCCGTTCCTGGCCATCGGTGCGCTGCTGCCGTTGCTGGTGGTGCGCATCGCTACGCGCTGGTTCGGCAACGTGGCCGGTTGGCAGGCGGGCAGCCTGACGCTGCTGATGCCGTTGTCGGCCACGCTGGGCCTGCTGGCCGTGCCGGACGTACCGATGGCGCTGGCGGCGGTGATCTGCCTGCACGCAGGTGCACGCCTGCTGCACAGCGTGGACGCGTCCTCGGCGATGAAGCTGGCGCTGGGCCTGCTGATCGGTGCGCTCAGCCACTACCGTTTCATTGGTGTCATCGGTGTCGGCTTCATTGCGTTGCTGGCGTTGCCGCAGGGCCGTCGCATGCTGGCCGACCCGCGCGTATGGGTGGCGCTGGCGGTGGGCGTGCTGGCCTGGCTGCCGTTGCTGGCGTGGAATGCCGACAACCACGACGCCGGCCTGAAGTTCCAGGTGGTCGAGCGCCACCCGTGGACGTTCGAGTGGGATGGGCTGTGGTTCCTGGTGATCCAGCCGATGCTGGTGACGCCGATCCTGTGCATCGCGATGTGGAAGGTCGCCCTCGCGGGTACCCGCAGTGGCGGTGGGGCGCGGGTGCAGTGGCGCTATTTCGGCCTGGTGGGCGGGGTGTCGACGCTGGGCATCTTCCTGCTGGGCTTCTTCACCGATGTCGAGCGGATCAGTTTCCACTGGCCGCTGCCAGGCTACCTGGCGCTGCTGGTGGCCGTGCCGGTGGTCCTCAACGGTTGGCCGCGCTGGTTGCGCCGTACCGGCTGGTGGCTGGCCGCTGCAGGTACCGTGCTGGCGTTCGGCTACTACCTGATGGCGTCCACGCCGGCACTTCGCGAGCAGATGGCCGGCAGCAAGTACTACCCGCGCAACTTTGCCGGCTGGCAGCCACTGGCCGTGGCGGTGCGTGACGAACTGCGGCAGATGCCACCGGGTACGCGTGTCCTGGCGGGCAACTTCAAGGTCGGTGCCGAACTGGGCTTCCAGCTGGGCAATGGCGATATCGAGGTGTTGCCACATCCGCTCAACGACAAGCATGGGCGCACCGCACAGCTGGCGCAGTGGGACCTGCTGCACGAAGGCCCGCGCAGTGTGCCGATGCTGCTGGTGCTGTCACCCAGTGACCAGCGCTACCGCGACCTGCTGGCGCGCTATCACACCATCTGCGAGCAGGTGGGGCCGTTGCCGGCGCCACGCGTGGTCAGCAGCGATCATGGCTTCCAGCGGTTCCTGCTGTTCCGGCTGCCGGCCAAGCGTGCACAGGGGGCCTGCGTAACGCCCTCAATGGCTTGGCTGGATGCGCCGTCCAACGGTGAAAAGGTCTCCGGAACGCTCGCCATCAAGGGCTGGGCATTCAAGGATGGGGTCGGGCTGGCGCGGGTTGAAGTGCTGGTTGATGGCCGCTCGATCGGTGACGCGCGTTACGGGCGCGTGTTCGACATTCGCCCCGCCTGGCCGGACAGTACCGATCCGCAGCATCCGGCGGTGGGCTTCGACGCGTCGCTGGACACCACTACGCTGGCGCCGGGCCGGCACTGGCTCGGCCTGCGCCTGCACGGGCGCGATGGCAGCGTGGAGGCGTGGCAGGAGCAACCGTTCGAGGTTCGTTGAGGTCCTCTGGTCCTGTAGAGCCGAGCCGATGCCCGGCTGCGTCCGATTCAGATGGCAGGCAGCCTCGAAAAAAGCAGCCGAGCATGGGCTCGGCTCTACCGTTCACGGCACCGCGAATCCGGCCCTGCGCAGCAGGCCGCACAGCGCGATCAGTGGCAGGCCGACCAGCGCGGTCGGGTCGCGGTTGTCGATCGCCTCGAACAGGCTGATGCCCAGGCCCTCGCACTTGAAGCTGCCGGCGCAGTCCAGTGGCTGCTCGGTGGCGACGTAGCGGGCGATCTCCTGCGAGTCCAGCGCGCGGAAGTGCACTTCGGTCAGATCCAGGGCGGCGAGGGATTCTCCATCCCGTCTGAGACTGATTGCCGTGTGAAAGCGTACCGTCTGCCCGGACATCGCCACCAGCTGCGCATAGGCCGCCTCGACCGTGCCAGGCTTGCCCAGCGGCTGGCCGTTCAGGTCGGCCACCTGGTCCGAGCCGATCACCCAGGCACCCGGATGGCGCGCGGCGACATCGGCCGCCTTGGCGGCGGCCAGGCGCGTGGCCAGGGCCATCGGGCCCTCGCCGTTCAACGGTGTTTCATCCACCTCCGGGCGTGCGCAGTCGAAGGGCAGGCCCAGCCGTTGCAGCAGTTCGCGACGGTAGCGGGAGGTGGAGGCCAGGACCAGTGACATGCGAGAATACCGAGGCAGGGCGCGGCAGTCTGGCCCGCCGGCAACGCCAGCAGCAAGTCCTGTATGGCGGGCATTTGACAGCGGGCGGTGCGATCCTTAGTATTCAGCGGCTTATGTCCGCGAACGTGCCCGAAACGCTGGATGCCTGGCGGATGGTTGTAGCGCGAAGGCGCTTCGACGGTCAGGTCTCCCTGGCTGAATTGACCCGCCTGCAGGGGTTGGTCGCAGATACCGACGGCGAGTGTGTCTACTCGCTTGAATTCGGTCGCGACGACGTCTTGCGGGTATCCTATGTGGAACTGACCATCGACACCGCGTTGCCGCTGACGTGTCAGCGCAGCATGCAGCGATTCCTGTTGCCGGTGAAGGTGACCCAGAGGCTTGGCCTGATCCGCGACGAGGACGAGGAATCGTCCCTGCCGGAGGAGTACGAGGCGTTGCTGGTGCCGGAAGACGGCCAGCTGCGTCCGCTGGACCTGGTCGAGGACGAGTTGGTGCTGGCGGTGCCTGTGGTGCCGCTGTCGCCCGACGGTGAGGCAGTCGATCAGGACTGGGCACCGAGCGAAGAAGAAACAAAGAAGGCCAACCCGTTTGCGGCGTTGGCGGCATTGAAGAAACAATAGCAGCCGGTTGTCGTCGGCGGCTGCGGCGAAAGCGAAAAGTGTGCTGGGCGCTGGCGTCCTGTGCGACGAAACGACGAAGCAAAACGAACCGAGTTTGGAGCAATCCCATGGCTGTCCAGAAATCCCGTGTTACCCCGTCCCGCCGCGGCCAGCGCCGTTCGCATGACGCCCTGAGCGCCAAGCAGCTGTCGACCGACCCGACCACCGGCGAAGTGCATCTGCGTCACCACATCACTGCCGATGGTTTCTACCGCGGCAAGAAGGTCATCCAGACCAAGACCTCGGCCGTCGAAGAAGATTGATGTGCCGGGAAGGCCGCTGCCTCCGGGCAGCGGCCTTTGCCTTCTTTCCCGGGCGTGCCGGTGATCGGTGGCCCGCGCAACAGGAAACATGATGAGCAAGCGGATCTATTCGAGGATCGCGGGCACCGGTAGCTATTTGCCGGAGAAAGTCCTGACCAATGCCGACCTGGAAAAAATGGTCGAAACCTCGGATGAGTGGATCCAGTCGCGCACCGGAATTCGTGAACGGCACATCGCGGCCGAAGGCGAAACCACCAGCGACCTTGGCTACAACGCCGCCCTGCGCGCGCTTGAAGCCGCAGGCATCGATGCCTCGCAGCTCGACATGATCGTGGTCGGCACGACCACCCCTGACCTTATTTTCCCGTCCACCGCGTGCCTGATCCAGGCCAAGCTTGGTGTGGCCGGGTGCCCCGCCTTCGACGTCAACGCAGCCTGTTCCGGCTTCGTGTTCGCGCTGGGCGTGGCCGACAAATTCATCCGCTCCGGCGACTGCAAGCACGTGCTGGTGATCGGCACCGAAACGTTGACCCGCATGGTCGACTGGAACGATCGCACCACCTGCGTGCTGTTCGGTGATGGCGCCGGCGCCGTCGTGCTCAAGGCCGACGAAGAAACCGGCATCCTCAGCACCCACCTGCATGCCGATGGCAGCAAGAAGGAACTGCTGTGGAACCCGGTTGGCGTCTCGAGCGGTTTCAAGGACGGCGCCAACGGTGGTGGCACCATCAACATGAAGGGCAACGACGTGTTCAAGTACGCCGTCAAGGCGCTGGACTCGGTCGTGGACGAGACCCTGGCCGCCAACGGCCTGGACAAGTCCGACCTGGATTGGCTGATTCCGCACCAGGCCAACCTGCGCATCATCGAAGCCACCGCCAAGCGCCTGGACATGTCGATGGACCAGGTCGTGGTGACCGTCGACAAGCACGGCAACACCTCGTCCGGTTCAGTGCCGCTGGCGCTCGATGCCGCCGTGCGGTCGGGCAGGGTCGAGCGCGGCCAGCTGCTGCTGCTGGAAGCCTTCGGCGGTGGCTTCACGTGGGGTTCGGCCCTGCTGCGCTATTGATAGTGCAAGTTACGACAATGTGAAGTCTTGTCGTTACGGCCCTTCGGGGCCGTAACGCGTTTAAGGAGGACCTGTCATGGTTGAGCCCATCGTCATCGAAGGGCAACGTGCCTGGCTGAAGCAGTACGGCAAGGGAAGCCGGGCGCTGGCCCTGGGCCTGCTCAATTTTGTTGCCCGTCGTTTCCATCTCGACGCCCTGCGCCCGCCGCCGCACCGTGGCGGCGACGCCGCGCGCGAAACCGAGGCCCGCCGCCTTGCAGAGCTGCAGGCGCAAGGCGTGAACGTGCCGGACGTGCTGGGCACCGGCCATGCCGCGCTGGTGATCGGCGACAACGGCAGCTCGTTCAATACCTGCCTGCGTGAAGCGGATGAGGCCGGTCGTGATCGGCTGGTGATGGCGGCGATGCAGGCCATTGCCCAAGCGCATGCGCGCGGCGCCTATTTCGGCCAGCCGTTGCCGCGCAATCTCACCTGGGATGGGCAGCAGGTCGGCTTCATCGATTTCGAGGAAGATCCGCTGGAAGTGATGGACCTGTCCGAAGCGCAGGCCCGCGACTGGCTGATGTTCGGTTATGGCGTGGCCAAGTACTACGCTGATCGCCCTGAACATCTGCAGGCGATGATGGCCGAGGCGATGGGCGAGGTCCAGGCGCCGGTGCGCGAGCACGTGCATGCGGTCAGTGGCCGCCTGCGCAGCCTGGCCAGGGTCTGCATGAAGCTGGGCCGCTCAGCACGCGCGCTGGCCCATTCGATCTTCATCACCCACGGTGCCAGCACTGCTGGCGTGCTGTTGCTGGTGGGCCTGTGCGTGGATTTCCTCGCCGACGGCGATCTGGACGTGCTGCAGCTGTTCTGCTGATGGCTGATCGGGGTCAGATCCCTTTTCCTGCGGAAAAGGGATCTGACCCCATTGCGACCCCATTGCGCTTGCCCGGCCGCCCTCCATACGCCTGCATACGCGCACGTACAGACGACACAGCGGATTCCCCCTTATCATGGCCCGCTTCGATTGCAGCAAGCGGATGACCGCGTGACCGTATCCACCCTCGCTTTTGTCTTCCCCGGCCAGGGCTCGCAGTCTGTGGGCATGGTGGCCGAGCTGGCCGAACTGCACCCGCAGGTGCGTGAAGCCTTCACCGAGGCATCCGATGGTGCCGGCGTCGACCTGTGGGCGCTGTCCCAGGGTGGCCCGGAGGAAATGCTCAACCGTACCGAATACACCCAGCCGGCCCTGTTGGCCGCAAGCATTGGTGTGTGGCGCGCCTGGAACGCCGTGGGCGGTCCGCGCCCGTCGGTGCTGTCCGGCCACAGTCTGGGCGAGTACACCGCCCTGGTTGCCGCCGGCGCGCTGAGCCTGCATGACGGCGCGCACCTGGTGCGCCTGCGTGGCCAGCTGATGCAGGAAGCGGCACCGGCCGGTGTCGGTGCCATGGCCGCCGTGCTCGGTGCCGAAGACCAGCTGGTGCTGGATGTCTGCGCCGAAGCCGCAGGCAGCCAGGTGGTGGTGCCGGCCAACTTCAATTCGCCGGGCCAGATCGTGATCGGTGGCGACGCCGACGCGGTCGACCGTGCGCTGGCGCTGCTGGCCGAGAAGGGCGTGCGCAAGGCGGTCAAGCTGGCCGTCAGCGTACCCTCGCACACCCCGTTGATGCGCGAAGCCGCCAACCGGCTGGCCGAAGTGATGGCCGGCCTGTCCTGGCAGGCGCCGCAGCTGCCGGTGGTGCAGAACGTCGATGCCCAGGTGCACGACGGCGTGGACGCCATCCGCACCGCGCTGGTCCAGCAGCTGTACCAGCCGGTGCAGTGGACCGGTTGCGTGCAGGCGCTGGCCGCCCGTGGCATCACCCAGATCGCCGAGTGCGGCCCAGGCAAGGTGCTGACCGGCCTGGTCAAGCGCATCGACAAGGCCATCGACGGCCGTCCTCTGGCCACGCCGGGCGACTTTGAAGCCGCCCGCGAGGCATGGTCGGCCTGACCTTCCCTGTTTCCTGCCGACCGTACCGGTGGCCGCTGCAAGCGGCACGGTGCGGCGGCCGCTCCCGTCTGAGGAAAACAACATGAGCAAGCCCCTGCAGGGTGAAATCGCACTGGTCACCGGTGCCAGCCGTGGCATTGGTGCCGCCATCGCCGATCTGCTGGCCGCCCAGGGCGCCACCGTCATCGGCACCGCCACCACCGAATCCGGCGCCGCCGCGATCGGTGAGCGCCTGGCCGCCCACGGCGGTCACGGCCGCGCGCTGAACGTCACCGACGCCGCTGCGCTGGACAGCGTGCTCGATGGCATCGCCAAGGAATTCGGCCCGATCTCGATCCTGGTCAACAATGCCGGCATCACCCGCGACAACCTGCTGATGCGCATGAAGGACGAGGACTGGGCGTCGATCATCGACACCAACCTGACCAGCGTGTTCCGCACCAGCAAGGCGGTGATGCGCGGCATGATGAAGGCGCGCAAGGGCCGCATCATCAACATCGCATCGGTGGTGGGCGTGACCGGCAACGCCGGCCAGGCCAACTACGCGGCCGCCAAGGCCGGCATCATCGGCTTCAGCAAGTCGCTGGCCAAGGAAATCGGCTCGCGCGGCGTCACCGTCAATGTTGTCGCACCCGGCTTCATCGACACCGACATGACCAAGGCGTTGCCGGAAGAAGCGCGTACCGCGCTGATCAACGACATCGCCCTCGAACGCCTGGGTTCGCCGGAGGACATCGCCCATGCGGTGGCGTTCCTGGCCAGCCCGGCTGCCGGTTACATCACCGGCGAAACCCTCCATGTGAACGGCGGCATGTACATGCCGTAAGCAAGGGGCGCAGGGATTGCGCCGCAAGTGGTTGATCTGCGGAGGTTTTTGCTGCAATGCAAGGCCGCGCCGGTTTCCACTACACTATCCCACGGCCATCGCCCTTGATGGCGACCACTTTTGAACCACAACTCCATCTGGAGCGAGATCCCATGAGCACCATCGAAGAACGCGTCAAGAAAATCGTCGTCGAACAGCTTGGCGTCAAGGAAGAAGAAGTCACCAACAGCGCATCGTTCGTCGATGACCTGGGCGCTGACTCGCTGGACACCGTCGAGCTGGTGATGGCCCTGGAAGAAGAATTCGAGTGCGAGATCCCGGACGAAGAAGCCGAGAAGATCAGCACCGTGCAGGCCGCCATCGACTACATCAAGGCCCACGTCAAGGCCTGATGTCAGACGGCAGTGCGCGCGCGGGTCTCCGCTCGCCGCGCACCGCACCCCATGGGGCCGCAGTTGCGGCCCCGTGTGTTTGAGCATCACACCGAAGCAAACCGTGTTACCCGATTGAACCTTCGGGTCAGGAGAATCAGCAATGAAGCGTCGCGTCGTCGTAACCGGCCTGGGTATCGTCTCGCCGTTGGGCAATGATCTGGCCAGCAGCTGGGAAGGCATCACCCACGGTCGTTCGGGCATCGGTCCGCTGACCAACGTTGCCGATGCCTACCTGGACCGGTTCACCACCAAGATTGCAGGTGAGGTCAAGGGCTTTGACATCACCGCCGACAACGAACTGTTCGGCAAGTACCGGGTCAGCGGCAAGGATGCCAAGAAGATGGACCCGTTCATCCATTACGGCCTCGGTGCCTCGTTCATGGCCCTGCATGACTCGGGCCTGGAGATCACCGACGCCAATGCCGAGCGCATCGGCGCCATCGTCGGCGCCGGCATCGGCGGCCTGCTCGGCATCGAAGAGCAGACCATCGAGTTCCACGAGGGCAAGAAGATCTCGCCCTTCTACGTGCCCAAGACCATCATCAACATGCTGCCGGGCCAGCTGAGCATCATCACCGGCCTGAAGGGCCCGTCGTTCTCGGCGGTGTCGGCGTGCGCGACCTCGAACCACTCGATCGGCACCGCGATGCGCATGATCCAGTACGGCGACGCCGACGTGATGGTAGTCGGTGGTGCCGAGCGTGGCTCGTCGCCGACCGCCCTGGGTGGCTTCTGCGCGATGAAGGCCATGAGCACCCGCAACGACGCTCCGGAACAGGCCTCGCGCCCGTGGGACAAGGACCGTGACGGCTTCGTGCTGGGCGACGGCGCCGGCATCCTGATCCTGGAAGAGTACGAACACGCCAAGGCGCGTGGCGCGAAGATCTACTGCGAACTGGCCGGCTTCGGCGCCAGCTCCGACGCGTACCACATGACCGCCCCGAGCGAGAACGGCGAAGGCGCCGCCCGCTGCATGGTCATGGCGATGAAGGACGCTGGTGTGACCCCGGAACAGGTCGGCTACCTCAACGCGCACGGCACCTCCACGCCGCTGGGCGACCTGGGCGAGACCATGGCGATGAAGACCGCCTTCGGCGACCACGCCTACAAGATGATGGTCAGCTCCACCAAGTCGATGACCGGCCACCTGCTGGGCGCGGCCGGCGGCGTGGAAGCGATCTTCTCGGTGATGGCGCTGCAGGACAACGTCATTCCGCCGACCATCAACCTGCAGCAGCCGGGCGAAGGCTGCGACCTGGACTACGTGCCCAACGAAGCACGCCAGGCCAAGGTTGACGTGGTGATGTCCAATGGCTTCGGCTTCGGCGGCACCAACGGCACGCTGATCTTCAAGCGCGTCTGACCGGCATTTCGACGTCGCGCCATGCTCGGCGTCGCATTGGTAGAGTCGACTGTCAGTCGACTCTACCTATCGGCAATCCGACAAACGGATCAACGCCGTGCACCACGGAGCCGCCGCAAGGCGGCTTCCGTGCATCTGAATCCCTGAACTGGCCATCATGACCCACGCACCGCTGATCCACCCGCTGCCGCACCCGATCGATCTGCTGGCCCTGCAGCATCATGACCCGGCGCGCTTCCCGCTGCTGATGGAATCCACCGCCTCGGGCACCGCCCAGGGCCGCTGGAGCCTGCTGTTGGCCGCGCAGGGCGACTGCCTGCGGCTGGATGCCGATGGCCAGGTGCGCGACCAGCACGACGCGGTACACGCCGGCAGCTTCCTGCAGGTGCTGGACCGTGCCTGGCAGCACGAACGCCTGCCGCACGACGGCAGCCACAGCCTGCCGTTCCGTGGCGGCTGGGCGTTGATGCTCGATTACGAAGTGGCCAGCCAGATTGAACCGGTGCTGCCGGCGCGCGCGCGCGAGGACGGCCGCCCGACCGCGCTGGCGCTGCGCTGCCCGGCTGCGGTGCTGCACGACCACCAGAACGACGCCAGCTTCGTCATCGCCGAAGCCGGTGAGCAGGCCCTGCTGGAGGCGCTGGTGACCATGGCGTCGCAGGCACTGCCGGAGGCCGGGCAGGGCTGGCAGCCGCCGCAGTCGGTGGGCGAGGATGCGCCACAGCGCTTCACCGACGGCGTGCGCCGGGTGATCGACTACCTGCGTGCCGGCGATGTGTTCCAGGTGAACCTGTCGCGGCGCTGGAGCGCGCAGTTCGCTGCGCCGGTCCAGCCGCAGGCGCTGTACGCGCAGCTGCGTCGTGCCAACCCGGCACCGTTCGCCGGCCTGTTCAGCGCGCACGGTCGCCATGTGGTCAGTTCCTCGCCGGAGCGGCTGGTGTCGGTGCATGCCGGCCACGCGCAGACCCGACCGATTGCCGGCACGCGTCCGCGCTTCGAGGGGGACGATGATGCCGCGCGCATCCGGGAGCTGGTCGGCCACCCCAAGGAGCGTGCTGAGCACGTGATGCTGATCGACCTGGAACGCAACGACCTGGGCCGCATCTGCCTGCCCGGCACCGTGGTGGTCGATGAGCTGATGACGGTGGAGAGCTACGCCCATGTGCACCACATCGTCAGCAATGTCAGCGGCCACCTGCGCCCGGAGGTCACGCCCGGCGAGGTGATCGCCGCCACGTTCCCGGGTGGCACCATCACCGGCTGCCCCAAGGTGCGATGCATGCAGATCATCAGCGAACTGGAGCAGGTGCCGCGCGGTGCCTACACCGGTGCGTTCGGCTGGCTGAACCGCGATGGCGACCTGGACCTGAACATCCTGATCCGTACCGCCGAAGTGGATGGCCACGAGGTGAGCTTCCGCACCGGCGCCGGCATCGTGGTCGATTCGGACCCGGACAAGGAACTGGACGAGACCCGCGCCAAGGCCCGCGGCCTGTTGCGCGCGCTCGGCCAGCAGGGGTAGTGCCGGCCGCTGGCCGGCAACGCCATTCCCCCACGGTGGGTGCCGACCGTTGGTCGGCACGGAGTCCTCCATGGCCATTCATCCACGCATGGCGTGGATCTACTGATCGCCGCGCCAGGCATGGATTGTGGTGGGTGCCGACCGTTGGTCGGCACGCAGGCGCCACCCCGGTCATGACCCCAATCCACCGGCACGGTATCCTGCACGACGGAATCGAGTTCAGAGGTAGTCCATGGCGGGAGCCAAGCGCGGATGTCTGTTCGTGGTAACGCTGGTGGTGGTGCTGGGCGCCGTCGTGGCCGGCGCGGGCGCGTGGTTCTTCTACCAGCAGACCCGGTTCGCCGATGCCCCGATCACCCCGACCGCCGAGAGCGTGGTCATCGCCAGCGGCGATGGCATGAACAGCGTGCTGCGCAAGCTGCGCGATGCCGGCGTGGACGAGGGCCAGGACACCCAGTGGCAGTTGCTGGCGCGCCAGCTCGATGCGGCCGGCAAGCTGAAGGTGGGCGAGTACGCGCTCAGTGACGAGCTGACCCCGCGCGAGCTGCTGCTGCGCATGCGCGCCGGCAAGGTGCTGCAGCACCGGGTCACGATTGTCGAGGGCTGGAACATCCGCCAGCTGCGTGCCGCGCTCAAGCGCGCCGAGCCGCTGCTGCACACCACCGATACCCTGGATGACGCCGCGTTGATGCAGCGCCTCGGATTCGGTGGCCAGCATCCGGAAGGCCGCTTCCTGCCGGAGACCTACGTCTACCAGCGCGGCGACAGTGATCTGGACGTGCTCAAGCGCGCCCACGCCGCAATGGAAAAGGCGCTGGACGAAGCCTGGGAAAGCCGCGCACCGGACCTGCCGATCAACACGCCTTACGAACTGCTGACGCTGGCCTCGATCATCGAAAAGGAAACCGCGCTGGCCAGCGAGCGCCCGCAGATTGCCGGCGTGTTCATGCGCCGCCTGAAGATCGGCATGCGCCTGCAGACCGACCCGACCGTGATCTATGGCCTCGGTGCTGCGTATGACGGCAACATCCGCCGTCGCGACCTGACTACCGATACGCCCTACAACACCTACACCCGTGCCGGCCTGACGCCGACCCCGATCGCGATGCCTAGCCGTGATGCGCTGATGGCGGCCGCGCAACCCGCGGCGGGCGACGCGCTGTACTTCGTCGCCGTGGGCGATGGCAGCGGCGCGCACGTGTTCTCGCCCAGCCTGGACCAGCACAACGCGGCCGTAGCCCGCTACCTGCAGCAGCTGCGCCAGCAACGTACCCAGGAGACCCCGGCGCAATGAGTCCCGCGCTGCTTCGCCACCCGCGTTTCGTCAGCCTGGAAGGCGGCGAAGGCGCGGGCAAGACCACCGCCATCAATGCCATCCGTGACTGCCTGCGCAGCCACGGCCACGAGGTGGTGCTGACCCGCGAGCCGGGCGGTACGCCCCTGGCCGAGCGCATCCGCGGCCTGGTGCTGAAGCCCGATGCCGAGATCGCTGCCGAACCGCTCAGCGCCGAAGCCGAGTTGCTGCTGGTGTTCGCCGCACGCGCCCAGCATGTGCGCCAGGTGATCCGGCCGGCGCTGCAGCGCGGCGCCTATGTGCTGAGCGATCGCTTCACCGATTCCAGCTACGCCTATCAGGGCGGTGGCCGTGGCCTCGACCCGCAGTGGATTGCCGACCTGGAGCGCCGCGCGGTCGGCCTGCTGCCGGGCCTGACCCTGCTGCTGGATGTGGACGTGGCCGTCGGCCGCGCCCGCGCCAACGGCCGCGACCTGTGGCCGGACCGCATCGAGAGCGAGCAGGACGATTTCTTCCAGCGCGTGCGCGAAGTGTTCCGCAGCCGCGCACAGCAGGATCTGCAGCGCTTCGCATTGATTGATGCGGGCCAGGAGCAGGCGCGCGTGGCCGCCGATGTGGTCGCGCGTGTCGAGCGCTGGCTGCGGGACGGGGAGGGCGCATGAGCACGTTTTCGCCCTGGCAGCAGCGCGCGTTCGAACAGACGGTGGCCGCGCTCGACGCCGGTCGCCTCGGTCATGGCCTGCTGATCTGCGGTCCGGCCGGGCTGGGCAAGCATGAGGTGGCGCTGGCGCTGGCCGACCACGTGCTGGCGCAGGGCGATGCAGCCCACGCCACGCGCACGCGCCAGCTGATCGCGGCGGGCACGCACCCGGACCTGCAGCTGGTCAGCTTCATTCCGAACAAGAGCGGCGACAAGCTGCGTACCGAGATCGTCATCGAGCAGATGCGCGAGATCACCGACAAGCTGGCGCTGACCCCGCAGTACGGCGTGGCGCAGGTGGTGATCGTCGACCCGGCCGATGCGATCAACCGCTCGGCGGCCAACGCGCTGCTGAAAACCCTGGAAGAGCCGCAGCCCGGCCGCTACCTGTGGTTGATCAGCAGCGACCCGGCACGCTTGCCGCAGACCATCCGCAGCCGCTGCCAGCGCCTGGAATTCAAGTTGCCGCCGCAGCACGAAGCACTGGCCTGGCTGCAGCAGCAGGGCCACAGCGAAGCATCGGCGCGCGAAGCGCTGGACGCGGCGCGCGGCCACCCCGGCCAGGCCGACAACTGGCTGCGCGAAGACGGCCTGAGCCTGCGCCGCGAAGTCGGCCGCGAGCTGGAACAGCTGGCGGCCGGCAAGACCGGCGCGGTGGAGCTGGCGCAGAAGTGGTGCGGCGACGACAACGCGGCGCTGCGCCTGCGCTTTGCCGCCGACCTGGCGCTGGCCCAGGCCAGCACCGATGCCTTGACCACGCCGGAGCGATTGCACAAGCTTGCAGCCTGGTTCGATGCGGCCAACCGCACCCGCGACCTGCTGCGCACCACGGTGCGTGCAGACCTCGCGGTGGTCGAGTTGCTGCTGGCCTGGAACAAGGTGAACGAGCGGCCTGCCGCAAGGGGAAATCGATGAGTGCCAGCAACGCCCGCCAGGGCATCCTGTCCCTGGCTGTGAAGGACAAAGCCGCGCTGTACAGCGCGTACATGCCGTTCGTGAAGAATGGCGGCATCTTCGTGCCCACGCCGAAGCGCTACTTCCTGGGCGACGAGGTGTTCCTGCTGCTGACGCTGCCCGATTCCAGCGAGCGTCTGCCGGTGGCCGGCAAGGTGATCTGGGTGACCCCGGCCGGCGCGCAGGGCAACCGCACCGCCGGCATCGGCGTGCAGCTGGCCGACGGTGCCGAAGGCGAGGGCGTGCGCCACAAGATCGAGACCCTGCTGGCCGGGCTGACCGGTTCGGACAAACCGACCCATACGATGTGATTCCGGTAGCGTCGGGTCATGCCCGGCTGCGTGCCCCGAAATGCCCGTGAACACGACTGTGAAAAACTGTTGACGGCCTCTGAAAAGCCCCTATAATGAGCGGCTCAGCAACACACCGGGCGGTTAGCTCAGCGGTAGAGCATTGCCTTCACACGGCAAGGGTCACAGGTTCGATCCCTGTACCGCCCACCAATTAAGACCCTGATTTATCAGGTGTTATGAAGAAGCCGGCCTCGAGCCGGCTTTTTCGTAAGTGCGTGATAAGTGCATTAGACCGATTGTCTAACTCCCTTGGGAGAGAGTCGCATGGGCAAAGCAAGAGTTTCTCTGGAAGAGGCGCTGCACGCTGTGACCGCTGCTCACGCAGCCGTTTGGCAGGCCATCGCCGGCTACCGCTACATGACCGATGTTCATGACAAGGGCGAGCATTTCGAGCTGACGATCTTCGGGGACATGATCGTGTCCAAGCCGTTTCCAGGTCTAGCAATTGACTGGCGATACACGGTGCACCCTGAGCGGCTACCCGAGCGCGCTCAGGAGGTGGTGAGGTACACAGCTCGTCAAGCAATCATGGACACACACGATGCCGTGTGGAAATACCTCGAATCTAATCGGCTGAAGGATCAGTATTTGGCGAATCCGGTCTTGGTTCTCCTGCGCGCCCTCAGGCTGGCCTATGCGCATAGGGCAGATGATTGGCAGTTCAAAGACTCGCCCCTCCCGTTGCAGTGGCGTAAGCTCCAGTTGGTTGCGGGAATGAACGGGAAGTCTGTCAGCGAGACGATGCTTCTTAGCGACCAGCTCTATCTGATGAATGACGCAATCCATCTGCTTGATCCTAACAATCCTCTGGTCGCGCCAGTGCACCGCTGAGAAGCTATAAATCACCGACTTCCTGGTGATTTACCGATTGAACGACGCCCTCACCTCAGTGCGCTGCTGCCCGACTCGCTTAAACCCTGCGTCGTGACGGCTTCCAGCCGGTCCAACCGATCTACAACCTGCGCGAGCAGAGCATTGCTCTGCTGCACCGCTGCCGTGGTCGCGGCCTGGCCAGTCTTGTCTTCCACCAGGTCGAACACAGCGCGCGCGAAGTTGTCCGGCAGCGCCTCGATGGTGTCGGCCAGCTCGCCCATGCCGACGCCACCCTTGTCCAGGTCGCCCACCTTTATGCCGTCAATCAAGCCGGTTACCCGGTCATAGACGCCGTTGTAGTCCTGGCCGCTGGCGTGGAGGCTCCGACCAAAGCCCAGCGCCACCTGTGCGCCCGCGTGCGCTGCGATGCTGGTCTGTGCGATGGTCTGCTGTAGCTTCTCCTGGTCGGTCAGTGGCGGCAGGTCGCCGACAGATATTCCATAGCTAGTGGCATTCTTGTCCTTCACCATCTGCGCCTGCAGCTTGCCCATGCTAAGGGCTCGCGAGGCCTCGATCTTGGCGAGATCCTCAGTGCGCGTGTCAGGCAGGCTCAGCGGCTTAGGGTTGTAGTTGGAAACGTTCACCGGTACAGCGATAGCCGCCCAGCGCTGCCTCGACTCCAATCGAGTTTGACTCTGGCCAGGTCGGCGATTACGCAGCTAGGCCGTGCACCGCGCACGAATGCAATGACCGACTATTTCGCGATCTAGAAATAGCGTGAGGTTGCATCCCAGCAGGTCCTTTGCGTGGATGCAAGAAGATTGTGCTGCGAGTGCTATCTTTCTGACTCAACAAGCCTGCGTGGCTTCTCGCCCGCCACCCGGAACGCTGCTGCGAATAAAAAAAGGAGACAGGTTATGAAAGCCACAGTGGCGATGGAGCCAATTGCTATCGCGGAGGCGGTCAACTATTTAGATGCTTACTTGGCAGAAAGAGTTGATAGAGGATCCGCCGTGCTCATCACGGGGAATTGGGGAAGCGGGAAGACCGAGTTTATCAAGCGATATATGGCCGAGCGTCAACGGAGGAGTCCCCATCAGCTTCCAGCGCTAGTTGCCAGTTTCTTTGGTGCGCAGAATGAGGCAGCCATCTCGGACCAGTTCCTCTCTCAGCTCTATCCTTCCCTGAACTCAAAGATTGGGAAAGTCCTCGGAACCGCGGCATTTCGCTTGGGAAATACGCTTCTATCGGCACAACTCGGAGAAGCTCCGCTAGAGCTTTCAGACGTTGAGGCAATACGGCAGTGGGCAGCAAAGCCCAGGGATAGGGTCGTAGTCTTTGATGATTTGGAGCGCGCAACATTTGGAGTTGATAGGGCTTTGTCGCTTATCAATGGATACGTTGAAACCGACGGGTTGCGCGTCATTGTGCTCGCAAACGAGGCGGAAATAAGCTGTCCCCGCTATACCAAGTGGAAAGAGAAGGTGGTCGGTAAGAGCCTCTACGTAAGGGCCGATCCAGAGAAGGTGATCGAAGCGGTAGCGCATGAGCTTCCGTATGGCCCGGTGCAAAACTACTTGCGTACCAATCCGAAACGTGTGGCAGAAGTACTGCAGGCAGGCGGAATGACAAATTATCGTAGCTTCCGTGTGCTCATGGGTGATGCGGACCGATTGGTGAGTCGGGTGGACCCTCGTCTTGGGAAAAGTAAAAAAGGCCTTGAATCAGTTGTGCTTTTCTCTGTTGGAGTAGGCTCGGAGTTGCGTGCGGGACTAATTACTGCAGACGAAGTCGCCATGATGGGGAAAGACTATTTGCGACACGCTAAGAGTCGCGAAAGCTGGGATGAGCGAGATATCCACCTTGATGCAGTAGAGAAACGTTACCGTGATCTAGCAGCATACGAGTCTGTAGTGCCGCCCTCTCACCTTGCCACGCTTTGGATGTCGGGCACGCTTCAGATCGACGCAATCAATGCTGTGCTATCTGTCGATCCAGTCGTAGTTGGTGAAGCTGCAGCGCCGGCCTGGCGCAAGATGTGGGATCTATGGAGCATGTCTACCTGCCAATACGATTCAGCACGACTGGAGCTTGTGTCCGATTTGGAGAGTAGCAGGCTTTTAAAGGTCGGCGAACTTCTCCATGCCGTGGGCATCTCACTGCGCCTTGAGGAATGGGGCGTCGAGCTAATTCCGGGAAAGCAAACCTTAGACTGGCTTGAGGAATACCTGATGCGTGAAGAAGTCAGTAAGGGCCTAGAGTTGGGGGGCTCACGCTACGACCTTAGCGAGTCCTACGGAAGTCTCGGCTACCATCAAAGAGAGACAAGTTCCTTTGTGCAAGCCACCAGACTTGTTAACTGCGCAGCGAATGGGGCGGCTCTCTACCGCGCTGCTCTGGAGGTTCCAAAATACGTCGCGCAGATCGAGGCTGCGGACTACTCGTCGATTCATGCATTTGGAGTAGGGAACTTGGCCGGGCGTGCGGTGCCCTGGCTGCAAAATGTCGATCCAGTCCTTATGAGTGGCATGATCGTTTCTGACGGGAAGGTAAACCGCGGCCTGCTGGCGGCCTTGGACGCGCGCTATGCAGGCGACATGGACGCGGCTCTCCAAGCTGAGTGGAATTGGTTAAGGGAGGTCCGTAAGCAGGTCAGGCGTATTACTTCTGATCTGTCGGCTCCGCAGCGTCAGATATGCACCGGATTGACTGCCCAAAGCGTGAAAAGTATCGCTCGTTGGATAGTCCGAGCAGCCCGCGTGAACAAGGCAAGGCGGGTCGTCTAGGTCAGCGCTGTTGCATCAGTCGGCGAACGGTGCCGATGACTCAACACCGACGTTCGATTACTTCGGCCGAAAAGCGATTCTGTCAACTGACGGCTGAAGAGAAGTGGGCGTGTGGAGGGGGGAGGCCAATCAGGTTTCGACCTCCCCCCTCCCGTTGCCTGGTCACGACGCTGAGGACGCTGCCCGCGCTGGCGCCGCCCAGGCTGCCGGTGTTGTCAGGGGCACCGCCGGCTGGCCCCGCCCTTTACTCGGTGGCCGTCACGCCTTCGATGACGGTGAACGCCTTGGGGTAGGCCGATGCCACGTCCAGACGGGTGTGGCAGATGAAACCAGCCTCGCCAGCCTCGGCATACAGCTCCTTCAGCAGCTGGATCGACACGGACTCGCGCATGTAGATGGTGCGCATCTGCAAGCCACCCTCGTAGATGGCGCCGCGCCGCCTCAGCCATGCTCCTCCAGCAGCTCGCGCGCGATCATCGCCGAAGCATCGAGCAGGTCGTGGTCGCTGCCGGCCTGCACCATCACCGCCAGCAGGCTACGGCCCACCTCGGCACTACCGCTGGTCAGTTCCATCTCGCCTTCAAAGCACAGATCGGCCAACCATTCATGGGCCTGCTGCAGCCCGCGCTTGCGGACGCGGCGGAACTCCGCGAGCAACTTCGCCTGGCCGGCCTCCTGCTCACCCTCGGCAAGCAGGCCGATGGCACCGCCGTGCGCCGCGCGCCAGATCGCCGGTAGCGGGCGACCGTTCGCGTCCACCACGTCCGCCGAAAACTGCGCGCAGTACATTTCGTAGCGCTTGCCCGCCGTGCTGCTGGGCGCGATGCCGGCCTCTGCCAGCAGGCGTTCGGCTTCATCCAGTGTGCTGAACTTCAAGCGCAGCAGTGCAGGGCGGCTCAGTTGTTGTGCCAGCGCCTGCTGGTTGGCGGCGAACCAGACGTTCCAGCCCACGCTTGCGCGGCCTTCCAGTGCGGCCTTGAAGTACTCCAGGTGTTCGGCGTCCATTGCGGTCTCCTGCGCTCCCTGCGCGATTGTAGCGGGAGCACATCCGGGCCGGTCAGGCATCGCCGCTGGAGAGGCAATGATGTGCCTCGCGCACCAGCTGGCGTGCGGCCACGATCAGTCCGTCGATATGGAAGGCGCCCAACTGTTCGTCCGGGCCGCCTTCGTTGCGCGCATGGTCCGCGGCCTGCAGCAGATCGAGCAATGCGCCGAGCCCGGATAGCGAGCGGCGCAACGAAGCGTGATTGCTGGCGCCGAGGATGAGGCTGATGCACGGCTGTCCGTCACCACCGTCGGCATGGTTGATCGCATTGAGACGGGCGAAGAACGTGGCCGACTGCGCCGGAAGGTTCTGTTCGTTCAGGGCGCACTCGATCTCGCGTGCGAGGTCCCCGGGCACGTCGGCGGCGATGTCGCCGATCAAGGCGTGCAGGCGGGGATGGATGGCGGTGCAGTTGGTCATGGCGAAACCCTCACTGGCGTAGGGCCACCTTCCGGAGTGAAGGTGGCGGACGGTGCGGGTTGGCGTACCAAGGCAAACAAGCTTCAAGGGAGAAGAACGCCTGGCGGATCTTGCGATCCCCACGCACCGCCCGCCAATGAGGGCAGTCGATGCATTCTCTCAACTGCGATTTCTCTCGCAGTCCTTGAAGCCTGTTCGTTTATTCGAGACGCCAATCCCGGCCAAGGCGTCTTGCCTCGGCGCGGCGATCTTCAAGCCGGGCAATCACATCGGTCTGTAAGGAAAATTCTCAACTGTCCCTAGGCAGGCCAGACGTTTCCCGTTGTGTGTCGTCCGACACCTGCAAGTAGTGCGGCCCATCACTGATGGCGCGCATCGCCGCCCCTGCCGACCGTGCACATGGCGACTCCGGAGGGATGCCGCCACGGCAATCGCGTCACCCCGCGCGGCGGAGGCGGGACCACGCCACGCATGGAGCCAGAGGGTTCCATCCCTGCGCTGTCCCGCCGCCCCGGGCAGGCGTAGTCTCAGCCCGTTGCCGTGCCTATCCACTCTGGAGTGCCACCATGCCGCTCGCCCGTATCGATCTTCGCAAAGGTAAATCCGCCGACTACCTGCAACGCGTCGGCGAAACCATCTACCAGGCCATGCGCGCGGTGGGGGTGCCGGAAAACGATCGCTTCCAGATCTTCCAGGAACACGCGCCCGGCACGCTGATCTACGACCCCGGTTACCTGGGCGTGGATCGCACCGACGACTTCATCTGCATCCAGATCACCTGGAACGAAGGGCGCACGCTCGAGCAGAAAAAGGCGTTGTACGCCGGCATCGCCGATGGACTGCATGCGGCGGTGGGCATCCGCCGCGAGGATGTGTTCATCAATCTGGTGGAAGTGAAGAAGGAGAACTGGTCGTTCGGGAACGGTCAGGCGCAGTACGTGAGTTGATGCGGGAACGGTGTCAGCGCCTGATGCGGCTGGGTCAGGCCATGCGCGGCGACGCCTGCTGTTGTGCCTGTTGCTCGTCCTGCGCCAGTCGGCTTGCGTCGCGGGATTGCTGCTGCACGTTGGCCTTCTGATACAGCATATCCACATCGCCCTGCTGCGTATCGAGCAGGGACAGGCGCTGGCGATTGGCGGCAGGGTCCGGCGAGGCGGTGTCGCCGCTGCGATGCAGGAATACGTAGCCGGGTGCCTCGGCGGTGCTGTTTGAACTGAATGCCACCTGCAGCGTGTCCTTTTCGCTGAAGCCGGCCTGCACCGCCGCGTGGGTCAGATGGCCTGCCAGTCGTTCGTGCTCCTGGCCGGGGGGCAGTCCCTGCTGTTCGCTGGCCTGGGCGAGTGCGGTACGCACTTTCTGGTCCAAGGCATGAAGGCTGTGCCCCGGTGCGCGCGCGTCCGCAGCCAGACGCTCGCCCAAGGGGCCATCAATGCCGTCGGTTTCGCTGAGCAGACGCTGCTTCAAGCTGCGCTCGGGCAGGGGATGAGTGGTGGTGCGGTTGAGTTCGCTGTTGGGGAAAGGGGGCTCAATGCTGTCCACGCCATGGATGTTGCGCAGCGGACGATAGCCGTCCTTGCCCTGTGACTGGACGCCCAGCGGAATGCGGACATCGGGCAGCAACTGGCCAACGGGGCCGCCGATGCTGTTCACGTCCAGGCTGTGCTTGCGCTGGATGCCGGCGTGATTCAATGCGCCCCAGGTGAAGTCCACGCAGTTGTGGCGCACGTCGGCATAGTGCTTGCTGAAGCCGTACTTCACTGGATCGTCGCCGAACGCCTTGAGCTTGTTGTACTGGGCTTCGGTGATTTCGATGGTGCGGACATGGGCGGGGTCCTTATAGACTTTCACGTCGTCTCTGACGATGCGCCCGGGACCATTCATGCTGCCATGCTCGACGGGTGCGAAGCCGAAACTCTGCGCCGCTTTACCTGTAGCATGCAGAACATAGAACATGTGGCCAGGCCCGGAAGTATCAGGAGTGCCATCGGGCGTCAGCTGCTGCTTTCCCGAATCGGGATCGAGCAGTGGGGTGCCGGGTGCGGCAATGACAATGTCCAGGCTGTAGCGGGGCTTGTTCATGGAAACTCCTTCGTTCCTTCGAATGAATGGTGTCACTTCCCTGCAGGACGCGAGGCGTGCACGACTAGCCTTGCCGAATAGTCTTGCAGTCCTGATATGGCATGGACCGTTTGAATCTGCAGCCGGTATCTGCTGTCGAGCTCCAGCGGCAGCGCTGTCACGTTCAGGAGGTAGTTGCCGTCGCTGCCTGATGCGAGCGAGGCATAGCGCCAGCTCTCAGAGTGGTGCCACGAGGGGAGCGGCTCAACACCGTTGCGCGCGCGTGCCTGATAGCTGTCCTGTGTTGCAATCTCCTGCCAGGTAGTGCCTTCCCGACGCTGCAGGGATACTTCGAATGGGATGTTGATACTTGCTATATCGGGCGTGCCCGTTGTGGCTGGACTTCGCCGCTGCAGTTCCAGTTCCACCGCATAAGTGCGGTAGCTGGCAAAATTGCGCGCCGTGGTTTCGAACTCGAACTGCACCTGCTGGCCGGGCGCGTCCACGGCGATGGGCTGTGAGAGTTCCAGCGGCTCTGGCGGTGGGGGCGGCCCCTTGTCGGCGCAGGCAGCAAGCAGCGCGGTCAGGCCGAGCAGGCTGATGCGCTGCCGGTGTGTGATGCGGGTGGTCATGCAGATTCCTCTGGCTCCTTGCCGTGGCCAATTGAACCCTAACGTTGGCGAGGCAGAGCCCGCAAGCGCAGGGACCGCGGTGTGGTGCATTCACATGTCGCCGCGCGAGGCGAGCTCCTGCGTCACCGTGTCGCAGGGGGCAAACCCTGAACGGGGTCCAAGGTTGGGCACAGGCCCGTAGAATGGCCGGGTGCGTCATTCTGTCCTCCACCGCCGGTTCCAGGCCCTGGCTTGGCTTGCCATGCTGCTGGTGCTGCTCGCCCCGCTGGTGAGCCGCTGGCTGGCGCAGGGTCACGTGGCTGCCGCTGCGCCGGTGGCCGCCATGGACCACGCAATGCACGCAGAGCATGCGCAGCACGCGATGGAAGGGCACCACGACCATCACGCGATGGCGATGCCGCACGGCGAGACCGCAAAGAAGCCGCCCGCCGATCCGCATGCCGATCACGAGATGGGTGTGGACTGCGATTACTGCCTGATCGCTGCACGGCTGATCACCCTGCTGGTGGCGGCCGTGCTGCTGTTGGCGCCGATGGTACCGGTGTGCCGCGCACTGCGCGGCGCGGTGCAGGCGTTGCCGCAACGAATCGGCGGCACGTTGGGAGCGCGTGGGCCACCGGCACTGATGGCTGCCTGAGCCGCACGCGCGTTGCACTGATCGTTTTTCCATGAGGTTGCCGGCCACGGCCGGTGCCCGCACGCGCGTGTCTGTCCCTTTCTGATTGCTGCCCTGCCATCGCGGGGTGGCCTTGCATGCCGTGAAAAAATGAAAACGAACCCCAACCCCGCGCGCCTGCGCCGGGCGACGCTGCCTGTGCTGTGCGCGTTGCTCCTGCATGCTGCGCCCCTGCTTGCCGCCGACGCGGCACCCCCGACCACGCTGGAGACCGTGCGCGTGGTCGATGCTCGCAGCGGTGAGCTGTCATCCACCGCCAGCGCAGGCTCTGCGTTGGGCTTGAGCGTGCTGCAGACGCCGGCCAGCCTGACGGTGATTTCGCGCGAACAGCTGGAACAGCGCGGCGACAGCAACCTCAACGATGCGATCAGCCGGGCAGGTGCGATCAGTGCGATGCCGCACCCGGGCAACGGTCTGAGTGCGCTGTCCAGCCGTGGCTTCACCGATGGCGCCTCGGTGATGCGGCTGTACGACGGGCTGCGCCAGTACGGCGGCGTGGGCATCACCTTCCCGTTCGATACCTGGTCGATCGAGCGCATCGAAGTACTGCGCGGGCCGGCCTCGGTCATCCACGGCGACGGTGCGATCGGCGGGGTGATCAACATCGTGCCGAAGAAGCCCTCGCGCGGCGCCATCGAAAACGAGATCAGCGTGACCGTGGGTAGCGAGGACACCGCGCGCCTGGGTTTCGGCAGTGGCGGCGCGCTGACGCCCGAGCTGGCCTACCGGCTGGATGTGAGCGGCAACTACAGCGGTGGCTGGGTCGATCGGGGACGCAACGGCGATGCCACCTTCTCCGGCGCGCTGCTGTGGCAGCCGCGCACCGACCTGCAGCTGACCTTGACCCACGCGCAGGGCCATCAGAAGCCGATGCGCTACTTCGGCACGCCGCTGGTGGAGGGACGCCAGTTGGACGCGCTGCGCCATCGCAACTACAACGTGGACGACAGCGAGATCCGTTATCGCGACCGCTGGACCCAGCTTGATGCGCTGTGGACACCGAACGCGAACGTGAAATGGCGCACGCGCCTCTACCAGATCGACAGCCAGCGCGATTGGCGCAACGCCGAGGCCTATGTCTACAACCCGCGCACCGGCCTGATCGATCGCTCGGGCAACACCCAGATCACCCACAACCAGGACCAGACCGGGCTGACCTCGACGCTGCGCGTGCAGGGCAATGTGGGCGGTAGGGCGAACAGCTTCGCGGTGGGCCTGGACGCCAACCGCGCGCACTTCAAGCACACCAACAACACCTATACGGGCAGCTCCGGCCCGGTCGATCCGTTCCATCCGGTGCCGGGCCAGTTCGCCAGCGACGCGCCGAACCTGCCGCGCTACCGCAACGCCGCCGAGCAGTACGCGCTGTTCGTGGAAGACCGGTTGGCGCTGAGCGAGCGCTGGTCGGTGCTGGCTGGCCTGCGCCACGATCGCGCGCGCATCGATCGCACCGATCTGATCAGTGGCCAGAACGCGTTCTCGAAAACCTACAGCAGCACCGGCTGGCGCGCCGGCACGGTATTTGCGCTGCAGCCGACGCTGAGCCTGTATGCGCAGTACTCGCAGGCGGCAGATCCGGTCAGTGGACTGCTGATGATCAGCCCCGCGAATGGAGCGTTCGATCTAGCCAAGGGGCGGCAGATCGAGGTGGGCCTGAAGCAGGCGTTCGACGGTGGCGAGTGGACGCTGGCGGCGTACCGCATCCGCAAGACCGGGCTGCTCAGCCGCGATCCGCTGGTGCCGGATCGCCGCGTGCAGGTGGGCGCGCAGACCTCGCGCGGTATTGAAGCGTCGTTGACCTGGAATGTCGCGCCGCACTGGACGCTGGATGCCAACGCGACGGTGCTGAAGGCCGAATTCGAGGACTTCCTGGAAACCACGGGTTCGCCGGCGGTGCTGGTATCGCGTGATGGCAACGTGCCGCCTAACGTGGCCGAGCGCCTGGCCAGTGCGTGGCTCAGCTGGCAGTTCGCACCGGACTGGAGTGCGGCGGGGGGCGTGCGTTACGTCGGCAAGCGCTACGCCGACAACGCCAACACATTGGAGCTGCCCGGCTACAGCACCACCGACCTGGCGCTGACCTGGCAGGCGGCACCGCGCACGCGGGTGAGCGCGCGCCTGTTCAACGTGTTCGACAAGGCGTACTACGCCACCGCGTACTACACCAGTACGCAGTGGTTGCTGGGTGCAGACCGGCGCGTCGAATTCACTGTTGACCATCGCTTCTGAGGACGCTGGCGATGACGTTGCGATCCACCGCCAAGCGCTGGACCTACCTGGTGCACCGCTGGCTGGGCATCGGCGGATGCCTGCTGATGCTGCTGTGGTTCGTCAGCGGCATGGTGATGCTGTTCATTGGTTACCCGAAGCTGACACCCGGTGAGCGGCTGGCGGCGTTGCCGGTGCTGGGTGAGGCCCGCGACCTGCAGGGGCTGTCGGTACTGCCGGCTGCCGTGCAGGCCGAGCCGGAGGCTGTGGCATTGACCACACTGCGTGGCGAGCCGGCGTATGTGGTGCGAAGTGGCAGCAACGTGGGCGCCTGGTCTGCCGTGACCGGCCAGGCGCTGCTGCCGGTGTCGGCACAGCGTGCCGAAGCGTCCGCTGCACAGTTCGCGGGCGGCCCGGCCTTCGTGGGTGCGATGCGCGTGGACGAGGACCGCTGGACGCATTCGCGCGCTCTGGATGCGCATCGGCCGCTGTATCGCGTCGAGGTGGGCGGTGAGCAACCGGGCGACCTGTATGTGTCTTCGCGTACCGGCGAAGTGGTGCTGGACGCGCCGCATATGCAGCAGCGCTGGAACTATGTGGGCGCCTGGCTGCACTGGTTGTATTTCCTGCGCATGCAGTCGGTGGACCCGGTGTGGACGTGGGTGGTGATCGTGCTGTCCGCACTGTGCACGCTGGCGGCGGTCAGCGGCATCGTGGTGGGTGTGTGGCGCTGGCGTTTCCGTGGCCACTATCGTTCCGGTGCGAAGACACCGTACGTCGAGCCGTGGATGCGCTGGCACCATCTGATCGGATTGTGTGCTGCGGCCTTCGTGTTCACCTGGATCTTCAGCGGCCTGATGTCGATGAATCCATTGGGCGTCTTCAGCAGCACGCGAGAGGCGATCGATGTTGAGCACTACCGTGGCGGCGCGGTGGCGGTGGACGGTGCACTGGGTGATCCTGACACGCTTCTGGCAGTGGCCGAAGCCGCGCGCTTTCAGCCGGTGGAGATTCAGTGGCGACGGATCAGTGGTGAGCTGCTTGCGGTGCTGCTGGACGGGCAGGGTCATACTCGCATCGTGTCCGGCAGCAATGGGCATCTGCAGGTTACGCGGTTGCTGCCGGCAGCTTGGCTGCAGCAGAAGGTGCGTGCGTTGTCCGATGCACCGATGCAGGGCTTCGTGGTGCAGCATGCAGCGGATGCGTACTTCTATCCGCGTGCGCCCGAGGCCATGAATGGTGCAGCGGTACGCCGCTTCCCGGTGGCCGTGGTGGACTTCGGTGATGCCGAGGCGACGCGCGTCTATCTCGACCTGGCTACGGGCGATCCGTTGCTGACGATGGGTCATCGCGAGCGGGTGGGGCGCTGGTTGTTCTACTTCCTGCACAGCTGGGACCTGCCGGCGATGCTGCGCCAGGAAGGTACCCGGCTGGCGGTGCTGCTGCTGCTGAGCGCTGCTGGCACCGCACTGTGTGCCACGGCGACGGTGATCGGCTATCGGCGATTGCGGATGAAGCTGCGGCGCAGGCGGCGCTGATGCCCTGGGCTACACCCGCAGCCAGCGCGTGGACACCGCCACCAGCAACAAGGCCGTGGCCACGCCGACGAACGCGGCGATCAGGCCGAAATGGTCTGCGGCGAAGCCGATCAGCGCCGGTCCGGCAAGGATGCCGGCAAAGCCGAGCGTGGACACGGCAGTGATCGCCAGCGCGCCGGGCATGCGGGTCTGGTGACCGGCCAGCGAGAACAGCGCGGGCGCGATGTTGGCGCAACCGAGGCCGACCAACACGTAGCCGACCAGCGACGCCTGCCACGGCGTGACCAGGGTCAGCACCAGCACGCCCGCAGCGGCAAGCAGAGCACCGAAGACGATCGCACGCTGGCGGCCCACGCGCGCCACCAGTGCGTCGCCGAACAGGCGCGCCACGGTCATGGTCAGGGTGAAGGTCACGTAGCCGACGCCGGCCAGGCTGGCATCGACGCGCCGCACATCGCTGAGGAACACCGCGCTCCAGTCGAGCATCGCGCCTTCACCGAGGAAGGCGACGAACGCCAGCACGCCGATGAACAACACGATGCCGTGCGGCAGGGCCAGCATCGGTGTGTCGTGCGGCATGCGTTCGCTGTGCCAGTGCGCTGCCGACAACAGCATCACCAGCAGCATGGCGCCAACGCCGATCAGCACCGATGCCAAGGGCGGCAGCTGTGCGGACAGCAGCACGGTCATGGTGGCCGCGCCGAGGAAACCACCGATGCTGAAGAAGGCATGGAAGCCGGACATCATCACGCGCCGTGCTTCGCGCTCGACGATGACGGCCTGCACGTTCATCGTGCAGTCCATTGCGCCCACGGCGGCACCGAACACGAACAGGACCAGCCCGAGTGCCCAAGCCGAACCGGCCAGCGCCAGGCCGGGCACGGTCAGGCAGATCAGCAGGCTGCTGGCCACCATCACCCGCCGGCAACCGAGGCGCGCGGCCAGCACGCCGGACAACGGCATTGCCAGCAGCGAACCGGCACCGAGGCAGAGCAGTACCAGCCCCAGCGTGGCGTCGTTGATCCCGGTGCGTGCCTTGGCGAACGGCACCAGGGTGGCCCACAGCGCAGTGGCGAAGCCGGGAATGAAGAACGCAGCGCGGGTCGCGTGCTGTTCGGCACGCGCGCGGTTGGCAACGGACATGAGCGGTACGGTCAGGGCGGAGTGGGGTGTACCGCGATGCCTGCGGCGCGGAAGCGTGCCGCCAGCGCCGGCGGGGCCGAGGTGGTGAGCACCAGGTCGTCGATCTCGTCGAGGCTGGCGATCTGCCAGTGGCCGCGGGCACCGAGCTTTTCAGTAGTGGCGGCGACGATGACGCGGCTGCTGCACGCGACCATCGCGCGCTTCAGCGTGGCCTCTTCTGCATCCATTGCCCATACACCAGTATCGCCGTCCACCGCGCAGGGGCCGGGCAGGTACACGTCGGCGCGCAGGCGCTGCACCTGGGCCAGTGCTTCTGCGCCGACCGCACCGCCACCGCTGGCCAGGCGGCCGCCGATCAGCTGCACCGAGGTGCCATCAAGCATGCTGGCGGCCGTGGCGATCTGTGGCGCATTGGTGATCACCGTCAAGCCGAGGGCGGGCGGCAACTGCTGGGCGATCGCCAGGTTGGTTGAACCGGCATCGAGCAGTACAACCTGATTGGGTTGCAGCAACGCGCAGACGCGGGCGGCCAGCTCGGCCTTGTCGCCGCGGTCGCGGGTCAGGCGCTCGCGCAGCGGGCGTTCCTTGGGCGGTGGCAGCACGGCGCCGCCGTAGACACGCTGGCACAGGCCCTGTGCGGCCAGCTCGCGCAGGTCGCGGCGGATCGAATCTTCGGAGACGGCATAGCGGCGCGCCAGTTCGGCAGCGACCACGCGGCCCTGCTGGCGCAGTTCTTCGAGGATCTGCCGAGTGCGTTGGGCGGGGAGGGGGCTGGGGTCTGAGCTCATGCCATAAGTCTGCACATTCGTGCATAAATGTGCAACAACGTGCAATTGGCATCGGGGACACAGCGCGGCTGGACTGCCGGTGAATCCTCCCGCGCCCACGTCTATGGATCGCCCTCGCGGCCCGGCATCATGGCGGGGCACCTGGCATGGAATCCACGATGTCCCCCCACCGTTCACCGCAAGCTGCGCATTGGCGCGAACCAGTACACCGGCCAGAAAGTGGTCGACCAGCAGTTCCACGAATGCGATTTTTCCAGCGTGGACCTGACCGCCACCGAGTTCATCAACTGCAGCTTCTATGACGCCGAAAGCCGCAGTGGCTGCCGCTTCAACGGCGCCACGCTGAAGGAAGCCAGCTTCCGCAGCTACGACATCAGCATGTGCCACTTCAATTTCGTCAAGGCATTGGGCCTGGAAATCAGCGAGTGCCGCGCGCAGGGCGCGGATTTCAGCAACGCCAGCTTCATGAACCAGATCACCCCGCGCAGCGGGTTCTGCAGTGCCTTCATCAAGAAGTCGAACCTGCGCTATGCCAATTTCTCGCGGGTCACGCTGGAGAAATGCGAACTGTGGGAGAACCGCTGGGACGGTGCGAGCGTGAGTGGCGCCAGCTTTGCCGGCTCGGACCTGTCCGGTGGCCAGTTCGAGGGCATCGACTGGAACAGCGCCAACTTCACCGACTGCGACCTGACCCACTCGGAGCTGGGTGAGCTGGACCTGCGCAGCACCAACCTGCGTGGCGCCACGCTGGATGTGCAGCAGGTGGCGCTGTTGATGCAGCGCATCGGCATCATCGTGGTGCCGTAGGCATCACCCGGCGTACGCCACCCAGCCCCTGAAGCTGAAGCCTGCATAGAACAGCTCCACGCCGTCGAAGCCGGCCTCCTGCAGCAGGGCGACCTCCTGTTCGGGCGCCAGCAGCGGCAGCCGCTCGGCAATGGCGTCGATCGCGCGCTGCGCATCGGCGTGGGCAACACCCGAGGCTTCGGCGAACGCGGCGTAGCGCTGCAACCAGCGGAGCTTGCCGGCCGGATCCTGCGGCACGCTGTGGTGCGCCACCACCAGCGGCGCGCCGGGCTGCAGGCGCCTGTGCAGCTCGCGCAGCGTGTGCAGGCGCTGCGCGGCATCGAGGAAGTGCAGGGTAAGCAGGCAGCTGGCACCATCGAAGCGCGCGTCCGGGGCATCGTCGATGTAGCCTTCCAGCAGTTCGACGCGTGCGTTCAACGGGCCCAGTGTCTGCTCGGCCAGCGCGAGCATCGGCGCGGCCGGATCCACACCCAGCAGCTGCCAGCCCGGTTGCGCCTCGGCGAAGGCTTTCAGCTCCAGCCCGCCCCCGGCACCGAGTACCAGTACGCGGCCCTGCGCAGGAACACGTTCGGCCAGCAGCAGGCGGCTCATCTGCTGCAACGCGAGGAACCCAGGCACCTGGCGCAGTGGCGCTTCGGCATAGCGGGCCACCGCCTGTGGGTCGGAGAACGTGGACATGCGCGAATTCCTGCAGCAGGGGACATACCACTGTACCGTGGCATGCAAGTGCCTTTGCCGCGGGACACTCCTAGCTGCGTTGACCGGCTTGCATCCAGCTCAGCGCAATGCCCGCGCCAGCACTTGCCAGATCCGTGCGTCCTGGCACTGCGATACGTTGAAGCGCAGATAGTCGGCCGCGCGCTGCGACTGGCTGAACGCGTTGCCCGGTGCCAGCACGATGCCTTCGCGCAGGCACTGCCGGGCCAGCGCGGCGGAATCGCGGCCATCGGGAAGTTGGCACCAGAGGAACAGGCCGGCTTCCGGTTGCAGCCACGGCGTGATGCCCAGCGTCTGCAGTTTCCGCAGTGTGTGCCGGCGCGCGTCGGCCAGCCGCGAGCGTATCGACTGCATGTGGCGTCGGTAGCCACTGTCGGTCAGCGCGATGTGCATCAGCTGCGCGGCCAGATGACCACCGCCGAAGCTGGTCGCCAGCTTCAGGTCGGTCAATGCTTCGATCCAGTCATGACGTGCAGCGATGTAGCCGCAGCGCGAAGCGGCCGACAGCGTCTTGGAGAAACTGCCGACGTGGATCACCCGTGACAGCCCGTCGAGCGCGGCCAGCCGGGGCGCCGGCTGCAGTTCGAAGTCGGCGAAGATGTCGTCCTCGACGATGATCAACTCGCTGCGTTCGGCCAGCCCCAGCAGCCGATGCGCGGTGCTGGCCGAGAGCACCGCACCGGTCGGGTTGTGCAGGCCCGAGTTGGTGATGTACAGCCGTGGGGAATGGTCCTGCAATGCACGATCGAACGCTTCAAGGTCCGGGCCGGTGGGTGTGTACGGCACACCCACTGCCTGTACCTGGTGCGCCTTCAGCAGCGCGTGGTAGTTGAAGTAGCTCGGGTCATCGACCAGCACGCAGTCGCCGGGCTTGAGCAGGAAACGGCAGATCAGGTCGACCGCGTGCGTCCCGGAGTCGGTCAGCAGGATCTGCTCCATCGGTGCATCGATGCCGAGCGTGGCGCTGCGCCTCTGCAGCAGCTGGCGCAACGCGGGCAGCCCGAGTGGTCCGGCGTAGTCGACCAGATGCACTGCATCGGCACGCGCCAGCCGACGCAGGCCGCGGCGCATGCCATCGTGATACAGCCAGTTACTGGGCATCCACCCGCACCCCGGCTTGAGGTGGCCCGGCGGGGTTTCCAGCGATTGCCGCGACACCCACAACGGATCCACCGCGCGGTCCAGCCGCGGTTCCATTTCGGCCAGGGCGAGCGGTGCGGCCGGTCCGCTGACGTAGAAGCCGGAACCGGCACGCGCGCTGATCAGCCCTTCGGCCGCCAGGCGCTCGTAGGCTTCGACCACGGTGGAGACCGACACCCCCATCGCTGCCGCCTGCGCGCGCACCGAAGGCAGGCGGGAGCCGGGGCCATCGACCCGCGCGGTGATGCGGTTGCGGACCGCCTGGATGACCGATTCGATGCGGGTAAGCGGACGTGGCATGTCAGCACTGTAGTGGAAGTGTGGGCAATACAGTTCTTTGCGACTGTACTGGATTGTAGCTGGGGCGGTTCCGCCATGGATGCTTCCATACAGGCTCCGCCAGGCGTCGCCTGGCACTTCAGGATCACAGGCGTGGAACGGTCGGCGAGCGGTTGGATCAATGGCTTCATTGGGGTGGTGATTTTCGCGGGCTCGTTGCCGGCCACCCGCCTGGCGGTGCTGCAGCTGGATGCCGGGTTCGTCACCGCCGCACGCGCCACCATCGCCGCCGTGCTTGGCCTGGCGCTGCTGCTTATGCTGCGCCAGCCGTGGCCGCGGCGCGGTGATCTGCCTGGGCTGGTGGTGGTCAGCCTCGGCGTTGTGGTCGGTTTTCCACTGCTGACCGCGCTCGCCCTGCGCCATGCGTCATCGGCACACACCATCGTGTTCCTCGGCCTGTTGCCGCTGAGCACTGCGCTGTTCGGCGTGCTGCGCGGTGGCGAGCGGCCGCGTCCTGCCTTCTGGCTGTTCTCGTTGCTGGGCAGCGCCTGCGTGGTGGGCTATGCGGTGCGCAACGGCATCGAGGCGTCATTGCAGGCTGACCTGCTGATGCTGGCGGCCATCGTGGTGTGCGGGCTGGGCTATGCCGAAGGCGGCCGGCTGGCCCGTCATCTGGGCGGCTGGCAGGTGATCAGCTGGGCACTGCTGCTGGCGCTGCCGGTGATGCTGCCGTTGACGGTGCTGATGCGCCCGGCCTCGTTCACTGCGGTCGGTGCCTCGGCGTGGTGGGCGCTGGGCTACGTGGCGGTGTTCAGCATGCTGATCGGCTTCCTGTTCTGGTACCGCGGGTTGGCGCAGGGCGGCATCGCCGCTGTTGGCCAGTTGCAGCTGCTGCAACCGTTCTTCGGCCTCGCCTTGGCTGCGCTGCTGCTGCACGAATCGGTCAGCCTCAGCATGGTGCTGGTGACCGCGGTCGCGGTGATCTGCGTGGCAGGCGCCCGCCGCTTCAGTCGCTAGGAAAAAGGGGACGGAGGGGATTAAGTCGTAACTGGCCCTGCTGTGCCTGAAACGACTTAATCCCCTCCGTCCCCTTTTTATGAGGCGTCCTGGAACAGGTTGGCAACGGCGTAGTCGATGAACACCCGCAGGCGTGCACTGGGATGGCGCCCACCGGGCCATAGCAACGAGAACTGCCCCTGGTACGTGGGCAGCGCAGGCAGCACCCGTTGCAGGCGGCCATCGTCCAGCGCGTCAGCGGCGAGGAAGTCCGGCATCCAGGCCAGGCCCATGCAACCGATCGCAGCGGCCAGCACGGCTTCCATGTTGTTGCAGGTCATCGCCGTGGAAAGGCGCGCCCCGGCGTCGCCTTCGATGCCCGGCAGCTGCCACGGATGCAGTTTTCCGGTGGTGGGGTAACGGAAGCGCAGCGCGGTGTGCAGGCGCAGGTCGCCTACATCGCCGGGAATGCCGTGCGCCTTCAGATACCCCGGTGCCGCACAGAGGATGAAACGAAAGCCGCCCAGTCGCCGTGCGGTCAGGCTGGAATCGGCCAGCTCGCCACTGCGTATCACCGCGTCCAGCCCTTCGCTGACCACATCCACGATGCGGTCATTGAACTCCAGTTCCAGCTGCACCCGGGGGTAGCGTTGCTGGAATCCGGGCAGCACCGGTAGAAGGAAACGGTAGCCGATGGTGGGCAGGCCGATGCGCAGCAGCCCACTGGGGGCGTGCTGTCGCTGCGCCAGGTCCGCCTGTGCTTCGGAAAGCTCGTCCAGTGCACGCCGGCAGCGCTGCAGCAGCAGTTCGCCTTCGTCGGTGAGGTGCACGCGGCGGGTGGTGCGCTGGAACAGGCGCGCGCCCAGGTCGACCTCAAGGCGGGCTATGCGCTTGCCGACGGCCGAGGCTGACAGGCCGAGTACGCGGGCCGCACCGACGATGCTGCCTGCCTCCGCGGTGCGGACAAAGGCGAGCAGGGCGGAGATGGAGTCCATGGGGAGCATGATTGCGGAACGGTTGGACGTAATCAACGTCCATCGAGCCTGTTTTTCTGGAATAGCGGCCTGTCCATCATCAATGCCCCTGATGGATGGAGGCCCGCATGGCCCCGGATTCGATGCTCCCTGTACCTGTCCGCGCGCAGCAGCGCTGGGCCCTGCTTGCGGTCTGCCTGGCCGCGCTGGCGTTGCCGTTGTCCTTCACCGCCGGCGCCGTCGCGGTGCCGGTGCTGTCCCGCTCCTCAGTGGCATCGCCCACTGCGCTGGCCTGGGTGACCAACGCCTTCATGCTCACCTTCGGCAGCCTGCTGCTCGCTGCCGGTGGCCTGGCTGATCGCCATGGCCGACGGCGGATGTTCCTGCTGGGCACGGCCGGCTTCACCGTCGCGACGGCCGCTGTATGCCTGTCGCCTACGCTGCTGTGGCTGGATCTGGCGCGCGCTCTGCAGGGCGTTGCCGCTGCCGCAGCGCTGGCCTCGGGCACCGCTGCGCTGGCGCAGGGCTGGCAGGGACCGAGGCGTGCCCGTGTCTTCGCCCTGCTGGGCACGACATTCGGTGCGGGCCTGGCGCTGGGGCCGCTGCTCGCGGGCCTGTTGCTGCAGGCGCTGGGCTGGCGCAGCGTGTTCGCTGCAGGCGGTGTGCTGACGTTGGCGGCGTTCGCACTGGCCGCGCGCGCGTTGCCCGAAAGCCGGGGCGAGCGCGGACGGCTGGACATCGCCGGCATGCTGGGCTTCAGCCTGATGCTGGCGGCATTGACCCTGGCCCTGCTGTGGCTGGGAGAGTACGGCCTGCACGCCGGTCGCGTGCAGCTGGCGCTGTTGGCGACGCTGCTGTTGGGCGGCGCGTTCGTCTGTGCCGAACGGCTGCATCCTTCCCCGTTGCTGGACCTCTCACTGTTCTGGCAACCGGCGTTTCTCGGCGTCCAGCTGCTGCCGGTGGCGACCTGTCTGGGCTACGTGGTGCTGCTGGTCGTGTTGCCTCTGCAACTGCTGGGCGTGCATGGCCAGAGCACGACGCTGGTGGGACTGCAGATGCTGGCGCTGTCCGCGCCGATGCTGGTGCTGCCGATGCTGGCTGCGCGCTGGGCGGAGCGCGTTGGAAGTGCGCGGCTGTGCACGCTGGGACTGCTGGTCTGTGCCTCTGGCCTGTACCTGTTGTCGCGCCACGCATCGCAGCCGTCGCCCTTGCAGTGGGTGCCGTTGCTGATGCTGGTCGGTGCAGGGACGGCCTTGCCATGGGGCCTGATGGATGGGCTGTCGGTGAGCGTGGTGCCTGTACAGCGTGCGGGCATGGCCGCCGGCATCTTCGGAACCGTGCGGGTAGCGGGCGAAGGCATCGCCCTGGCCGCAGTGACGGCGCTGCTGGCGATGCTGGTCGACCAGCAGCTGCATGGGGCATCGCCCGCGTCGTTGGCGCGTGCCGGTGCCTATCTGGCGAGCGGGTCCCGCGACCAGGCGGCGGCACTGCTGCCGGCGATGAGCGGTGAGCAGCTGCAGCAGGTCAGCGCCAAGGCGCTGGCAACACTGCTGCGTGTACTGGCGCTGCTGACGGCTGTGTGTGCTGTGTTGTTGCACCTGTTGCTGCGGAAACGCAAAGGCACGTTGGCCGAGCATACGGCGTAGCAGGCTCATCGCCCCCTCCGCCGTCATCCCGTTGTCGTCTTCCGCTCACGCCGCCCATGCCCACCCGGGTCTAATGTTGATCGTCCCCGTCCCCCCACGGAGACCCGCCATGTGGCTGCTCGATCATCTCTGGCCTGGCCGTCGACCGCTTCCTCCCCCGGCCGCGGATGCGCCGCAGGCACCGCCGCGCCGGCCCTGGCTGAAACGACCCGCGCGGGCGGGGCGCAGCGGCATGGCGCCCTGGCAGAAGGTCGCCACGCCGCCGCGGCGCACGCGCCACTAGCCGGTGCGGTCTGACGGGTGGTTGACCCCGTCGCTGACCGGAATGACCCCCAGCGCGAACGGATCAATGCCCTCCAGGCAGGCCACGTTGTAGCCGTACTGGTCGGGGTTGGAGCGGCGCCGGTGATGGGTGTAGATGCCGCACACCCCGCAGAAGTAGTGCTCGGCCACATGGGTGTTGAACTGGTACTTCTGCAGGTGATGCTGCCCGCGCACCACCTGCAGGCCCTGGCGGGGGACGCTGGCGGCGATGGCACCCCGGCGCCGGCACATCGAGCAGTCGCAGCGGCGGGGATCGACGATGCCGTCCGGCAGGTCCAGCAGCAGCTCGACCGTGCCGCAGTGGCAGGTTGCGCGGTGCCGGGGTTGGACCGGAACGCCGGCCACGGAAGTGATGCCCATCATTGCTCCTGTGTGATTCATCTGGCCGTGCGGCCGCCGGAGACGGTGCGCCGGCGTGCCTGAACGGGCCGTAGATGCCACGGTGAACCCGCTTGTGGCTAACTATGCGGCTTCGGGACCGCGACAGGATGCCAGTGAGAGCCGCAGGACGTTGGATGACAGGAAGTGCCATGGCGCTGGCGGCGTTGTGGGTGACCGGGCTGCTGGCCTATCAGGTGCCGGGGCCGGGCTGGCTGGCCAATGGCGTTGCGGCGCTGTGGCTGCTGGTTGCGCTGTGGGCGTCGTGGCAGGTCGCGCGTGGCCGTGGCCATCGTCGCCTGGGCATGGCGTTCGGCGCGTCGCTGGCGCTGGCCGGCCTGTGGTGGCTGCTGCTGACCCCGCGCCAGGACCGCGTATGGGCCGATGACGTGGCCCAGCGCCTGCATGTGGTGTCCTTCGACGGGCGCCACGTGGTGTTCGACAACGTGCGTGATTTCACCTGGCGCAGCGAAACCGACTACGACGCCCGTTGGGTGCGCCGCGCGTACGACCTGGACCAGCTGCGTTCGGCCGACCTGGTGCTGTCGTACTGGATGGGCCCGGCCATCGCCCACACCCTGATCTCGTTCGGTTTCGACGATGGTCGCCACGTGGTGTTCTCGCTGGAGATCCGCAAGGAACGCGGCGAATCCTTCTCGGCGCTGGGTGGCTTCTTCCGCAAGTTCGAGATGACCCTGGTGGCCGCGGAGGAGACCGACATCATCCGCACCCGCACCAATGCGCGCGGTGAGGACGTCTACCTGTACCGCCTGCATGGCATGGACCACGCGCAGCTGAAGGAACTGTTTGCCGCGTACATCGCGCAGGCGCGCGAACTGGATGCGAAGCCGGGCTTCTACAACACGCTCACCAGCAACTGCACCACCATCGTCTTCGACCTGGCCCGCCACATCGCGCCGCGCCTGCCGCTGGACTACCGCCTGCTGCTGTCCGGGTATCTGGCCGAGTATGCGCAGGAGGTCGGCGCACTCACCCCAGGCGTGCCTTATGCCGAGCTGCATGACAAGGGCCGCATCACCCAGCGTGCATCGGACCTGGGCAGCGGCGACCACTTCTCCACCGTGATCCGCCAGGGCGTACCTGGCACCGAGCAGGACCCGCAGTAATGACTCGACTCCTCCTGATCCGCTGGCAGCGTGCGCTGCCGGTGTTGTTCGCCGCCTTCCTGCTGCTGGGCAGCAGTGGTTGCGCGATGGTCACCGTCAAGCAGGTCAAATCCAGCGATTCGCTGGTCAACAAGCGTGCCGACGTGCTCAATACCGGCAAGCTCAGCCCCGCTGCGCGCGAGACGCTAAGCGCGGCAGGCCTGGACGAATCGCAGTGCGAGAAGGACTTCCTGGTCTGCCGCAGCACGCTGCTGATGACCGACGATCTCAATGTCGAGCAGCGGCTGTCTGCGCTGTCCGAACTGTGGGTGAAGGCCGCGCTGGCGCTGACGCCGAAGAAGACCGCAGCCGGCGATCCGCCGATGAGCGACGCAGCGCTGGACGCTTGGCTGGAAGCCGCGCGCTACGCCTATGCCTACCTGTTCTACAGCGGCCGCTCACCATCGGATCGCGCCTTCGAAGACCGGCAGACGCAGGTGCGTGACTACTACAACTACGCGGCCGAGAAGGCGGCGGTGGTGCTGTTCGTCCGCGCGCGCGCCGCTGCGTTGGCTGGCGAGGACTACACGAAGCCGATCTCGGTTGGCAGCTGGTCGCTGGCTTCCAACTACCAGCAGCTGAACCTGAAGAGCATTCCCGCGCAGCTGGTGCCGGCCGGCACGGTCAGCTTCGTCGGGCTGCGCAGTACTTATCGCCGTGATGGCTTCGGTGCCGAGCTGGTGATGGTGATGGACCCGCCGAAGCTGGTCGCACCGGTGATCGCACCTGAGGGCCCGAAGGCGGAGACACCGCAGGATGACGAAGAGGGCGCACGCCGTGGCCGCCGTCATCGGCATGACGATTCGGTGCCCGAGTTCAGCGAGATGTCCTCGATCAACGTCACCGCGTTGCTGCGCTTCGAAGGCAGCAGCCTGGACGATGTGATGCGGACGCGCCGGGTTGAACTGGATGCCTATTCGCCGGAAGCTACCGAGCGCATCACCCTGCACGGCGAACAGGTGCCGCTGGCCGGCAATTTCACCGCGGCCTACGGCCTGTGGCTTGCCCAGAGCGGTTTCGCCCGGCAGTCACTGCGCACCCTGTTCGGCATGAGCGAGGGCATCGGCGAGCCACACATCTACCTGATGCAGCCGTGGGACCCGAACCGCCGCATCATCTTCATGCTGCACGGCCTGGCCAGCAGCCCGGAAGCCTGGGTGAACCTGGCCAACGAGATCATGGGCGACCCCGAGCTGCGCCAGCAGTTCCAGGTGTGGCAGGTCTATTACCCGACCAACGCACCGATCGCGCTGAACCGCTACGAGATCGCCAATGCGTTCAACGACACGCTGAAGCACTTCGATCCCAATGGCAGCACGCGTGCATCGAAGGACATGGTCTACATCGGCCACAGCATGGGCGGCGTGCTCGCGCGGCTGCTGGTGAGCGATTCCGGTGACGTGCTGTGGAACGGCCTGCTGGCCAACTATGACCTGAAGGGCGAGCGTCTGAAGCGCGTGCAGAACAAGCTGGGGCCGTTGCTGCATTTCAAGGCACAGCCGAACGTGGAGCGTGCGATCTTCATCGCTGCGCCGCACCAGGGCACCGATATTGCCGGCAACAAGGTCGGGCGCCTGCTGGGCCGGCTGGTGCGCCTGCCACTGACCATCCTCGGCAAGTTCGAGGACGTGTTCATGGCGCTGGCGCAGGCCGAGCAGCAGGTCGATGGCACGGCCAAGCCGAAGATTCCCAACAGCATCGACAACCTCAAGGCCAGCGACCCGTTCGTCAAGGCCGCAGCGCAGCTGCCGATCGAAGCGGGACTGAAGTACCACTCGATCATCGCCCAGCGCAAGCCGGAGCTGCCGGTGGACAAGTCCGATGACGGACTGGTGCCGTACTGGAGTGCGCACCTGCCGGGTGCACAGTCGGAGAAGGTCATCATTTCCGGCCACAGTGTGCAGGAGACCCCGCAAGCGGTGCTGGAAGTCCGGCGCATCCTGCACCGGGATATCGATGACGTGGGGACGGCGACCCGGTAGTGCCGGCCGCTGGCCGGCACTCTCCGCGCACGCGGGAATTCCGTGATGGTGCCGGCCAGCGACCGGCACTGCCGAAACCCGGCGGCGCTACACCCGCCGCGCGATCACCGCGGCCAGCACCGCCAGGCCGAAAGTGATCGCCAGGCACAGCAGGTAGCCGGTGTGCGGCGCGCTTTCCACGAACAGCGCGAACAACGCACCGGAGACCGCCAGCGCGGTGGTCACCGACAGGGCCTCGCTCAGCTGCAGGGCCGACGTGTTGGCACCCTGCTCATGCGCTGCTGACAGCGAAAGCGTGAGTACCGAGAGGCTGGCGTAGATCATGCCCATGCCGAAACCGGTGACCGTCCAGCCCACCAGGGCCACCGGCAATGGCACTGCATTGAACAACACCGCAAGCGTTGCGGCGATGCCGACCGTCATCATCGCCGTGCCGACGCGCAGCAGCTGCTGGCGTGACCAGCCGCGCTGCTGGTGACCCTGCAGCCAGGAGCCGGCGAACCAACCGAGTGCGCCGAGGCTGAGCACCGCGCCGGCCCAGCTGGGCGGGAGCCCGCGTTCGCGCTGCAGCAGCAGCGGCAGGTAGGCTTCGCAGGCGAAGAATGCGGCAGCGGCGACGCCGCGCAGTGCGATCACGCTGGGCAGGCCCCTGCGCAGGATCAGCGTTCCGGCCGGCAGCAGGCGATGCACGCATAGCAGCAGCGCCAGCATCGCCACGCCGATGCAGAGCAGGGCGGTCGGACCGTGCTGCTGGCCGCCGAAGTACAGCAGCAGCGCCGCCAGCGATGCACCACTGGCCCAACGTACGACGTTGCCGCGCCCCTCGTCGTCGTTGCTGTCGGCGGAGGGCTGCATGCGCGCCAGCGCAGGCCGCAGCAACAGGGCAGCAGGGACTGCCAGCAGCGGTACCGCCAGGAACACCCAGCGCCAGCCGAGATGCTGGACGATCAGGCCGCTCAGCGCCGGGCCGACCATCGAGGGCACCACCCAGCCCGCCGAGAATGCCGCGAACACCTTCGGCCGCAGGTGCTCGGGGTAGCTGCGGCCGACCATCACGTACAGCGAGACCGAAATCGCGCCCGCACCCAGGCCCTGCAGCAGGCGCCCGGCCACCAGCATGCCCATGCGCACGGCGAAGCCGGCCAGCAGCAGGCCCAGCACGAAGCAGGCCAGGCCGTACCACAGCGGCCGTGCCGGGCCCTGGCGGTCGGCCCAGCGTCCGGCCAGGGTCATGCCGATCACGCTGGTGGCCAGTGTGCCGCCGAAGGCCAGCGCGTACAGGCGCAGGCCGCTGAGTGCTTCGGCCACCGTGGGCATCGCGGCAGCGACGGCCAATGCTTCGAAGGCGTGCAGCGCGACCAGCGCGACCATGCCGAGGGTGGTGGCGCGGTAGCGCGCGGACAGGATCGATGTGTCAGCCGGCAGGCGGGTGTCGGCGGGAGAGAGGGTCGGGGTCATACCGGTCAGGGGCGGGCCGCGCTTGTCAACGGGCGGCGAAGATAGCAGCATGCCACCTCAACTATAGTTGAGGTCAAGCAATGGCATCCCAGGAACTCAGCGTTGGCGAGGTCTCGCAGCGCAGTGGCGTGGCCGTTTCCGCACTGCATTTCTACGAGCGCAAGGGGCTGATCAGCAGCCTGCGCACCTCGGGCAACCAACGCCGTTACAGCCGCGACGTGCTGCGCCGGCTGGCGGTGATCCGCGTTGCGCAGCGGGTGGGCATGCCACTGGAAGCGGTCGGCCGCGCCTTCGAGAGCCTGCCTGAAGGCCGTGCACCGACCAAGGCTGACTGGGCCAAGCTGTCCGCGCGCTGGCGCACCGAGCTGGAAGAGCGCATCCACATGCTGCAGCTGCTGCGCGATGAACTGACCGGCTGCATCGGCTGTGGCTGCCTGTCACTGCAGCATTGCCGCCTGGCCAACCCTGGCGACGTTCTCGGCGAACGCGGCGATGGCCCGATGCGCTGGGAATGAAAAAGGGGACGCGCTCCCGGTAGCGCCGGGCCATGCCCGGCGGACGAAAACGACTTGATCCCCTCCGTCCCCTTTTTCTTACCAGACCGTGATCGTCTCGCCGCTCTGGATGCCTTCCACTGCACGCTGGAAGGCCAGCGCCGCGCGTTGCGCGCTTACCGCTTCAAAGCCCGGGAAGTAGGGGCCGTAGGCCGCCATCGATTCGATCAGTACGTTCGGGCTGACCACGTTGATGCGCAGGCCGCGCGGCAGCAGCTCCAGTGCGGCAGCGCGCACGAAGCCTTCCAGTGCGGCATTCACTGCGGTGGCGTTGACGCCGTCGCGGATCGGCTGCGCGCTGATGATGCCGCTGGTCAGGGTGATCGAGCCACCGGCATTGAGGTGGTGCTGGGCGGCCAGTGCCAGCCGCACCTGGCCCAGCAGCTTGTCCTGCAGGCCGCTGTTGAACTGTGCCGGCGTCATCTCCTGCAGCGGTCCGAAATGCACCGAGCCGGTGGTGGAGATCACCGCATCGACTGCACCGGTGCGGGCGAACAGTTCGGCGACGCTGGCGTCGTCAGTCAGGTCCACACGCAGTTCGCCACTGCGGCGGCCGGCGGCGAGAATCTGATGCTGTTGGCCGAGCTGACGGGCGACTGCCTGGCCGAGGGTGCCGCTGGCACCGACGAGGAGGATCTTCATGGCCGTTCCTTGCGTGTGGGAGTGAGCGCAGTCTGCGCCGTCACAGCGTGGTTAGGTAAGCGGCGTATGATTTGCAGATTCCTAACTCTGGATTAGCAATGGATACCCTTCGCTGCATGCAGGCCTTCGTCGCCGTGGCCGAACGCGGCAGCTTTGCAGGGGCCGCCGAACAGCTGCAGGTGTCGGCGGTGATGGTGGGCAAGTACATCCAGCAGTTGGAAGCACATCTGGGCACCGCGTTGCTGCAACGGAACACCCGCCGCCAGCGCTTGACCGAAGCCGGCAGCGCCTACCTGGCCGGGTGCCGGCAGGTGCTGGAGCAAGTGCAGCAGGCCGAGGCCGATGTGGCCGGCCTGCAGGTACAGCCGCGTGGCCTGTTGCGGGTCAGCGCGCCCACCACCTGGGGCAGCTGCGTGCTGGCGCCGCAGCTGGCTGGCCTGCTGCGTGCGCAGCCGCAGTTGAATATCGAGCTGGACCTGAGCAACCGCCGCGTGGACCTGATCGAAGATGGCTTCGACGCGGCGATCCGGGTCGGGCCGTTGCCATCGCAGGAGGTGGTGGCGCGGCCGCTGCCGCCGTATGCGATGAGCCTGTGCGCGGCGCCGTCTTACCTGCGCAGGCGCGGCACGCCGCGAACACCGGATGACCTGCAGGGGCACGACTGCCTGAGCCATCTGGCCTGGCGCGGCGGGCATGGCTGGCAGTTGGCCAACGGCGAACAGGTCGACTGGGAGGCGCGGCTGAGCAGCAACGATGGCTTCGCATTGCGTGAAGCCGCCGTAGCCGGGGCCGGGCTGGTACTGCAGCCCACCGCACTGCTGGCGGCGGAGATCGCAGCGGGGCGGTTGAAGCCGCTGCTGCGCGACTACCTGCCCGAACCGCGGCCGATGCACCTGATCTACCTGCCCGATCGACGCCCGCGCCCGCGTTTGCAGTGCTTCGTGGATTTCGTCATGGCCACGTTGGGGCAGTGATCATCGGGGTAGATGGGGTCAGATCCCTTTGCCTCGGCAAAGGGATCTGACCCCAGGGGATCAATCATTCGCCGCAGACAATTCCTGTCCACGCACCTGCGCGGCGCGCAGTGCGGTGTCCACCAGTGCCTCGAAGCCGCCAGCCTGGAAGCTCTCGATCGCGGCCTGGGTAGTGCCGTTGGGTGACGTCACGCGTCGGCGCAGCTCTGCGGGGCTCTCACCGGCCTCATCCAGCATGCGCGAGGCGCCCAGAAGGGTCTGCACCACCAGCGTGCGCGCGGCGTCGGCCGGCAGGCCCTGGGCAATACCCGCCGCTTCCATCGCTTCGGCCAGCAGGAACACGTAGGCTGGTCCGCTGCCGGACACGGCAGTCACCGAATCCATCAGCGCCTCACTATCGATCCACACCGTGCGCCCGGCACTGGCCAGCACCTGTTCGGCCTGCGCGTGCTGCTGCGCATCCACCGATGCAGTGGCATACAGGCCGGTCACGCCGGCGCCGAGCAGAGCGGGGGTATTGGGCATCGCACGCACCACCGGCAGGTTGCCACCCAGCCAGCGTTCCAGCTGCGCGCTGGTGATGCCGGCGGCGATCGACACCACCAGCGGCCGGTTTGCCTGGGCCAGTGCCTGCAGCGACTGGCAGACCTCACGCAGCACCTGCGGCTTCACCGCCAGCAACCAGGTGCCGCCCTGTGCGGCGGCATCGGTGGCGTTGTCGTGCACTTGCACGCCGAAGTCGGCAGCCAGCGACTCGCGCAGCGCTGCAACCGGTTCGGCCACATGGATGTGCGCGGCGGGCACGCCCTGGCGGATCAGGCCGGTGATCAGGCTGCGCGCCATGTTGCCGCCGCCGATGAAGGTGATGGAATCAGCTGCCATGGATGTCTCCTTGGAAAATCAGGCCGGTCGCGCGCGCGCGCCGAACAGGGCGGTGCCGATGCGCACCAGGGTGGCACCCTCGGCGATGGCTTCGGCGTAGTCGCTGCTCATGCCCATCGACAGCGTGTCGACCTGTGCATGCTGGGCGGCCAGCGACTGGAAGAGTGTGCGCATGCGCACGAACGCATCCCGACGGCGCTCGGCCTCGGGCCACGGCGCGGGAATCGCCATCAGGCCACGCAGGCGCAGGGTGGGCTCGGCGGCAATCGCCGCGGCCAGCCCCTCGACATCCTCCGGTGCACAGCCGTGCTTGCTGGATTCATCGTCGATGTTGACCTGGATCAGCACGTTCAGCGGGCCGCGTGCGGCCGGGCGATGGCGCGCCAGCGCCGTTACCAGCTTGGGCCGGTCCACGCTCTGCACCCAGTCGAAATGGGTGGCCACCGCCTCGGCCTTGTTCGACTGCAGGTGGCCGATCAGATGCCACTCCAGCGCCAGGTGCTGCAGCGCCTGCATCTTGGCCAGCGCTTCCTGCACATAGTTCTCGCCGAAGGCCTGCTGGCCCTGTGCGGCCAGCGCAGCCACGGCCTCGGCCGGTTGGGTCTTGGAAACGGCCAGCAGGCGCGGATCGGGCCGGCCGGCCGCCTCGGCGGCGGCATGCAGGTTGCTCAGGATCTGGGGCAGGGGAGTGGCCACGTAACGCGTTCCGTTGAATCAGGAGGCTATACTGCCGCCCGGGGAAAGATCCTTCCAGTCGAAGCCGTTATTGGGGAGTAGCCGCTCATGGATATCGCCGAACTGCTGGCGTTTTCCGTAAAGAACAAAGCGTCCGACCTGCACCTGTCTGCAGGCCTGCCGCCGATGATCCGCGTGGACGGCGACGTTCGCCGGATCAACATCCCGGCCCTGGACCACAAGCAGGTCCACGCGCTGGTGTACGACATCATGTCCGACAAGCAGCGCCGCGATTACGAGGAATTCCTCGAAGTGGACTTCTCCTTCGAGATCCCGTCGCTGGCGCGCTTCCGTGTGAACGCGTTCAACCAGAACCGCGGCGCCGGTGCGGTGTTCCGTACCATTCCGTCCGAGGTGCTCACCCTCGAAGACCTGGCCTGCCCGCCGCTGTTCCGCGAGGTGATCCAGCAACCGCAGGGCCTGATCCTGGTGACCGGCCCGACCGGCTCGGGCAAGTCGACCACGCTGGCGGCGATGATCGACTACATCAACAAGAACGAATACGGCCACATCCTCACCGTCGAGGATCCGATCGAATTCGTGCATACCTCGCAGAAGTGCCTGATCAACCAGCGCGAAGTGCACCGTGACACGCATGGCTTCAACGAAGCACTGCGCTCGGCACTGCGTGAGGACCCGGACATCATCCTGGTCGGCGAACTCCGCGACCTGGAAACCATCCGCCTGGCACTGACCGCCGCGGAAACCGGCCACCTGGTGTTCGGCACCCTGCACACCAGCTCGGCGGCCAAGACCATCGACCGTATCATCGACGTGTTCCCGGCCGGCGAAAAGCCGATGGTGCGTTCGATGTTGTCCGAGTCGCTGCGTGCGGTGATCTCGCAGGCACTGCTGAAGAAGGTCGGTGGCGGCCGTACCGCAGCGTGGGAAATCATGGTCGGCACCCCGGCCATCCGCAACCTGATCCGCGAGGACAAGGTGGCGCAGATGTACTCGGCCATCCAGACTGGCCAGCAGTACGGCATGATGACCCTGGACCAGCATCTGCAGGACCTGGTCAAGCGCAGCCTGATCACCCGCAACCAGGCCCGCGAGTACGCCAAGGACAAGCGCCTGTTCGAGTAAGGCGGGACAGCGGCGGGCGGCGCGCGCAATGGCGCGGCCGCTCCGTGTTGTTTCCTCCACCGACCGTTACCTGGTACACCGCTTTCCGGGAGCCCGCCGTGAACACCACCGCGACCACCATCGATTTCACTTCGTTCCTCAAGCTGATGGCGCACCAGCGCGCCTCGGACCTGTTCATCACCGCCGGCATGCCACCGGCGATGAAGGTCAACGGCAAGATCTCGCCGATCACGCAGACGCCACTGACGCCGCAGCAGAGCCGCGACCTGGTCCTCAACGTGATGACCCCGGCACAGCGCGAGGAATTCGAGAAGACCCACGAATGCAACTTCGCCATCGGCCTGTCCGGTGTCGGCCGTTTCCGCGTGAGCTGCTTCTACCAGCGCAACCAGGTCGGCATGGTGCTGCGCCGCATCGAGACGCGCATTCCGACCGTGGAAGAGCTGAGCCTGCCGCCGATCATCAAGACGCTTGCGATGACCAAGCGCGGCATCATCCTGTTCGTCGGTGCTACCGGTACCGGTAAATCGACTTCGCTGGCGGCGATGATCGGTTACCGCAACCAGAACTCGACCGGCCACATTATCACCATCGAAGACCCGATCGAATTCGTGCACAAGCACGAGGGCTGCATCATCACCCAGCGCGAAGTCGGCATCGATACCGACAGCTGGGAAGCCGCGCTGAAGAACACCCTGCGCCAGGCGCCGGACGTGATCATGATCGGCGAGGTGCGTACCCGCGAAGGCATGGACCACGCCATCGCGTTCGCCGAAACCGGCCACCTGGTGCTGGCCACGCTGCATGCCAACAATGCCAACCAGGCGATGGACCGCATCGTCAACTTCTTCCCGGAAGACCGCCGCAACCAGCTGTTGATGGACCTGTCGCTGAACCTCAAGGGCGTGGTCGCGCAGCAGCTGGTGCCGTCGCCCGATGGCCGCTCGCGCAAGGTGGCGATGGAGATCCTGCTGGGCACGCCGCTGGTGCAGGATTACATCCGCGACGGCGAGATCCACAAGCTGAAGGAAGTGATGAAGGACTCGGTCCAGCTGGGCATGAAGACCTTCGACCAGAGCCTGTTCGAGCTGTACCAGGCCGGCGAGATCAGCTACGAGGACGCGCTGCGCTACGCCGATTCGCAGAACGAGGTGCGCCTGCGCATCAAGCTCAGCCAGGGCGGCGACGCGCGCACCCTGTCGCAGGGGCTGGATGGGGTGGAGATCTCCGAAATCCGCTGACCTGGCCGGCAACGGTCATGACCGGATTGATGAATTCCAGTCATGACCGACTGCGGTCCAGCCGGCTCAATCCATCGCCACCGCAGGCGTATCGTCAGCGCTCCCCCTCTGGAGTACGACGATGCAGACACGTGAACTCGGCCGCAGCGGCCTGAAGGTTTCCGCTCTGGGCCTGGGTTGCATGGGCCTGACCCATGCCTACGGCCAGCCGGTCGAACCGAGCCAGGGCATCGCCCTGCTGCACGCTGCCGTCGAGCGCGGCGTGACCTTCTTCGACACCGCCGAGGTGTACGGCCCGTACACCAACGAAGACCTGCTCGGCCAGGCCTTGGCGCCCTACCGCGACAGGCTGGTGATCGCCACCAAGTTTGGTTTCAAGGACGCGCGCACCGATGCCGGCCTGGATAGCCGCCCGGAGAACATCCGTGCCGTGGCCGAAGCCAGCCTCAAGCGCCTGCGTACCGACCATATCGATCTGTTCTACCAGCACCGCGTCGACCCGAACGTGCCGATCGAGGATGTGGCCGGCACCGTGCGCGACCTGATCGGCGAGGGCAAGGTCGGCCACTTCGGCCTGTCCGAGGCCAGTGCTGCCACCGTGCGTCGCGCGCATGCCGTGCAGCCGGTCGCCGCCGTGCAGAGTGAGTACTCGCTGTGGTGGCGCGAACCGGAGCGTGAGCTGCTGCCGACGCTGCAGGAGCTGGGCATCGGCTTCGTGCCGTTCAGCCCGCTGGGCCGCGGCTTCCTGACCGGTGCGATCAACGCCGATACCACCTTCGACGCCAACGACTTCCGCAATACCGTGCCGCGTTTCGAAGTGGAGGCGCGCCGCGCCAACCAGGCGTTGGTGGATCGCATCAGCACGATTGCGGCAGCGCGCGGTGCGACGCCTGCGCAGGTCGCACTGGCCTGGCTGCTCGCGCAGGCACCGTGGATCGTGCCGATTCCGGGCACCACCAAGGTTCATCGCCTGGAAGAAAACCTGGGCGCGGCCGACCTGCAGCTGGCGCCGGAAGAACTGCAACGCATCGCGCAGGCGCTGGACGAAGTGTCGATCGTTGGCGAGCGTTACAACCCGCAGCGTGCGGCACAGGCCAAGGGCTGATCACCGGGTGCGGACCGAGGTGGGTGCGGACCGTTGGTCCGCACACCTCATCCAGCCATCGGCCCGCGCAGCGCATCAAGCACCGTCCGCATCGCCACGGTCACGTGGCGGCGCGAAGGGTAATACGCGTAGTAACCATCGAAGTGCGGGCACCAGTCGTCCAGCACTGATTGCAGCCGTCCATCGTCCAGCATCGGCTGCACCTGGTCTTGCGGCAGCCAGGCCAACCCGCTGCCGGCCAGCGCAGCGGTGCGGGTCATGCCCATGGTGTTGAACGTCCACTGGCCGCTCACGCGCACGCTCAGTTCATTGCCGTCCTGGCCGAAATCCCACGGCATCAGCCCACCATGCGTAGGCAGCCGCAGGGTCACGCAGTTGTGCCCGGCCAGGTCGTCCGGGTGCCGCGGCACCACGTGCTGGCGGAAGTAGCTGGGCGCCCCGACCACGCGCATGCGCAGCGGCGGGCTGATCGGTACGGCGATCATGTCGCGCGCCAGCCGCTCGCCCAGGCGGATGCCGATGTCGTAGCGCTCGGCCACGATGTCGGCCAACCCGTAGTCGGCCGCCAGTTCCACCTTCAAATCCGGGTACTGCTGCAGCAGCGGCGCCAGCCTGGGCCAGGCGATGTACTCGGCGGCGTGGCCGGTGGCATTGATGCGGATGGTGCCGGCCGGGCGTTCACGGTACTCGGCCAGCGCGGCCAGCCCGTCCTCGATCTCGGCCAGGCGCGGGCCCAGGGTATCGAGCAGGCGGGCACCGGCTTCGGTGGTCGAGACGCTGCGGGTGGTGCGGGTCAGCAGGCGCACGCCCAGGCGCTGCTCCAGTCCGCGCATGGCATGGCTTAGCGCGGACTGGGACACGCCCAGCTGGGCGGCAGCCTTGGTGAAGCTGCCCTCGCGGGCAACGTGGACGAAGGCCTGCAGGTCGTTGAGGTTTTCGCGGGGCATGAGGGGATGATACGGCCGGGCTGCGCCCGGCACCTGCTTCAAGCCAAGGCAACGTCAACGTCAAAAGCGGGCATTCCGTGGAATGGCGGGGCGGTGTCGGATTGCGGGGACGCCGCAAGTACGTCCATGTAGCCTCGGTCGTCGCTTGCTCGTGTGCGCTGTCCTGCGCACACGGCAAGACCGGGGTTGGGCGTCTTGCCCAACCCGCCCGAGGCATGCCTCGGGCCCATGCGGCTCACGCCCCCTCAACCGGACCCGCCCCGCCTTCGACAGTTTCCCGCGAGCTGTTGGAACGGCATTCTGCTTTGGTGGGTGCCGACCGTTGGTCGGCACTGGGTCGGGCGTGTAGGGATGTCGATTTCAGGGACTGTGGTTCGTCGAATGAATGACTTCAACGGGAGCTGCAGATGAGCACTGACATCAAGCCGAAAGGCCCGGCCTCGTATTTCCCCTCCATCGAGAAGACCTACGGGCAGCCGGTGGCGCACTGGTTCGGGCTGCTGGCGGGGAAGAACGGCCTGAAACACATGGAACTGGTCAGCTTCCTGAAAAGTGAGCACGGTCTGGGCCATGGGCACGCCAACGCGCTGGTGGCGCACCATCTGGCCGGCAAGGGGTGACCGGCGGCCGGCGGAGCGGGCTGGGGCGCATTCAGCTGAACGATTTCATCTGCAACTGTCATGCAGATCGTGTCTAATACCGCTCCCCACCTGCTGTTCCCCACCCGCATGTCCCTTCCCTCCCATGGCCCCGCGCCGTGCGACGACGCTGACGGCCACCTGGTCACCGCCGGTCCGCTGACCCCGCCGCCCGACAGCGCCGGCACCACCGCCGACGACAAAGCGCTGCGTCACTCGATCGCCGAGGACGTGCAGGGCATGGTGCTGGCCACGATGGTGGCCTCGCTGGGCCTGGCCATCTTCGCCAAGGGCGGGCTGATGATCGGCGGCATGGCGGGCATGGCCTTCCTGCTGCACTACGCGATGGGCTGGAACTTCGGCCTGGTGTTCGTGCTGGTCAACCTGCCGTTCTACTGGGTGGCGCTGCGGCGCATGGGCTGGGAATTCACCCTGAAGACCTTCGCCGCGGTCACCGCCTGTGGCGTGCTGACCGACCTGCTGCCGCGCTGGATCGACTTCTCGCACATCAACCCGCTGTACTCGGCGATTGTCGGCGGTGCGTTGTCCGGCCTGGGCATCCTGTTCTTCATCCGCCACCGTGCAAGCCTTGGTGGCATCGGCATCCTGGCGGTGTACCTGCAGCGCACCCGTGGCTGGAGCGCGGGCAAGGTGCAGATGTCCTACGACGCGTGCCTGATGGTGGCCGCGTTCTTCGTGTTGTCGCCGTCGAAGGTGCTGTACTCGGCCATCGGCGCGGTGGTGCTCAGCCTCGTGCTGATGTTCAACCACCGCCCTGGCCGCTACATGGGCGTGTGACGTTCAACGGTGTTGCCGGCCAGCGGCCGGCACTACCGGAACCCATGCATGGCAGCGCCGGGCCATGCCCGGCGGATATCCATCAGCGGGCGGCGGCCTTCAACCACGGCGGCGACAGCATCAGCAGCCGCGCATGCACCGGGCAATCCTCGGCGTGCGCACCGGGCAGGTAGCCCAGGCTCATCAGGAATTCGCCGGTGATCTCGCCGCCGGTGAAGCGGAAGGTCTTCTTGAACAGCTTCACCCAGTCGGCCTTGCTGCGCGGGTGGTGTGCATCCAGCCACGCCGCGAAGCTGCCATGGCTGGCCCGCAGCTGCTGAATCACCTGCGCGTTGTGGATCGCCGCCAGCACCTTCAGGCGGTTGCGGATGATGCCCGCGTCCGACAGCAGGCGCTCGATGTCCTGCTCGGCATACGCGGCCACGCGGTCCACATCGAAGCCGTCGTAGGCCGCGCGGAAGCCCTCGCGCTTCTTCAGGATCGTTTCCCAGCTCAGGCCGGCCTGGTTGATTTCCAGCACCAGTCGCTCGAACAGCTCGCGCTCGTCACGCTGCGGGAAGCCGTACTCGTTGGCGTGGTAATAGTCGTGCACCGGATGGCCCGGGGCGATGAGGCAGTAGCCGCTCATGGGGAAGGCTCGTTGGAATCGGATTCGGATTCGGGATCGATGGCCACCGCAGGGTGCCCGCCGATGGACAGCATCGGCCAGCGCGGTGGAATGAGCGTGAGTCTGCCGTCACGCAGGGCCTGGTTGATCGTCTCGGCCTGGCCGCTGACGGTGCCGAACAGCGCACCGGCCCGGCGCCACTGCGAATCCTTGCCACGTGCGTACAGTACGCAGTCCGGTCCACGGTGGGTGTTCAGCTCGCACAGCAGCACCTCGCCGGTACCATCGCCGTCCAGGTCGCGATGCACGATCAGGCAGTCGCGCTCGCTCTGGGCGCAGGATTCGCCATTGATCGATCGGGTGGCCAGTGCTTTCCACCAGTCGTCCGGTGGCGAACTGGATCCCTTGGCCAGCTTCAGCGCGCGCTGAAGCGCGGCGACGTCCTGCGGCCCCTTGTCGAGGCGATGGCCGTCGTCCCAGCGTGAGGTGCGTGCCAGTGCAGCAGCGATCACCTGTGGCGCGTTGGCATCGGCGGTGATGGCCGGATCGCGCTGCAGTTCGCGCAGCGCCCGCACGCCACGGCGCCCCAGATCGAAGCGCAGCACGTTGACGTCGCTGCTGGTGATCGCCGGCGGATCCGCACGCAGGCGCGCCAGCTGGCTGGACAGGGTCAGCCGCACCGGATCCAGCAGCGGCGAGTTGCCCAGCAGTGCCAGTGCCAGCACCGCCCAGCACATCCAGCGGTTGACCGGTTCCAGCGCCTGCAGCCAGCGGCCCTGGCGACGCAGTACCGCCAGCGCATAGCCCAGGGCATAGCCGGCCACGGCCAATGCGACGAGCACCGCCCAGAAGCGATCCAGGGTCCAGCCGTACTGCGCCACGCGCAGGCCCAATGCATACAGTGCCAGCGCGGCGTAAACTGGCAGTGTCAGCAGGCTGGCTTCGACCAGCCTGCGCAGCACCAGAGGGTAGGAGACACTGTCTTCCCCCTGCTGGTAGACCGCATTGGTGAACGTCACCAGCAGCAGCGACACCACCACCAGCAGGCTGGCGGCCGAACGGGTCTTCCACAGCGGCTCCAGCCCGGTAAGCGGCAGGCTCAGCACGAACAATACGGCGATGAACGACAGCAGCGGCAGCAGCCCGCGGCAGATCGCGAACAGCACCTGGCGGGTGATCTGGATCGCGCGGTGCTGGGTGCGCCCGATCAGCACGCCGAACCCGGCCAGGCTGCCGGTGGCCAGTGCGATGAAAGCGTCCTGCCGGAACAGGTCGCGGAAGACATTCACGTCCAGCAGTTGGAACAGCGCTGCCCACAGCCACAGCAGCAGCCAGGTCAGCCCGGTGAACAGCGCCGCCAGGGCCAGGGTCAAACCGTTCTGCCAGGCGCGCTCGAACAACTCGGGGTAGCTGGCGCGCCAGTGCCCATGCTGCAGCTGGAACTGCCACCAGGGCAGGGCCACGAACACCGCCACGGCCATGCCCAGGGTCAACGGAAACTGCAGTGCGCCCGATTCCAGTGCTGCCTCGCCAGTGAGGTTCCATCCGATCCAGGCGGCCAGCGCCAGCACCACCGTCGAGCCAAGCACGGCCTGCAGCCACAGGCGGCGCTGGCCCAGTTCCACCAGGCTCAGCGCCACTGCGCTGGGAATGGCCAGCACCCAGGCGTACCAGCAATAGCGCCAGCCGATATCGCGGAACGGCCACGCATCGGACAGCTCCTGCGCGGCATACAGCATCAGGCCCTGCAGCAGGGCAAGCAGGACGATGGCGCTGCGTGCCGGCAGGGTCAAGGGCGATGAAGACGGCATCAATGACCTTCCGTGGCAAAGCACCATCCTAGCCCATCGTGGTTCGGCGCCATCGCGCGACCATCCCGCCCCCAGCAGGTAGAATGGGCCCATGCCTGTAATGCCGACCTCCCTTGCCGATCACCTGCTCGTCGCGCTGCCGTCGCTGCTCGACGCGACCTTTGCCCGCAGCGTCGCGCTGATCTGCCAGCACGACGAGAACGGGGCGATGGGCGTGCTGGTCAACCAGCCTTCCGAATACACGCTGGGTGAAGTGCTCGCGCAGATGGACATCACCACCGGTGATGGCGAGCTGCAGGCGCGCATGGTGCTCAATGGCGGCCCGGTGCATCCCGAGCGCGGCTTCGTCATCCATGACGACGCGCGCGCGTGGGATTCCAGCCTGACCGTGGGCCACGGCCTGTACCTGACCACCTCGCGCGACATCCTCGAAGCGATGGCGCGCGGCGAAGGCCCGGCCAATGCCGTGGTCACCCTCGGCTGTGCCGGTTGGGGTGCAGGGCAGCTGGAAACCGAGCTGTCCGAGAACAGCTGGCTGACCGTGCCGGCCGATGCCGAGCTGGTGTTCCAGCTGCCGCTGGAGCAGCGCTGGCAGGGGGCGGCTTCGCGCATCGGCGTGGATCTGTTCCGGCTGACCGACTACAGCGGCCATGTCTGAGCCGGCCGCGCCCGCACCGGTTCCTGCAGCCCCGGCGATCCGCCGTGACGGCACCGTTCTGGGTTTCGATGTTGGCTCGCGACGCATCGGCGTGGCCATCGGCAGTGCTTTCGCCGCCCATGCGCGCGCGGTGGCGGTGGTCGATGTGCACGGCAACGGCCCGGACTGGACCGCGATCGAACGCCTGCTCAAGGAATGGAAGCCCGACGGCCTGGTGGTCGGCGACCCGCTGACCCTGGACGGCCAGGACCAGCCCAACCGCAAGCGTGCGCAGGGCTTTGCCCGCCAGCTGCGGGAGCGCTTCAAGCTGCCGGTGGTGATGATCGACGAGCGTTCCAGCTCGGTCGAGGCTGCCCGCCGTTTCGCCGTCGAGCGCGCCGAAGGGCGCAAGCGTCGCCGTGATGCGGCCGCCCTCGACGCCGTGGCCGCGGCGGTGATCATCGACCGCTGGCTGTCGTCCCCCGACGACGCCACCCCCATTCCCTGACTGCACGACTCCCGCCATGACTGCCCAGCAAATCGATGCCTCCGGACGCCTGCGCCACCTGCTGACCCTGGAGGGCCTGCCGCGCGAAACCCTGCTGCAGTTGCTCGATCGGGCAGGGCAGATCCGCGACGCCGCAGTCGGCCGTGTCGGCAACAAGCGCCACGTGCTGGCTGGTTCGGCGGTGTGCACGCTGTTCTTCGAGCCGTCCACGCGCACCCGCAGCTCGTTCCAGCTGGCCGCGCAGCGCCTCGGGGCCGATGTGCTGAACTTCGATGCCTCGACCTCGTCCACGCGCAAGGGCGAAACCGCCTGCGACACGCTGCGCAACCTGGAAGCGATGGGCGTGCGCGGCTTCGTGGTGCGCCACCCCGATGACGGCGCCGTGGCCGCGCTTGCCGACGCTGCGGGCGAGGGCACCGCGCTGATCAATGCCGGCGACGGCCGCAGCTCGCACCCGACCCAGGGCCTGCTCGACATGCTGACCCTGCGCCAGGCCAAGGGCCCGGATTTCTCGAAGCTCAAAGTGGTGATCGTCGGCGACGTGAAGCACTCGCGCGTGGCCCGCACCGACCTGCATGCGCTGCGCACGCTGGGCGTGGGCGAGATCCGCGTGTGCGGCCCGCAGTCGCTGCTGCCGGATGATGAGACCCTGAAGGGCTGCGTGGTCGGCGATGATTTCGACGCGATGCTGGAAGGCGTCGACGCGCTGATGATGCTGCGCCTGCAGCGCGAGCGCATGGAAGAAGGCCTGGTGCCGTCGCTGGAGCAGTACCACGCGCAGTACGGCCTGACCCGCGAGCGCCTGGCGCGTGCCGGCAAGGACGCTGCGGTACTGCACCCGGGGCCGATCAACCGCGGCGTGGAAGTGACCGACGACGTGGCCGATGGCCCGCAATCGTGGGTGCTGCGCCAGGTCGCCAACGGCGTCGCGGTGCGCATGGCCGTGCTGGAAACCTTGCTGGGCTGACCACTTTGGTGGGTGCCGACCGTTGGTCGGCACTGAACCATCAGTGCGGTGAAGTGCGGGCCTGGCCATTGAATGGTTTCGGGCCTACCTGTATTGACGTGTTGCCCGATAGAAGAGAGATACCGGCAGGCGCACGCTTGGGCCCATGAACCGCGCACGCCTACGCCTTGGCCGCCATTCCCGGATCGGGCAATCCTGCATCCTGACCACCGTCACCCAGGAACGTCGACGCTGCTTCGATGATGCCACTGTGGCACAGGAGGTGATGGATGTGTTCCGTCGCATTGATGATGAGGGCCTGACGCACTCACTTGCCCATGTGGTCATGCCGGACCACATCCATTGGCTTGTGGAGATCCGTGCGTTCTCGCTGGACTACATCATGCAACGCTTCAAATCGAGCAGTGCATTGCGGATCAACCGCATGCTGGGCAAGACAGGACCATTTTGGCAATCGAGCTATCACGATCACGCCATTCGTTCTGAAGAATCACTGTTTCGCCATGCGATGTACATCGTCGCCAACCCGGTCAGGGCGAACTTGGCGAGCTGCGTGGGAGAGTATCCGTATGCCTGGTGCCGATGGGAGATTGATGGGAGGTACCAAGCAGTGGATTACCCCGAAGCGGAGAGATAGTGCCGACCAACGGTCGGCACCCACCCATACCCAAGCCGACCAACGGTAGGTATCCACCAACAGATGTTTCCCAGCAGAAGCCGCGGTTCAGCGCTTCTGCGCGAACAGCCATGCCCACATCGCCGGGTCCGCGTAGGTGGCGTCCCAGGCATTGTGGTTGCCCTCCGGGTACTCGGTGTAGCGCACGTCGCGTGCAGCGGCGCTTTGGAAGGCGGCGTGCAGCTTGCGGTCGTCGTCCGGCGGCACCACGTCATCCAGCGCACCATGGAAGATCCAGATCGGTGTGTGCCGAAGCCGCTTGGCGATCACGGCATACGGATCGGATTCCTGGGCCACCTGTTCGACGAACAGGGTCGGACGCACCGCGCGCGGCGCCAGCACCGCGCCGCATACCGGCACGATCGCGGCGAAGCGGCCGGGGTCATCCAGCGCGATGTTCCAGCTGCCATAGCCGCCCATCGACATCCCGGTCAAGTACTGCCGCGAGGGATCGGCACCGAACTCGGCGATGGTGGCGTCCAGGGCGGCCAGCGCAACGCGGTTGTTGCGCCCGCTCCATTCCTGGCGGCCCGGCACCTGCGGGAATACGGCCAACGCGGGGAAGTCGGCCGCGTGCCTGCGCAGGTGCGGCCCCAGCCCGGCATGGGTCTGCTTGACGCCGTCGCCGCCACGCTCGCCGGATCCATGCAGGAACAGCACCACCGGCAGTGCGCCAGGCGTGCGCGCCGCGGTGGCCGGAATGAACACCTGGTAATAGGCGGTACGGCCATCCACTTTCACCGCACGCGATTCGAAGTGGCCGCGCGCGCTGTCCGGCTGCGAGGCGCAGCCGGCCATCATCAGGATCGCCAGCATCGGCAGCCAGCGCATCATCGTACGGACCATTGACGTTCCAGGAGCGGTGGGTTCAGCCGCATCCTAGTCCGCCGCAGGTCAATGCGGCATCATGCGCCGCATCACTGCGGGCGCGGAAAGCTGGCGATGATGTCCAGCTGTTCCTGCGCTTCGGCATTGCCGCTGGCGGCCGCGGCCTGCACCTGTGCCATGTCCGGATGCAGCACCACCAGCAACGGGTTTTCGCAGACCGGACAGGCGTACTCGGTGGCGTCCTCGTCCAGCTCCATCTCCATGGCACGCGAGCTGCCCTTCCATTCGCAGGCCGGGCAGGTGTGCTGCTGGTCGCGCCAGCCGGGCTGGAAATAGTTTTCGATCGTGGTGGCCATGAGGGTCCAGTTGGAATCGGGTCAGAGCCCCGCGCTGCGGGGATCCGACCCTGGGTCTTGGTGTGGGTCGGAGCTCCGCGTTGCGGGGATCCGGCCCGGCAGGGATCAGTGCAGCAGCACCAGCGTGGCCAGGCCGAGGAAGGTGAAGAAGCCCATCGAGTCGGTCACGGCAGTCAGGAAGATGCCACTGGCCAGCGCCGGGTCGAAGCCGAAGCGTTTCAGGGTCAGCGGCACCAGTACGCCGGCCAGCGCCGCAAACAGCAGATTGCAGGTCAGCGCGATGGCGATCACCGCCGACAGCCCGGGCGAGTGGAACCAGGCCAGCACGATCAGCCCCAGGATCGAGCCGAGCAGCAGGCCGTTGAGCGCGGCCACCCGCACTTCCTTCCACAGCAGCGTGCGCGCGTTGGAGGCGCCCACCTGGCCCAATGCCAGGCCGCGCACCATCAGCGCCAGCACCTGGGTGCCGGCATTGCCGCCGAGGCCGGCCACGATCGGCATCAGCACCGCCAGCGCCACCAGCTTGTCGATCGTACCCTCGAAGTGGCCGACCACGCTGGAGGCCAGGAAGGCCGTGCACAGGTTGATCGACAGCCACATCAGGCGGCGGCGCATGGCGCGCCAGACCGGGCTGAACAGGTCCTCGTCCTCGTCCAGGCCGGCGGCGCCCAGCGCCTGGTGCTCGGCCTGGCCGCGGATGATGTCGACCACGTCATCGATGGTGATGCGGCCAACGAGGATGTTGTTCTCGTCCACCACCGGTGCGGAGATCCAGTCATGGTCGGAGAACTGCCGTGCCACTTCCTGGTCGCTCTCGCCGACGTCGATGGCCGGCTGCTCGTCGTCGATCAGGCGGTTGATCGGGGTGGTGTCCTCGTGGGTCACCAGTGCCGCCAGCGACACCCGGCCGAGATACTGGTGCCGCCGGCTGACCACGAACAGGTGGTCGGTGTGGTCAGGCAATTCGCCGCGCAGGCGCAGGTAGCGCAGCACCACGTCGACGTTGACGTCGGCGCGCACGGTCACCACGTCCGGGTTCATCAGGCGGCCGGCGCTGTCCTCGGGATAGGACAACACCTGTTCCAGCCGCTCGCGGTTCTCGCGGTCCATCGACTTGAGGACTTCATCGATGACCGTATCCGGCAGGTCTTCGACCAGGTCGGCCAGATCGTCGATGTCCAGGTCTTCGACCGCGGCGATGATCTCGTCCGGGTCCATGTCCGCGAGCAGGCTTTCGCGCACGTCCTCGCCGACGTGGACCAGCACCTCGCCGTCGTCTTCAGGATCGACCAGGCCCCACACCACCTCGCGCTTGCCCGGCGGCAGCGATTCAAGCAGGTTGCCGATCTCGGCCGGGGCCAGGGTGTTGACCAGGCGACGTACCGGGCCCAGCCGGCCGCTGTCCAGTGCATCGGACAGCATCCGCAGTTGGCGCGCAGTCTTGTCGTGGCGTACAGCTTCAGCCATCGCAGCTCCCGCGGGATAAGAAAAGCCGCGATCCCGGCAAGGATGCGGCAACAGGGGTGTTCAGCGCGTCATTATCGCAAGGCGATGTTTCACCGGATACCCCGCTGGCCTGCGGCCACCGGGGTCCACGCATTCAACCTTATCCCCCGCCTGTCGGCGCGCCCCTTGAACAACAAGGGGCTGCTTCTGCGGATCGAATCTGCGTCGGGCCAGCGGCCAGCGGTTCCACATGTTTCGCCGGGCCATGCCAGGCGAGCGCGTAGCGCGCAAATCAGGACGCGTCCGCCACCAGCGCCAGCCAGCGTTCGATGGCGCGGCGGTCGCGCGCGGCCAGCAACTTTGGGGCACGGGCGCGCAGCGCACCCAGATCGGCTTCGCGTATCGCGCGGCGTACCTCCAGCAACGTACCCGGGTGCAGGCTGAACTCGCTCAGGCCCAGCGCCAGCAGCAGCGGGGTCATCCGGGCATCACCGGCCATCTCGCCGCAGACCGCCACCGGGATGCGGTGACGCGCGCCGGTCTCGATCACCATCTGCAGCAGCCGCAGCACGGCCGGGTGCAACGGTGAATACAACTCGCCCAGCGCCTCGTTGTTGCGGTCGGCAGCCAGCAGGTACTGCACCAGATCGTTGGTGCCGATCGACAGGAAATCGACCAGGTCGATGAAGCTCTCCAGCGCCAGCGCAGCGGCGGGGACTTCGATCATCGCGCCCAGCGGTACGTGGTCGGACACCATGTGCCCTTCGCCGCGCAGCTGTTCGGTCAGTTTGAGCATGCGCCGGCGCACGGCCAGCAGCTCCTCGCGGGTGCTGACCATCGGCACCAGTACGCGCAGCTTGCCGTATGCAGACGCGCGCAGGATCGCGCGCAGCTGGGTGTCGGCCACTTTCGGCCGTGCCAGCGACAGGCGCACCCCGCGCAGGCCGAGTGCAGGGTTCTCTTCGTTGCTCAGGGTCAGGCCGGTACGGTCGGCCTTGTCCGCGCCCAGGTCCAGCGTGCGTATGGTGACCGGCCGCCCGCTCATGCCCAGCGCGGCATCGCGGTAGGTCTGGAACTGCTCTTCTTCGTCCGGCAGCTCATTGCGCTGCAGGAACAGGAATTCGGTGCGGTACAGGCCGAGCCCCTGCGCGCCCAGTGCATGCGCCTGGGTCACGTCTTCCAGCGATTCGGCATTGGCCAGCAGGGCAATGTCGACCTGGTCGCGGGTACGGCTGGGCTTGCTGCGCAGGCGGCCGAGCTCGCGCTGCTCGCGCGCATGTTCCTTCAGCCGGACGCGGTAGTCCCGCAGGTTGTCGGCCTGCGGGTTGACGGTGATGCTGCCGTCGGCGCCATCGATGATCAGCACATCGCCATCGGCGATGCGGCTGAGCAGCTGCGGCACGTTGACGATCAGGGGCAGGTGCAGGCTGCGCGCCAGGATCGCGCTGTGCGACAGCGCGCTGCCGGCGGCCGTGACGATGCCGACTACGCCCTGTGCCTGCAGCTGCGCCAGCTCGGAGGGCGCGATGTTGTCACAGACCAGGATCTCGCCGGCCAGGCCTTTCACTGCCGACGGCCGTTCGGGTTGCAGGAAGGCGTGGATGCGCCCGATCACATGGTCGAGATCGTCCATGCGGCTCTTCAGATAGGCATCGTCCATGCCATCGAAGACCTTGGCCAGGCGGTCGCGCTGCAGGCGCAAGGCATAGCCGGCGCTGTACGGGCCACTGCGGATCAGCTCGTCCAGGCCGTACAGCAGCTCGGGGTCGTCCAGCAGCAGCGCGTGCAGGTCGAGGAACTCGCCTACTTCCTGGTTCAGGGCGCCATGCAGGCGCTGGCGCAGCTCGTGCATTTCCGTACGCGCGGCATCCAGCGCCCGGTGCAGGCGCGCCAGTTCGGCCTCGACCTGGTGGGCGGCCACGCGCTGCTCGGCCACCTCCAGCGCATGCGGCAGCCGCACGCGTGCCCGGCCCATCGCCGTTCCGCGCGCGGCGCCGTGGCCGGCCAGCAGCTGTACCGGCCGTTGGCCGGAAGGGACCTGGCTGGCGCGTGCGCGCGGCACGCTCAGCTGTCCTCGTCGAAGCGGCGTTCGAACAGGCCGACCACCGCTTCCATCGCGGCGGCTTCGTCCTCGCCGTTGATGCGCACGGTGACCGGGGTGCCCTGGCCGGCGGCCAGCAGCATCACGCCCATGATGCTCTTGGCGTTGATCTCACGGCCCTTGGCGGCCATGGTCACGTTGCAGCGGAACGGCGCCAGGGTCTGCACCAGCTTGGCGGTGGCCCGGGCATGCAGGCCCAGGCGGTTGCTGACGGTGAGTTCTCGTTCAAGCATCGTCGACTATCGCTCCATTACGGGTACCCGCCGCGGCTGTGGCGGGCAGTTGATCCAGTCCCTGTTCCGGATAATTCATCACCCGCAGCAACATCGGCAGGCTCAGCGCCGATACCCGGCGAACCGGGGTCCCCAGCCGGGCCAGCTGCCCGGCAAGGTTGGCGGGGCTGGCGCCGTACAGGTCGGTCAGGATCAGCACGCCGTCACCTCCATCGACCCGCCGCAAAGCGGCCGAGGCGAGCGGGAGCAGGGCGTCCAGGTCTGCGTCGAACGGTACTTCGAAAGCTTCGGTTTTCAGCGGCAACTGCCGCAGGAGCCGGGTCGCCACGTCAAGCAGGGCGGTCCCGACCCCGGGATGTGTTACGAGGAGAATGCCACAGGTCATTACTGCACGTTAACAGGTCAAGGTGAATCGGCGATAGCAGCAGATGAGGGGTACTGTGTCCCGTATTCAGTGTTGCTCGGGTCGGGGCCCTTTTTCATTGAAAAAGGGATCCGACCCCATGCGTTTTTCGATGCCTGGCAGCGATTCATCCACGCATGGCGTGGATCCATCGTGTCGACCAAGGTCGACACCTACCAACAGCGCACGGAATCTGTCAGAGGCGGGGCGGTGTGGGTAGGCAGGACCGTTGGCGCCATGGATGGCGCCATCGAGCCCCCATGGACGGGTTCACGGCGTGTCCTGCCTACCCACACCGCCCCGCCATCCCACGGAATGCCGCTTTTGCTTTTGCTGTTGCTGTTGCTGTTGCCGGCCAGCGGCCGGCACTACCGGTGGGTGCCGGGCGCAGCCCGGCCGACCACCCTCAATCCTGTTCGCGGTGGTAGGTGGCCACGTCCTGCCAGCCCATCTCGCGGGCGTGCCGGGCCATGCGCTCGGCCAGGAACACCGAGCGGTGCTTGCCGCCGGTGCAGCCGAACGCCACGGTCACGTAGCTGCGGGTGCCATCCCCCAGTTTCGGCAGCCACGTATCGAGGAAATCCATCAGCTGGGCCAGGTAGCGCTGCACGTCCGGCTGCGCTTCCAGGTAGTCGCGCACGCCGGGTTCGCGGCCGCTCAGCGCGCGCAGGTCCGGGTCCCAGTGTGGATTGGGCAGCACCCGCGCATCGAACACGAAGTCCGCCTCGGCCGGTACGCCGCGCTTGTAGGCGAATGATTCGAACAGCAGCGACAGGCCAGTGGCATGGTCCATCGCGAACTCGGTGATGATCCGCCGCCGAAGCTGGTGCACGTTGAGGGTGCTGGTATCGATCACCGCATCGGCCTCGCGGCGCAACGGTGCGGTCAGCTCGCGCTCGCGGGCGATCGCTTCGGGCAGCGACAGGCCCAGCTGGCTCAGCGGATGGCGACGACGGGTGTCGGCGTAGCGCTTGAGCACCGTTTCGTCGCTGGCCTCGAAGAACAGTACCTTCACTTCCACGCCGGCGTCGGTGGCCAGCTGCCGCCAGTCGCCCAGCTGGCTCAGGTCGGCCTGGCCGCGGACATCGATGCCTACGGCCAGGCGGCGCGGTGCGCTGCCGTCGTGGTTGGCCAGCAGGCTGCGCACGAAGTCCGGCAGCAGGTGGATCGGCAGGTTGTCCGAGCAGTAGTAGTCCTGGTCCTCGAAGGTCTTCAGGGCGACGGATTTACCCGAGCCGGACAGGCCGCTGACAATGATCAGGGTCGGGGCGGTGGGGATTGCGGTGCTCATGGACAGGCTCTTCGAGGGGCAGGAGGATCAGGGAGTTCGCCGTTCCAGCAGGTTGCTGTGGCGGGCGATGAACATGGCCGCCGGGTCAATGCCCTTGGTGCGCAGGATGTGCAGGCGGGTGGCGGCTTCGGTCAGCACGGCCAGGTTGCGGCCGGGCATCACCGGCAGGGTGATCAGCGGAACGTCCAGATCCAGCACATGGCGGGTGCCCGAGTCGCCGGTCAGGCGCTCGTAGCCATGCGGGGTGGGTTCGGTCATCGGCTTGGTCAGGTGGACGATCAGCCGAAGGTACTTGTTCTTCTTTACAGCCGTGTCGCCGAACATCTCGCGCACGTTCAGCACGCCCAGGCCGCGCACTTCCAGCAGGTCCTGCAGCAGTTCGGGGCAGGTGCCGTCGAGCACGTCCGGGGCGATCTGGGTGAACTCGGGGGCGTCGTCGGCGACCAGGCGGTGACCACGGCTGAGCAGTTCCAGTGCCAGCTCGCTCTTGCCCGACCCGGCCTCACCGGTGATCAGCACGCCAATGGAATAGATCTCCATGAACACGCCGTGCAGGATCACCCTCGGCGCGAGCGTGCGCGCCAGGTGGTAGGACAGGTGGTTCAGCAGTTCGTGGCCGCGCTTGGGCGACAACCACAGCGGCGTGCCGGATTCATCGGCGGCGGCGCGCAGGTCTTCGGGGCAGGCCTGGTTGCGGGTCAGCACCAGCGCAAGCGGGTGCGACTGCATGATCTTTTCGATGGTCTCCCAGCGCTGGCGCGGTTCCAGCGCATCCAGCCAGGACAGTTCCTCGGTGCCCAGGATCTGCACCTTGTTGGGATAGATGGCGTTGAGGTAGCCGGCCAGCGAGGGACGCCGCGAGACCGTATTGCCGGCCTCCAGCTCGCGCTTCTCACCGGATTTGCCTGCGGCCCAGCGCAGCCCCAGCCGCTCGCGCTGCTGTTCGAACAGTTCACGGGCGGTGATGCTGGTATTCATGCGGCGCTCGCAGGTGGGGGCATGTCCAGCGCCTCGCGCAGGGACCGGGCATCGCCGGCTTCACGCAGGGCCTGGCGGATATCCGGCGCGGAAAACAGCTCGGCCAGCTCGGACAGCAGCATCAGGTGCTGGTGGGTGTAGTGGGCCGGGACGGCCATCGCGAACACCAAGTCCACCGGCTCATCGCCGCCGAAGTCGACCGGGGTCGCCAGGCGCAGCAGCGCGCCACGGGGGCGGTCCAGGGTCGGTGCGCGGCCGTGGGGGATGGCGATACCGTGGCCGATCGCGGTGCTGCCCAGGGCTTCGCGCTGGCACAGGTTCAGATAGATCTGTTCGGCATTGGCCTGGCGGCAGGCCAGCAACCCGGCGGCGGCCTGCAGGACGCTGTCGCGGTCGGTGGCCGCGCAGAGCTGGGTCTGCACGGCCGCCAGGAGGTCAGTCAGGGGCATGTCTGCGGGGAACGGTGGCGATCAGCCACCATTGTCGCCCACCGGCAGCGGTGCGTGCTGCTGTTTTTTCTCCTTGTGCTTGATGACCAGGCGGTCAAGCTTGTCCGCAAGCAGGTCGATCGCGGCATACATGGTCTGGCCGCCGGCCTCGGCGTGCAGGGTCTGCCCCGGGATGTTGAGGCTGGCGTCGACGTGGTGTTCGGTCTTCTGCAGCTTGAGGGTCACCCGCGCTTCGCAGTGCTGGTCGAAGTGTTTTCCGATCCGGGCCAGCTTCTCCTCCACATAGGACTGCAGGGCCGGGGTGACTTCGACGTCTTTGCCAAACGTTTCGATGCGCATCGGGTTTCTCCTGTGTTCGGATGTGCCAATGAACCTCTCCGCCGGGCGCGGCGGCGCGTCAAGCGATTCTGACCCTTTCGTGCGAGGCGGAGATGTTCATGGCTTCACGATACTTCGCCACGGTGCGTCGCGCTACTGGAATTCCCGACGATTTGAGCAGGTCAGCCAGCTTGGCGTCAGAAAGCGGCTTGCGCGGGTTTTCGTCGTCGATCAGGCGCCGGATCATCGCCTGGATGGCGGTGCTGGACGCCTCGCCACCGCCTTCGGTATCGATGCCCGAGGCAAAGAAGGCACGCAGCGGCAGCGTGCCGCGCGGCGTGCGCACATGCTTGCGGGCGATCGCGCGCGACACCGTCGACTCGTGCAGGCCCAGTTCGGCGGCGATCTCGCGCAGGGTCAGCGGACGCAGCGCCTGTTCGCCGAACTCGAGGAAACCGGCCTGCTGGTGGATCAGGCTGCGCACCACCCGCAGCAGGGTTTCACCGCGCTGCTGCAGGCCCTTCAGCAGCCAGCGCGCCTCCTGCAACTGGCCACGCAGGTAGCCGGCGTCGGCCTCGCCACAGCGGCGGATCAGCTGTTCGTAGCCACGGTGGATCACCACCTTTGGCCCGGCATGGGCGGCCAGCGCCGCGCGCCAGATGCCGTTCTGCCGCCACACCACCACGTCGGGCACCACGTAGGTATCCTGCGAAAGCGGTGCGATCTGCGTGCCCGGGCGCGGGTCCAGCGAGCGCAGCAGCGCCACGGCAGTCTCGACCTCGTCTAGCGGCTGCTTCAACTCATGGGCAAGCCCGGCGACGCCGCTGCGCGGCAACCGTTCCAAGGGGCCTGCGGCAATCTGCCGCGCCAGGATCAGGCCGGGCGTGTCGCCGGCCAGCACATCCAGCTGCAGCAGCAGGCATTCGCCCAGCGTGCGTGCAGCCACACCCACCGGATCGAAGCGCTGGATGCGATGCAGCACGGCGAGGATCTCGTCCTCGTCGGCGTGGATCGCCGGCAACAGGGTTTCAGCGATGGTGGCCAGCGGCTCGCGCAGGTACCCGTCGTCGTCCAATGCATTGATCAGTGCCGCGCCGATGCTGCGATCACGCGAGGACAGATGCGACAGATGCAGCTGCCACAGCAGATGGTCGGCCAGTGTTTCGGTTTCGGCTACGCGCTCGGCAGCGCTGCCGTTGTCGTCGTCATCGTCGAAGCTGCCGCCACTGCCGGCAGCGCTCCAGTCGAGCTCGGCCGGTGCCCAGTCGTCGCCATTGTCGGCGCGTTCGGCCGGCGTGTCGGCGTCCGTGTTGTCGCCGCCTTCATTGGCGGCACTGCTGTCGTTGCTGTCGGCCCAGTCCAGCAGCGGATTGCTTTCCACGGCCTGGGCGATTTCAAGCTCCAGCTCGGTCGTGGACATCTGCAGCAGCTTGATCGCCTGCTGCAGCTGGGGGGTGAGCACCAGCTGCTGTCCCAACGATGTCTGCAGCCGAGTCTTCATGCCTGTGCCGAACGGAAGGAAAGGGACCCAGCACCTGCGGTCACAGCTTGAAGGAATCCCCAAGGTAGACGCGACGTACGTCAGCGTTGTCCAGGATCGCCTCCGGCGAGCCCTGGGCCAGCACGGTGCCCTCGGCGAGGATATACGCGCGGTCGCAGATTCCCAAGGTCTCGCGCACGTTGTGGTCGGTGATCAGCACGCCGATGCCACGCTGCTTGAGATGGGTGACGATGCGCTGGATTTCGCCCACCGAGATCGGGTCGACACCGGCAAACGGTTCGTCGAGCAGGATCAGGCGCGGCTGCGCGGCCAGTGCGCGGGCGATCTCGCAGCGACGACGTTCGCCACCGGACAGGCTGGCACCGAGCTGGTCGGCGACATGGCCCAGCTGCAGCTCGTCGAGCAGGCTGTTCAATTCGCGTTCGCGGCCGGCCGAATCCAGGTCTTCGCGCAGTTCAAGCACCAGGCGGAGGTTGTCGGCCACGGTCAGCTTGCGGAACACCGACGGCTCCTGCGGCAGGTAGCCCACGCCCTGCTTGGCACGGGTGTACATCGGGTCGCTGGTGATGTCCTTGCCGTCGAGCACGATGCTGCCTGCATCCGCAGCGACCAGGCCGACGATCATGTAGAAACAGGTGGTCTTGCCGGCACCGTTGGGGCCGAGCAAACCGACCACTTCACCGGCATCGAGGGTCAGCCCGAAGTCCTTGACGACTTCGCGCTGCTTGTAGCGCTTGCGCAGGCCCTTGGCGACGAGCATTACTTCTTGCTCCCCGCCGGCTTGGCCGGCGTGCTGGCCGGAGCCGCTGCCTTGGGTGCGGCGGCCGGCTGTGCTGCCGCGTTCTTGTTCTTCGGCGGAATGACGGTGCGCACACGGCTGCCATCACCACCGGAGTTCATCTCCCCGGTGCGGGTGTTGTAGACCATGCGCTGGCCGGCATTGGTGCCGCGCGCGCTGGTGACCTTGTAGTTGCCGGTCAGGGTGATGATCTCGGTCTTGATGTCGTAGTCGATGCGATCGGCCACCGCGTCCATCCAGGTGCCATCGTCCAGCTGCTGCTTCATCGTGGCCTGCTTGCCGGTGAATACCGCACGCACGGCCTCGCCGTCCTTGAGGTAGATCTCTGCTTCGGACGCGCGGATGTCCAGCGTGCCCTGGGTAACGGTTACACCCTGCGAGAGCACGGTCTTGCCATCGCCGGTGAGCACGCCCGACTGGGCGCCCGAGTCGATGTTCATGTTCTCGTTGCGGTCGGTGGACTTGGCAAAGGCAGCGCTGGGAACCAGGAGACCGAGCGCGAGTACGGCTGCAAAGGGAATCTTCATCGGGGTCCGTTCTACCGGTGGGGCCGTCCGGGAAACCGGCGGCGGGTGGGTGGGCCGCCTTCCTTGCGCCGGTCCGGGGACGTCGCAGGAGGGTGGCGGAATCAGCGTCGGGGCGTGTAACGGCCCTTGGACTGGCTGAGGAAATGATACGTGTTGTTCTTGGAATCCACCTCGAAGCCGACGCCGGACTGTTCCATGCCGGGGCGGGTCATGGTGACCCGCGCATCGGTGCGGGCACGGTTCTCCTTCGGGAACACGTCCAGGTGGTCGGTGCGGAACGTGGTCGGCACCACGCCCGGATCGGCCGGGCTGTCGCCAGCGACATTGCCACGCAGTTTCATTTCGTCGCCCTTGGCGCTGAGCCAGCCGGTCTCGGCGCGCAGGGTCCAGTGCTTGCCATCCTTGTCCGGCATCTCGAACAGTGGGGTGGCGATGTTGATGGTCTGGTCAACACGCTGGCGTTCCAGCCGCGGTGCGCGCAGGGTGGTCGATTCCTTGCCCTGCTCATCCAGCGCGACGATCTGGAAGTCGTGCAGGATGTAGTCCACGCCGGCGTCCTGGCCGGCAGTGGCCGGGCCCTTGTCGCGGTTGCGCAGGGCGGCCCAGCTGCTGAGCAGGGCCGCCAGCAGCAGGCCGATGCCGAGCACGGTGCGCCAGTTCAGGGTGGGCAGGTTCATGCGCCGAACCTCGCCAGCACCGCGTCCACATGGCCCTGGGCGGCCAGCAGGATGTCGCACAGTTCACGGGCGGCGCCACGTCCGCCATCGGCGCGGGTCTGCCAGTGCACGCGCTCGGCGATCCACGGGTGGGCGTTGGCTGGCGCCACCGCCAGGCCGACCGCGCCCAGCGGCGCCAGGTCCGGCAGGTCGTCGCCCATGAAGGCCACCTGCTCCAGGCCGATGCCATGCTGTGCGCACAGCGTCTGCACGCTGGCCAGCTTGTCGCCCACGGCGATCTGGGTGTCGATGCCGAGGTCGGCGCCGCGCTTGAGCGCGGACTGGCTGTTGCGCGCGGTGATCAGCACGGGGTGGATGCCGTGCTGCTGCAGCAGTTTCAGGCCCAGACCGTCCTGCACGAAGTACGCCTTGCTCTCGTTGCCGTCCTTGTCGTAGTACAGCCGACCGTCGGTGAGGGTACCGTCCACGTCGAAGCAGGCCAGGCGGACGCGGGCCGCAGCGGCATGCAGGTGGGCGGGGAACGCGGGCAGCGGGGACCAGGGCATCAGGCGATCAGGCTCGGTGGGGGCGGGTGGGGCATTACAGACTGAATGGGGTCTACGGACTGTCGGTTAAACCACCCGGGCCCGCAACAGGTCATGAATGTTCAGGGCGCCGACCGCACGGCCCTGGCCATCGACCACGATCAGGCCGTTGATTTTCTGGGTCTCCATCTGCCGCGCGGCCTCTACGGCCAGCTGGTCGGCACCGATGGTGCGCGGGTTGCGGGTCATCACATCGGCGATCTTCGCGGTGCGCACGTCCAGCGCGCTGTCCAGCGCCCGGCGCAGGTCGCCGTCGGTGAACAGGCCGATCAGCACGCCATCGGCGTCGACCACGGCGGTCATGCCGAGGCGCTTGCGGCTCATTTCCACCAGCGCCTCGCTGAGGCTGGCATCGGCGCCCACGCTGGGCAGGTCCTCGCCGGTGTGCATGACATCGGTGATGTGCAGCAGCAGGCGACGGCCGAGGCTGCCGGCCGGGTGCGAGCGGGCGAAGTCGTCGGCGGTGAAGCCGCGTGCGTCAAGCAGGGCTACGGCCAGCGCATCGCCCATCGCCAGCGAGGCGGTGGTGCTGGAGGTCGGCGCCAGCGCCAGCGGGCAGGCCTCGGCCGGCACGCTTACATCCAGGTGGATGTCGGCGGCGGTGGCCAGGCTCGACTGCGGGCGGCCGGTCATGGAAATCAGCACGTTGCCCTGGCGCTTGAGCACAGGCAGCAGCATCAGCACCTCATCGGACTCGCCCGAATAGGACAGGGCCAGTACCACGTCGGCTTCGGTGATCATGCCCAGGTCGCCGTGGCCGGCTTCGCCGGGATGCACGTAGAACGCCGGTGTGCCGGTGGAGGCCAGGGTGGCGGCGATCTTGCGGGCAATGTGGCCGGATTTGCCCATGCCGGTGGCGACCACCCGGCCGCGGCTGGCCAGGATCGCCTCGCAGGCCTGCTGGAAGGCCTCGCCAAGGCGGTCGGCGACGGCATCCAGCGCCTGCCGCTCGATCTCGAACACGCGGCGGCCACTGGCGACCAGGCCGGCAGGGTCGACGGAACGGGGGGGCAACAGGGATTCGGCCATGCGGACGCCACGCAGCGGAAGTAGAATGGAGGCACATTTTATTAGGAAAGCCCGTTGGACGCCGACACCATCCGCAATCTGATCGAAACCGGCCTGCCTGGCGCCCGCGCCGACGTGCAGGGCGATGATGGCGTGCATTTCGAAGCGACCGTGGTCTGCGAGGCGTTCGCCGGCAAGATGCCGCTGGCCCGCCACCGCATGGTCTATGCCACGCTGGGCGACCTGATGGGCGGCGCGATCCACGCGCTGGCGCTGAAAACCGTGACCCCGGCCGAAGCCGGCTGAACCGCAGAAGATCCCGAATACATGGCCAAGATCGTTGTGACCGGCGGCGCTGCGCTGCACGGTGAAGTGAGCATCTCCGGCGCCAAGAACGCCGTCCTCCCCATCCTCTGCGCGACCCTGCTGGCCGATGAGCCGGTGGAGATCACCAACGTGCCGCACCTGCACGACGTGGTCACCACGGTCAAGCTGCTGGGCGAACTGGGTGCCAAGGTCACCATCGACCAGGGCACGCTGTCGCGTGGCAGTGCGATCGTGGTCGACCCGCGTTCGGTCAACCAGCACGTTGCGCCGTACGAGCTGGTCAAGACCATGCGCGCCTCGATCCTGGTGCTGGGCCCGCTGCTGGCCCGCTTCGGCGCGGCCGAAGTGTCGCTGCCCGGCGGCTGCGCGATCGGTTCGCGTCCGGTCGACCAGCACATCAAGGGCCTGCAGGCGCTGGGTGCCGAGATCGTGGTCGAGAACGGCTTCATCAAGGCCACTGCCAAGCGGCTGAAGGGCGGCCATTTCACCTTCGACATGGTCAGCGTCACCGGCACCGAGAACGTGCTGATGGGCGCGGTGCTGGCCGAAGGCACCACCGTCCTCGACAACTGCGCGATGGAACCGGAAGTGACCGATCTGGCGCATTGCCTGATCGCGCTGGGCGCGAAGATCGAAGGCCTGGGCACTGCCCGCCTGGTCATTGAAGGCGTCGAGCGCCTGTCCGGCGGCCGCCACGAAGTGCTGCCCGACCGCATCGAAACCGGTACCTTCCTGGTCGCTGCGGCGATGACCGGCGGCAAGGTCACGGTCAACCGTGCGCGCCCGAACACCATGGACGCGGTGCTGTCCAAGCTGGTCGAGGCCGGTGCGAAGATCGAGACCACCGAAGACACCATCACCCTGGACATGCAGGGCAAGCGGCCGAAGGCGGTCAACCTGACCACCGCGCCGTACCCCGCATTCCCGACCGACATGCAGGCGCAGTTCATGGCACTCAACTGCGTGGCCGACGGCGTCGGCGTGATCAACGAAACGATCTTCGAGAACCGTTTCATGCACGTCAACGAACTGCTGCGCCTGGGCGCGGACATCCAGGTCGAAGGCCACACCGCCATCGTGCGTGGCAGCGAGACCCTGAGCGGTGCGCCGGTAATGGCCACCGACCTGCGTGCCTCGGCCTCGCTGATCCTGGCCGGCCTGATGGCCAGCGGCGAGACCACCATCGACCGCATCTACCACCTTGATCGTGGCTACGAGAACATCGAAGAGAAGCTGTCTTCGCTCGGCGCCACCATCCGGCGCGTGCCATGATCCTGCGCGGCAAGTTCAGCCCGCGCCGCAAGGCGCTGCTGGCCCTGGTGCTGATCGTGCTGGCGTGGTTGGGCTATGCCTGGTACGCCAACATCGCCATCACCCAGGGCATCGAGCAGAAGGACATGGACTGGAACGGCGACGGCACGGTCTCGCGTGACGAGATCATCGAATCGTTCTACGCGGTCGCGGTGAACGACAGCCAGGACGGCAACCGCCATTGCCGCACCTTCGTCTGGCGCAGCACCGGCGAGCAGATCCGCGTGGACTGCCGCACCGAGTTCAAGCCGGCCGCGGCCGAGCAAAAGAAGTAAGAACAACGCCCGCGAAAGCGGGCGTTTTTTTACGGTAGATCCACGCCATGCGTGGATGAAGGCGCCGGGTCGCTGTCGGGGTCAGAGCCCTTCCCGTTGGGAAGGGATCCGACCCCGGGCGCTCAGTTCATCGCCTTGATGGTCAGGTCCAGCGCATCGCGGCCGCTCTCACGCTGCAGCATGCGCGCCGGCACCGGGAATTCCGGCACGATCCAGGCGATCAGCTCCTTGTTGCCGTCGGCACGCGAGACCTTGGTGGCCTCGTAGCTCTTGCCGCCCACGGTGATCGATTCCTTGCCGACCACGCGGTAGGTCATGTTCTTGATGCGGCCTTCGTCGACCATGCGATAGGTCAGCGGCTTGCCGGCGGCCAGGTCGCGGGCGATCGCCAGATTGATCAGCAGCGCGTCCATGTCGCCCGTCTTCAACGCGATGGGGCCCGCACGGTCCGGCTTGATGTCGCCGGTCCAGGTGGCCTGGTTGCTGGTCCAGTTGTAGTTGGCCTGCACATTGCGCTTCTTCACCAGCAGTGCCGAACGGTCCTGGCTGCTGAGCGGGCGCAGCTGGCCGCGCACCTCTTCGAACACGGTGCTCTGGCTCAGGTCGGCCAGCTGGTTCTTCACCTGCAGCGTGTAGCGCCACTTGTTGGCTCCCTCGCTGCTCAGCGTCATGCTGCCATTGGCCTGCATGCCCATGTAGCTGGCCAGGTAATCGGCCTTGAATGGCTGCAGGGCCATGGCCGGCAGGCTGGCCACCGACAGTGCGGCTGCAGCGATCCAGGTGAGGGGGCGGGTCAGGGTGCTCATGCTCAGACTCCTTGGTATTCGATCAGGCGCAGATCGACGCGGTCTTCGCCGTCTTCGCGTTGCAGGATGCGCACCGGGGTGGGGACACCGTTGGCGATCCAGAGGATGGTTTCGTTGTTGCCGCCGTTGGTCCGGTAGACCCGCAGCGCGTTGTAGGACAGGTCGCCGACCTCGACGTTCTCGGTCTGCGGCGCGGCCTGGTAGTCGTGCTGGCGGACCTTGCCCATGTCCACGTAGCGGTAATGCATGGTGGCGCCCGGGCGGGCATCACGCATGATCGCCAGATTGATCAGCAGCGCGCTCTGGTCGCCCGGCTGCAGCGGGATCGGTTGCGCACGTTCCTTCTTGACGTCGCCGCTCCACTGCGCGGTGCCGGCCTGCCAGTTGTACGTGCCGACCGCCTTCTTGCCCAGGAACAGGCCCTTGCGCACCGTGCTCTGGCTGAGCGGCGCATAGACGCCGCTGCGCTCTTCGAACACCGTGCTCTGTTCGATGTTCAGGCCCAGCACGCTGGCAAAGCCGCGGCGGCCGACCACCTGCATGTCCACCCGCCACTGGTTGCCGCCGGTGTGGGTGACCTGCATGCTGGCGTCGCCGGCCTCCTTGCCTTTGTAGAAGGCCTGGTAGGTCGCGGTGAACGGCTGCAGCAGCGGCGGCTCCCAGGCCAGCGCCGGCGGCATCGGCACGGCCGGTTCCGCAGGCGGTTGGACTGCAGGCGCCGGCTGCGCAGGGGCCGCAGGCGCTTGCACCTGGCCCCAACCCACGCCGGGAAGCACGACAAGCGACAGCAGCAATGAAGTGGACAGCAGGGTCGTGGTCTTCATGGAGGACAGGAGCTGCAGGAGGGGGGGCAGGATGCCAGCCCCGCAGTCAGCGGGGCGTGTGCGTGGGCGTTACCGGTTCAGGTTCCCGGCGGAATCTAGGGCCAGTGGGCTAAACAGGGGGTGACCGTCCAGGTGCGGCTGCCCCTCCCGTTCAGTCAGGCGGCCGGCGCACAGCAGCTGGAGGGTGGCGATCAACAGGGGATGCTCCACCGCCAGCACGCGCGCGGCCAGGCTGTCGGCGTCATCGCCGGGCATCACCGGTACCCGTACCTGGGCCAGCACGGCGCCGGCATCCAGTTCGGGAACGACCAGATGCACGCTGGCCCCGTGCTCGGCATCGCCGGCGTCCAAAGCCCGCGCATGCGTATCCAACCCTTTGTGCAGTGGCAGCAGGGAGGGGTGGATGTTGACCAGGCGGCCATTGAAGCGCTGCACGAAGGCGGCGCCGAGAATGCGCATGTAGCCGGCGCAGACGATCCAGTCCGGCGCGGCCGCGGCCAGTGCATCGCCCAAGGCCTGCTCGTAGGCGGCGCGGTCGTCGAATTCCTTCGGCGCATGTGCCCAGCGCAGGCTGGCGCCGACCCGTTGCAGCGCGGCGGCGGCCGGGCGGTCGGAGAACACGCCGACGACCTCGGCGGGCAGGCGCCCGGCCGCGATGGCATCGAGGATGGCCTGCAGGTTGCTGCCGCGCCCAGAGGCGAGCACCGCGATGCGGGTGGGCGCGGTCATTGCGCGGCACTCCGGCGGATCAACGGCCAGCTCAGCAGGCTGCCCACGGTCGCCAGCAGCATGTCGGCATGGGCGTCCCACATGTCGCCCTGCTGCCCGTTGTAGGCCTCGGCGGCGTCGGGCGAAAGGGCCAGTGCGATGGCCCACTCGAACCACTCGTAGACCAGGCTGGCGCACATCACTGCCATCACCGCCAGGGTGAAAGCCTGGCCGCGGCGCAGCGCCGGCCAGGCATGGCGTGCCAGCTGCAGCAGCGCAGGCGTGAAGCAGACGCCGAACAGGAAGTGGATAAGCCGGTCGAAATGATTACGCTGCCAGCCAAACGCCGCATTCGGCGACCAGCCGGTCAGCGCCTGCGCCCATGCGTCGTAGGGCACGTTCGAGTACAGCCAGCGCGCAGCCACGCAGTGCAGTGCAATGAAGCCGCAGATCGCGATGAAGGCACCGTTGCCCAGCCAGCCACCCCGGCGGTCGACCCATAGCAGTGCGGCCAGCCCGATCACGGTCAGGGTGCTGTGCAGGGCCTGCTCGGTGGGCCACAGCGGGTGGATCCAGCTGATCGCGAACACCGCCAGCACGGCGGCGAAGGCCAGCTTCTTGGGGCCCGTGAAACGGGAAGCGGCAGGCGAGGCGGTCGTGGAGAGGGCAGGCGCGGACATGGGGAGTCGATCAGGGGAGGGAGGCGTCTGCCGGCAAGCTCAGACGCTGAGATGGTCGCCACGGTCGAACAGTGCGGCCATGTCAGGCTTGGACAGAAACACCCAGGCATAGGCGGTCAGGGCCATGCCCAGCGGGCCAGCCAGTACCGCCAGCCAGGCCGCGCGCTGGCACCAGGCCAGCCCGGTGCGGCGCGACAGCAGGCGTGCGGTGTGCAGCTGCACGACGCCAAGCGCGGCCGCCAACAGCGAAATGACCCCGTACACCGTGGCCAGTACCGCGCCATCGGCCAGCCCGCGTGAGCTGGCGACCAGGCCGATGAAACCGAGGAACGCCAGCGCGGCCATCCAGTGGAAAACCGCCAGCGCGTAGAACAGCACCTTCAGCGTCTGCAGGTGGCTGGCCAGCTGCAGCTGCGCCAGGGTCTGCTGTGGTAGCGGCGGTGGTGCGCCGGGTGTCGTCATGTCGTTGCACCACTTGCATCGAAGGCGGCCTTGACCTGCGGGCGCAGCAGCGTAACCAGGGTGAATACCCCCAGAACGGTGCCCAGCGGCGCGCACAGGCAGAGCAGGCCGGCCACGATCAGGCACAGCAGGTGGCGACGACGCTGGGCCAGGCAGCGTCCGGCCTGGATGACGAATGCGGCCATGCCCAGGCCACCGGCGACGAACACGGTCCCCAGCACCGTGAACACCCAGCCGAACAGGCGCTGTTCGGCCGGCGACGAGGGCTGGCCCCCGGAGTTCATCGGCAGATGGCCGCTCAGCGCACTGATGCCGAGCACGATGTACAGAATGAAAAACAGCGAGAGCAGCGCGATCAGGCCACCGAACACATAGTGCGCGATGGACAGCGCGCGTAGGTGGTCGGCGTCCTGCCTGCTGAAGACCGGCACGGCCGCCAACGGCGGCGGTACCGGGGTGGGTGCCAGGGGGGGCGTTGCGTCCATGCGGGCTCCTCGGGGTCGGGTTCAGCCGATGCGGACGCGTTCGGCGCCTTCGGCGGTGACCACCTGGCCGATGGTCCAGTGCTCCAGGCCCTGGGCTTGGACCGCCTCGGACACGGCAGCGACCTGCTCCGCTGCCACGATCAGCACGAAGCCGATGCCGCAGTTGAAGGTGCGCCACATCTCGCTGTCGGCGACCGCGCCTTCCTTCTGCAGCCACTGGAACACTGGCGGCAGGGTCCAGGACGAGGCCTGGATGTCCAGGCCGAGGCCATCGGGCACCACGCGGATGATGTTCTCGGTCAGGCCGCCACCGGTGATGTGGGCCATGCCGTGGATGGCATCGCCGTGCGACTTCAGCAGCGACAGGATCGGCTTCACGTACAGGCGGGTCGGTGCCATCAGTGCGTCGACCAGCTTCACGCCACCTTCCAGTTCCAGATCGGCCGGGCGGCCGGCGCGGTCGTAGATGCGGCGCACCAGCGAGTAGCCGTTGGAATGCGGGCCGGACGAGGCGATGCCGATCAGCACGTCGCCGGCGGCCACGCTGGCGCCGTCCTTCAGCTCGCTCTTCTCGACCGCAGCCACCGTGAAGCCGGCCAGATCGTACTCGCCCGGGGCGTACATGTCGGGCATTTCAGCGGTTTCACCGCCGATCAGCGCGCAGCCGGCCTCGGTGCAGCCGTTGGCGATGCCGCCCACCACCGCCGCGGCGGTATCGACGTCCAGCTTGCCGGTGGCGAAGTAGTCCAGGAAGAACAGCGGCTCGGCGCCCTGCACCAGCACGTCGTTCACGCACATCGCGACCAGGTCGATGCCGATCGTATCGTGGCGGTTCAGTTGATGGGCCAGCTTCAGCTTGGTGCCCACGCCGTCGGTACCCGACACCAGCACCGGCTCGCGGTACTTGTTGGACAGGTCGAACAGGGCGCCGAAGCCGCCCAGACCGCCCATCACTTCCGGGCGGAAGCTGCGCTTGACCAGGGGCTTGATCCGCTCGACCAGCGCGTTGCCGGCGTCGATGTCGACACCCGCGTCACGGTAGGTGAGGGGGGAGGGGGCGGAAGACGGGGTGTTGGTCACGGGCGTCGGCGCTGGCAAGGGTTGAACGGGCGATTTTAACAGGCCGCATTGGCGCAAAGGCCGTATTCGGGCAACAATTCCCCCGGATTCGTCGAGCCAATGGATGTCCTGATGCGCCGCAGCCTGATTCTGACCCTGCTCCTTGCACTGAGCCTGCCGGTGGCCACGATGGCCCAGAGCGGCCTGCGCACCGAGGGAGATGTTGCCACCGCCTCGGGTGCGTACGAGGCCGAAGTGCCCGTCAACAGCCAGGCCGAAGCTGATCGCAACGGCGCCCTGGCCCGTGCCCTGAGCGTGGTGCTGGGCAAACTGTCCGGCGACCGCAACGTGATGTCCCGCCCCGGCGTGGTGCAGGCGCTGCGCAACGCCAAGGACTACGTGGCCAGCTACGACTACAAGCAGGACCAGAGCGTGGGCGCCAGCGGCGCGCCGAGCTTCAGGACCCTGCTGGTGGCCCGCTTCCGCGAGGATGACGTCGACTCGCTGGTCTCGGCGCTGGGCCTGCCGCTGTGGCCGCAGCCGCGGCCGAAACCGGTGGTGTGGTTGGCCGTCGACGACGGCAGTGGCCCGCGCCTGGTCAGCGTGCAGCAGGCCAACGCCGCCCGCCCGCTGCTGAACCGCGCCATCGAGCGGGGTTACAAGCTGGGCCTGCCCAGCGGCGGTGCCGCCGAACAGGCGCTGGCCGGTGCCATCTGGCGCCAGGACAGTGCCGCCGTGGCCCGCGCCTCGTCACGCTACTCGCCGCCGATGCAGCTGATCGGCAAGCTCTACCGCGCCAACGGCGGCTGGCAGGCGGACTGGGTGTTCGTCGACAACGGCCGCGAGCTGAACAAGTGGACCAGCAAGGACGCCAACGCCATGCGTGCGATGGCCGCCGGTGCCGATGGCGCCGCCGACGCGCTGGTCAAGCGCTATGCCAAGGCGGGTGCCGCCGTCGGTCAGGCCGGGACCTACCGCGTGGTGGTCACCGGCATCAACAGTGCCGACGACTACCTGCGCCTTGCCGCCGGCCTGCGCGAGGTGCCGGTGGTGCGCAACGTCACCCCGCTGCACGCTTCGGCCGGCCAGCTGGAGCTGAGCCTGGAGATGACCACCGGCCTGGCCGGCTTCAACCGCATGCTGGGCGACAATGGCGTGCTGGTGCCCAGCGCGACGCTGCCGGCCCTGCCGACCCCGATCGATGACACCACCGGTGCCCCGGTGGCCGCGCCGGTCAGCAACGAGTACCGCTTGCGATGACCCTGACCCCGGAAGCCGAAATCGCGCAGTTCCTGCGCCGCCTGAAGTACATCCTGTTCGCCGGCCTGGTCGGCTGGGTGGTGTGGCTGCTGGCACCGATCCTGACCCCGTTCGTGCTGGCGCTGGCGCTGGCGTGGCTGGGCGATCCGCTGGTGGACCGCATCGAGGCCACCGGCCGTTCGCGCATGACCGGCGTGGTGCTGGTGTTCGCTGCGATGGTGCTGGTGATCGTGGCGCTGCTGCTGGTACTGGTGCCGATGATCGAGCGCCAGATCACCACCCTGATTGCGGTCGCGCCGCAGGCACAGGCGTGGCTGATGGAGAAGGGGATCCCCTGGTTCGAGCAGAAGACCGGCCTGGAAGTGATGCAGTGGCTGGATCCGGACCGCCTGATCGAATGGGTGCGCAGCCACTGGCAGCAGGCCGGCGGCTTCGCCACCACCTTCATGGGCTACGTCTCGCGTTCGGGCTTTGCGATGGTGACCTGGGTGGTCAACATCCTGCTGCTGCCGATCCTGGCGTTCTACTTCCTGCGCGACTGGGACAAGCTGGTCGAGCGGGTGGCGTCGGTGATTCCGCGCAACCACATCGGCACCATCAGCGCGTTGGCGCGCGAGTCCAACGAGGTGCTGGGGGCGTTCATCCGCGGACAGTTCCTGGTGATGCTGGCGCTGGGCGTGATCTATGCCGGCGGCCTGTCGCTGGTCGGCCTCAAGCTGGGCCTGCTGATCGGCCTGATTGCCGGCCTCATCAGCTTCATCCCATACCTGGGCGCGACCACTGGCGTGCTGATGGCGGTGATCGCGGCACTGGTGCAGGCGCAGGGCTTCGACCTGAAGCTGCTGATCCTGGTGGGCGTGGTGTTCACCGTGGGCCAGCTGCTGGAAAGCTACGTGCTGACCCCGCGTATCGTCGGCGACAAGATCGGCCTGCACCCGGTGGCAGTGATCTTTGCGGTGATGGCCGGCGGCCAGCTGTTCGGCTTCCTCGGCATGCTGCTGGCGCTGCCGGTGGCGGCGGTGACCAACGTGCTGCTGCGCTATGCGCATCAGCGCTACCGCCAGAGCGAGCTGTACGTGGGCGAGAAGCCGGCGATCGTGCTTGATGGCGTAGTGGACGCCCCCCATATCATCGTTCCGAACGACAAGGGCCCCGACCTGAAGTGATGGGTGTGCCGCAACTGCCGCTGGCCCTGCATTACCCGCGGGACCAGCGCCTGGAGACCTTCATCGGCGCGCCGGACGGCGCGCTGGCGCAGCTGCGCGCGATCGCGGTTGGTGCCAGCCACGACTGGGTCTACCTGGAAGGTGCGGCGGGAACCGGCAAGACCCACCAGGCGCTGGCGATGTGCTCCAGCGCCGAGCAGGCCGGGCGCCTGCCGACGTACGTGCCACTGGCCAGCGCCGCCGGCCGCGTTCGTGCAGCGCTGGATGGGCTGGACGCACGCGAACTGGTGGCGCTGGACGGGCTGGACGAGGTTGCCGGCAATCGCGAGGACGAGATCGCGCTGTTTGATTTCCACAACCGCGCGCGCGCTGCAGGTGTGACCGTGCTGTACACGGCGCAGAAGGCGCCGGGCGAGCTGGGTCTGGTGCTGCCGGACCTGCGTTCGCGCCTGGGCCAGTGCGTGCGCGTGCTGCTGCAGCCGCTGGATGAGGAAGGTCGTGCTGCGGTGCTGCGCGAGCGTGCACTGCGACGTGGCCTGGCCATCGACGAAGCGGCCATCGAATGGCTGCTGTCGCACACCGGCCGTGAGCTGGGTGGATTGATCACCCTGCTGGACTGGCTGGACCGCGAATCGCTGGCGGCGAAGCGGCGGATCACCGTGCCGTTCCTGCGCCAGGTGCTGGAAGAAGGCCGGCCCCGCTACTGAGGGTGGGGTTTGTTTGCAGGGCTGCGCCCTGCACCCGCCGAAGCCGAAGCAACGTCAACGTCAAAAGCGGGCTATCCGTGGGATGGCGGGGTGGGTCCGGTTGCGGGGGACGCTGCAAGTACGTCCATGTAAGCTCGGTCGCCGCATCCATGCGGCTCACGCCCCCGCAACCGGACCCACCCCGCCTTCGACAGCTTCCCGCAGTCTGCCGGGACTGCGTACTGCACTGCTGTTGGTGGGTGTCGACCTTGGTCGACACGTGTCTTGCTTGTGGTGGGTGACGACCGTTGGTCGTCACTGGAGCAAGCGCAGCGAAGCGACACGCTTTTGCTCTTCTTTCTTTCTTCCGTGGCTGGACGCGCACGGAAACTGTCAGAGGCCGGGCGGGGTGGGTTCGCGGGGGTGTCCGCGGCATGGATGCCGCGGCCAAGCCCCCAGGGACGGGTTCATGGCGTCCCCCGCGAATCCACCCCGCCCGGCCAAGCAAGGCTTCTGCTCTCAAAACACCCAGCCACGAGGGGCTCAGCCGTTCGCCGCCAACTCAGCATTCAGCGCGCGCAGGCGATCCACGGTACCCACATCGGTCCAGCGCCCACGATGGTGCTGCCCCGTCATCAACCCCTGCGCCATGAAATGCTTCTGCAGCGGCACCACCGAGAACTTCGGCGGAACACGCTCGCTACCCGGCGCATCGCCGATCACCGTGCGCCAGTCGGCCACGATGGAGGGGCGATACACGCCGATGCCGGCATAGGTCAGGCACGGCCCTGCGTGGTCGTGGTGCAGCAGGCCCTGCGCATCGAGTCGGTAGTCACCGTTGGGGTGTTGCGCCGGATTGTCGACCAGCACCAGGTGTGCCTGGCCCTGCGGCTCGCGCGGCAGCGTGGCGAAATCGAAATCGGTCCAGATATCGCCGTTCACCACCAGGAACGGAGCATCGCCCAGCACCGGCAATGCGTTGAGGATGCCGCCGCCGGTTTCCAGCGGGGTCTGCCCTTCGTAAAGGAAATGCAGACGCAGGCCCCACTGGCTGCCATCACCCAGCGTCGCCGGGAACTGCTCGGCCAGCCACGCGGTGTTGACCACTACCTCGCGCACGCCGAGCGCCGCCAGGCGTTCCAGGTGCCAGACGATCAACGGCTTGCCGGCCACTTCCAGCAGCGGCTTGGGTGTGTGCAGGGTCAGCGGGCGCATGCGCTCGCCGAGCCCGGCGGCAAACACCAGCGCCTTCATCGGGCCACGCGCATCGGTGCGCCGAGGTCGGCCAGCGCCGGCTTGATGCGGTTTTCCAGCAGCTGCTGCAGGGGGGCCAGCTCGCGATAGCGTGGCAGCACTTCATCCAGATAGCCGATGAAGCGCGGTGCGTCGTCCAGGTAATGGCCCTTGTTGTCGCGGTAGCGCAGGCGGCAGAACAGGCCGAGGATCTTCACGTGGCGCTGGATGCCCATCCAGTCGGCATCGCGCAGGAAGGTGGCGCGGTCGGGCACCGGCAGGCCGGCGTCGCGCGCGCGTTCGTGGTACTGCGCCAGCCACTCGTCAACGCGCTGCAGCGGCCAGCTCAGGAAGGCGTCCTTGAACAGGCTCACCGCGTCGTAGGCGATCGGGCCACGCACCAGGTCCTGGAAATCCAGCACCGCGGGGCCGTCGTCGACCGGCATCAGGTTGCGCGGCATGTAATCGCGGTGGGTCATCAGCTGGGCCTGGCCCAGCGCGTTGTCCATCAACCGGCGATGCACCAGCTGCAGCCCCTCGAGCTCACCGCAGTCCAGTTCCAGGTTCAGGTGCCGCTGCAGGAACCATTCGTCGAACAGCCCGGCATCGCGTTGCAGCAGCGCCTCGCCGAACTGGCCGAAGTCGGCTGGCACCGCAATCGCCTGCAGGCGCAGCAGCTGTTCGATCGAGCGGCCAAACCATTCATCGGCATTGCGCGCGTCGAGGATCCTGGCCAGGGTCGGACCGCCGAGATCTTCCAGCAGCAGGAAGCCGGCCTCCAGGTCCTGTGCCAACAGCGCGGGCACGCGCAGGCCGTGGTCGTGCAGCAGGCCGCGCATGCGCAGCCACGGCCGCGGATCTTCCAGCCCCGGTGGGGCGTCCATCACGATGTGGCTGCCACGGGTGCTGGTGGTGCGCCAGTAGCTGCGCATGCCGGCATCGACCGAAGCGCGCTCGACCACCGCGCTGGCATCGTCGAGCTGGGTACGGGCCCATTGCAGGCGCCGCGCGCTGCGCTGGGGATCGGAGGCGGGTTCGGTCATGCGGGCATATCCGGGGGCGCTGGGCGCGCCAACGTCGGGAACAGGAGGGGAAGGAGGGACGGGGTCAGCGGCGGCCGCTGAACAGGCGCAGGACGGCCAGCACGGCCACCGCGCCCACTACCGCACCGAGGAAACCGGCCGGTTCGCCGGGGGCGTACCAGCCCATGTACTGGCCGAACCAACCGGCCAGCAGTGCACCGAGGATGCCCAGCACGATGGTCAGCAGGCAGCCCATGCGGTTGTTGCCGGGCATGAAGAAACGCCCGAGCAGGCCGACGAAGAAGCCGACCAGCAGGATGTACAACCAGCTGCTGCTGCCGAACAGACCATTCATGCGCGCGGATTCCGCTTGAGTGTGGACGCAGCCTAGCAAGGCCAGGCTGCGTCCGTCACCGGTGCCGGATCAGCAGCAGCCGTGGTCGCCGTGGCGGGTGCCGCTGTCGGCAGCCACCGGCGAACCGCTGGTCTCGCCACGCAGGCTGGCGGCGTAGTGCTCGCTGATCACCTTGGACACGCAGGCGGTGACCTTCTTGCCCATCGGGATGTGCAGGAACTCGTTCGGGCCGTGCGCATTGGAGTGCGGGCCGAGCACGCCGGTGATCATGAACTGCGCACCCGGGAACTTCTCACCGAGCATGCCCATGAACGGGATCGAGCCGCCTTCGCCCATGTACATTGCCGGCTTGCCGAAGAAGGCCTGGCTGGCATCGTCGATGGCCTGGGTCAGCCACGGCGCCATGGCCGGGGCGTTCCAGCCAGTGGAGGCCTTTTCCAGGTCCAGGGTGACCTGCGCGCCGTTCGGCGGGTCGCGCAGCAGCGCTTCCTTCAGCAGCTCGCCGCAGGCCTTGCCATCGGCGGTCGGCGGCAGGCGCAGCGACAGCTTCACCGAGGTCTGCGGGCGCAGCACGTTGCCGGCCGATTCCAGCGGCGGCATGCCGCCCACGCCGGTGACTGACAGCGCCGGCCGCCAGGTGCGGTTGAGCACCAGCTCGGTCAGGTCCTCGTTCATCGGGCGCAGGCCGTCGACCATGGGGAACTTCTCGAAGATCTCGGTATCGACCACTTCGGCCGCGCGCTTGGCCTGTTCCAGGCGTTCGGCCGGGATTTCGACGTTCATGCCGTCGATCAGGATGCGGCCGGTGTCCTGGTCCTCGATGCGCGACAGCAGCTGGCGCAGCAGGCGGAAGCTGGACGGCACAACGCCGGAGGCATCGCCGGAATGCACGCCTTCGTTGAGCACCTTCACGGTGAAGTTGCCGCCGGTCAGGCCGCGCAGCGAGGTGGTGCACCACAGCTGGTCGTAGTTGGCGCAGCCCGAATCCAGGCAGACCACCAGCGAGGGCTTGCCGATGCGCTCGGCCAGGTGGTCGACGTACGCCGGCAGGTCGTAGCTGCCGGACTCTTCGCAGGCCTCGATCAGCACCAGGCAGCGGGCGTGCGGCAGGCCCTGGGCCTGCAGTGCCAGCACCGCGGCCAGCGAGCCGAAGATGGCGTAGCCGTCGTCCGCACCGCCGCGGCCATACAGCTTGTCGCCGCGCAGGACCGGGGTCCACGGGCCGAGGTCGTCGTCCCAGCCGGTCATTTCCGGCTGCTTGTCCAGGTGGCCGTAGAGCAGGATGGTGTCGTCGCCGGTTTCGGCGCCGGTCGCTGGAATTTCCAGGAAGATCAGCGGCGTGCGGCCTTCCAGGCGCACCACTTCAACCTTCAGGCCGGGCAGCTGCTGGGCCCTGGCCCAGTTCTCCATCAGGGTGACCGCCTGTTCCATATAGCCGTTCTGCACCCAATTGGCGTCGAACATCGGCGACTTGTTGGGAATGCGGATGTAGTCGACCAACTGCGGGACGATTTCGCTGTCCCACTTGTCATTGACGAATTGGCCGAGCTTGGCGCTGTCCATCTGAAACTCCGGTTGCATGGGCTGATCCGGCCATTCTACGCCTGTGCCACGGGTAGGGTTTTTCCTACATCACGTCGGGTATTTGGCTGGCTTACGGAAATCCGGGAAACCGATAGGCTGTGCACATGTGGTGACGGACACTGTTCCTGCCGACGGGATTGCCGGTCGGGGCGGCCAGAATCACAGGGAGATACACGTCGTGCCTTGGAGTGTCGTGTTGAGGGCACTGGTGCTGGTAGTGGGGATCGCTGGGGCGCATGCCGCCGAACCGATCGACATCAACCGCGCCGATGCCCAGGCGCTGCAGCAGGGATTGACGATGGTCGGAGCCGCCAAGGCCGAGGCGATCGTCGAGCACCGGCGCAGACACGGCCCGTTTCATCGCGTCGAGGACCTGGCGCAGGTGAAGGGGATAGGGAAAGCGATCGTCGAACGGAATCGACAGCGGATCACCGTAGGCAACAGGTTGTTGCCGGCGGATCCGGTACCCGGATCGGTACCGGTGCGGACCGTACCCAGGCGCTGACAGCAGGAATCGTCGGAACCGGCAGGAGGCTGGTTCAGCGGTCACGGACAGGACGGCCGTGACCACCGACCGCCGCAGGATGCGGCACCAATCACCAGGATGGTGGCATCACAGACCTGTGGAAGGGGCTGAGATACAAACAGGACAGACGCGGCCGCGTGCAGGACGCAACGCTTCCCCCACAGCGCAGGATGCGAGGGGGCGGCAGCAGGCCGACAAGGACGTAACGATTGCCCGGTACGACACATGGCTGTGTCGCCGGGCAGTTTCATTTCCGGCGCCAGGTTTTGCCGCGGCCACCACGGGCCGATGGTGTACGGTGGCGGCTCCGCATGGAAAGGACCCCCGCTGGATGCTTCTGCACCGTCCAACCACTCTGATGCTCGCTCTTGCACTGGCCCTGCCGCTGCTGGCCCATGCCGCTGCGCCGGCACCGGCTGCCAAGCCCGCAGCTGCCACTGCCGGCACCGCCGAGGTGCGCGGGCCGACCGACCTGAAACCGGGCGAATACCTGTGGCATCCGGAAATCTCGCCGACCGGCCCGATCGTGCTGGTGGTCAGCCTCGATGAGCAGCGTGCCTACGTCTACCGCAACGGTATTGCCATCGGCCTGACCACGATCAGCTCGGGCAAGGCCGGGCACGAGACACCGACCGGTGTGTTCACCATCCTGCAGAAGGACAAGGACCACAAGTCCAACCTCTACAACAGCGCGCCGATGCCGTACATGCAGCGGCTGACCTGGGACGGCATCGCCCTGCATGGCGGCAGCCTGCCCGGGCATCCGGCCTCGCACGGCTGCGTGCGCCTGCCGCAGGCCTTCGCGCAGAAGCTGTTCAGCGAAACCCAGCGCGGCGATACCGTCGTGGTGGCCGATGCCAAGAGCTCGCCGATGACCCTGGCCTATCCGTCGGTGCTGGCACCGGTCAATGCACGCGGCCAGGCCCTGCCGGAGACGGAGGGTGGGGCGCCGGCACAGGCCTGGTGGAACGACAGCGCGGCGCCGGCCGGGCAGGTCGGCATCCTGGTCAGCCTGCACGACCAGCGCCTGTACGTGCTGCGCGATGGCGTGATGATCGGCGAGTCGCCGCTGAAGGCGGACGCGCTGCCGGCCTTCCAGGGCACTACCCTGTTCGTGATGGGGCAGGGTTTCAGCGATACGCCCAGCCCGCTGGACGCGAACCAGCGCCTGCACCGGTGGACGGCCTACCCGTTGCTGGGCCAGGACCGCGCCCAGGCCACGCCGGACCTGCTGGCCACGCCCTCGCTGCCGATGGCGCTGCCGGCCGATTTCGCCCGCCAGCTGTACCAGGTGCTGGTGCCGGGCACGACCCTGCTGGTGACCTCGCTGCCGGCGGTCCGCCCAAGCCCGGCTGAATCCGGAATGCAGCCGGTCTTGGAATCCGAGCCGCCAGGGTCCACCCTCAAGGGCAACTGAGTCCCTTCGTTGTGCCCATGACTGCATCCTGCCTGTGCCGGCTGGCCGCGTTCGGCCTGCTGGCGACCTCGGCCAGCGCCCCGGCGCTGGCACAGACGCCCGCCCTCGCCACCAGTGCCGATGATCTGGCTGCCCTGCTGTCGCGCAGTGCGCCCAAGGCCGACCGCCACGTGTTGCAGCTGGCGGCGCACGCCATGCGCTGTGCGTTGCAGCGGCCGGAGCTTGGCATCAACGGTGATCGACTGAGCGTTATCGATTACTCGCGACCGTCCACCGAGCCGCGCCTGTGGGTGTTCGACCTGGCCCACCAGCGCCTGCTGTTCGAGGAATGGGTGGCGCATGGCCGCAACAGCGGCGAGAACCGCACCGAGCACTTCTCCAACCGCGATGGCAGTTTCATGTCCAGCCTCGGCGCGTTCACCGCGCAGGAGACCTACATGGGCGGCAACGGCTATTCGCTGCGCCTGGCCGGGCTGGAGCCGGGCTTCAATGACCGCGCGCGCGATCGCGCGATCGTCATCCACGGCGCGCCGTATGTGAACCCGGCCACCGCGCAGCTGCAGGGGCGGCTGGGCCGCAGCCTGGGCTGTCCGGCGGTGCGCCTGTCGGTGGCCAAGCCACTGATCGATGCGTTGCGTGGCGGCACGATGGTGTTCGCCTATTACCCCGACCAGGACTGGTTGAAACACTCGCAGCTGCTGGCCGGCGGGTGCGGCGGCCAGGGTACGCTGGCCACGCGGTGATGCACGATGGCGCGCGGCGTGATGCAATGCGCCGATGAACGTCGACTCCCTGCTGCACACTCCGAGCCAGGTCATCTCCAGCCTGGACTACCGCCGCGAACGCTGGCGCAACGGCCTGGGCTGGACCCGCGAGATCCTGCGCCTGCCCGCGCAGGGGGATGACTGGGCGCTGCGCCTGTCGGTGGCCGAGATCGAGCAGGACGCGGCGTTCTCCGCGTTTCCCGGTGTGGAGCGTGAGCTGGTGCTGCTGCAGGGCAATGGCGTGCGCCTGCGCTTCGAGGATGGCCGCGTGGCCGAAGTCCTGCCGCCGCATGGGCGCGTGCGCTTTGCGGGCGAGGAAACGCTGCACGGCGAACTGGTCGACGGCACCACCCACGACTTCAACCTGATGTGGAAGCGCGACCTGCTGCAGGCCGAACTACTGCATCGGCCGCTGGTGGGCTCGATGTTCTTCTTCTGCGAACCAGGCGTGGCCTGGGCGCTTTACCTGTTGGCCGGTCATGCCGAATTTGGGGCTGACAGCGGTCTGCCGCCGATGCACGCTGGCGATACCGCGTGGTTGGCGGCCGGTGAACGGCAAAGGCATGCGTTGCAGGGCGGGGGCGAGTTGTTGGCGATCAGGGTGAGTGCGGCGGGATGATTCCTGGGCGCCGGTGGGTACCATCCACGCATGGCGTGGATCTACTTGCACTGCGGTTGCCACCCTGCCTGGACACGCGGTTCAGTAGATCCACGCCATGCGTGGATGGGGCAACCTCAATACACATCGCGCCGGTAACGACCGGCCAGCAGTAGCGCTTCCTTGTCCGCAGTCCCCAGCACCTGCTCGATCACCGCATCCACCGCCGGGGCCATGCCCTGCAGGCTGCCACAGACCAGGATCGTCGCGCCTTCATCCACCCACTGCCGCAGTGTTGCTGCTTCGGCCAGCAGGCGGTCCTGCACATAGCGATGCACACCGCCATCGCGGCTGAACACTGCATCCAGCCGCGCCAGCGTGCCGTCTTCCAGCATTGCCTGCAGCTCTTCGCCAAAATGGAAGTCATGCGCAGCAGTGCGCTCACCGAACAGCAGCCAGGTACGGCGCGCGCCACTGCGCACGCGTTCGTGCAGGTGCGCGCGCAGGCCGGCGATGCCGGTGCCGTTGCCGATCAGCAGCAGCGGTACCTCGGCGGCGACGCCGTGGAAATTGTCGTTGCGGCGCAGGCGCAGCTGCACCGGCTCGCCGATGACCGCGTGGTCGCACAGCCAGCCGCTGCCGATGCCAGGCGTGCTGTCCGCGCGCAGCTGGCGACGCAGCAGCAGCTCCACCGCGCCGTCGGCCATCACCGAGGCGATGGAGTACTCGCGATGCGGCAGCGGCTGCAGGGTCGCCAGCAATGCGGGCAGGTCACCCGGCGGAACCAATGAAGGCAGGTGCGAGTGCGCGACGCGTGCCAGCAACGTCTGCCCGTCATCCAGCACCCTGTCCGCATCGAAGCGCTGTGCGTCCAGCCAGGCACGCACGGTGTGCGACGCATGCTGCGGGCCGATCTCGGCGATGTCGCCGGCCTGCCACTGCACATCTGCGCCGGCCGGTGGCCGCAGGCGCAACCAGTACACTGGACCGCCGGGGCTGCCCGGGTTCAGATGTTCGCGCTGCAGCAGCGTCCACGGCTGGTATTCGGCCGGGCTCCAGTCGGGCAGTTCACTGGCGCCACCACCGAGTTGTCCCAGCAGCTGTTGCCAATGACGCAGCGCTGCCGGATCGGCGTTGTCGACCTCGATCACATCGAACAGCGCATGCGCGCCGTGCTGCCGCAGCCATTGGTCAAGCTGGTGGCCGAATCCGCAGAAGTGGCCGTAGCTGCGGTCGCCCAGCGCGAGCACGCCGTAGTGCAGGTGCTGCAGTGAAGGCGGCGAGACCATGACATCGCGCAGGAACGGCAGCGCGTGGTCAGGCGGATCGCCCTCACCGGTGGTGCTGGCGATGAACAATGCACGCTGGCTGCCGGCCAGCAAGGCGGCGTCGACCTCATGCAGACCGCGCACGCGCACCGGCACGCCGGCACCACGCAATGCCTCGCCACTGCGTTCGGCCAGCTCGCGGGCAAAGCCGGTCTGGCTGGACCAGACCAGCAGGAGGGGCGCGGTGTCTCCGGTTGCGACATCGTCGCGCGCGCGCCCACTCCACCACAGTACAGCGCAGGCCAGCGCATACAAGGCCGTGGCGAGTGCCGCGATCTGCGAGTGTCGAATCGGTGGCGCGCCCTGCCACCATGCCTCACCGAGATGCAGGCGCAGCAACGCCCCGCCGATCAGCGCCAACAGGAGCAGGGCCAGGGTGTTGCCGAGCCACGCGCGCGACCGGCGTCCGCTCATGCGCCCTGCTCGTCAAGAAGACGCTGGAAGGCGCTGCTGAGGAACTCCTGTGGGCCGCCTGCAGCGCGCTGCAGGTAGCGCGCCGCCAGGCCTTCGCGCTCGGCCAGCGCCATGCCCTGGTCGCGACCGAGTACGGTCAGCGCGGTTGCCCAGGCATCGGCGTGCATCGCATCGCCGGCCACCACCGTGACTGCCGCAGCGACCTGGCGCACCGGCCTGCCAGTACCCGGATCGAGGCTGTGGCTGTAAGCCTCGCCATCGGCGTGGTACTGGTGCCAGCGATCGCCGGAGGTGGCCACCGCCCGGCCATCCAGTGCCAGCACGCGAGGCGGGGTGTCGGTCCGCGCATCTTCTTCCGGTGCGGACTCCACCAGCACGCGCCACGGCTGGCCATCCGGTTTGCGGCCGTAGCCGGCCAGCTCGCCGCCGACTTCGATCAGCGCTGCCGCAATGCCTTGACCACGCAGCCAGGCAGCCACGTGATCGACGCCGAAGCCCTTGGCGATCGCAGAGAGATCCAGTTGCAGTCCGCCCGGCTGCTGCAGCGCATCGCCGCGCCATTGCAGGCGCTGCCAACCGCAGCGCTCGCGCGTGGCCTGCAGGGTAGCGTCGTCGGGCGGGCGGCGTTCGCCGGCGTGTGCACCGAAGCCCCACAGCGCAACCAGCGGACCGATGGTGGGATCAAAGGCGCCGCCACTGGCGGCAGCGATGGCCTGTGCGCAGGCCAGAACGTGGCGGGTCTCGGCCGGCAGCACGCACCATTGGCCCGCGTTGGCGCGGTTGTAGCGACTCAGGTTCGAGCCGGGCTCCCAGGTGCTCATCTGCGCCACCACCGCATCCAGCCGCGCCTGGATGCCGGCATGCAGTGGATGCAGGTCGCGCTGGCGCGGCGCGACCAGCGACACGCTCCACGTGGTGCCCATGGTGGTGCCGCCGAGGCGGGCGATGTCGAGCTGGGGATCGGTCATGGTGGTCTACCGCAGGCACGATGCCGGGGCCTGCCCGGCATCGCGGTCCACATCTATTACTGCGGCAACACTTCCAGCGTGGCGACGTAGCTCAGGCGGCGCTTGGCGGCCTGCTTCACCGAGGTCTTGTTGTCTTCGGTGCCGGTTTCCAGCCAGTACATGCCGGCTTCCGGCCAGGTCACCTTGATCTCGCCCCTGGCGTCGCTGGTGAGCTTCAGTTCGTCCTGTGCGTTGCGGTAGCGGGTGGCACCCCGCACGATCTCGAACTCCAGGCCAGCGGTCGGCTTGCCATCGACCAGCACGCGGAAGGTGGCTTCCTCGCCGGCGAACAGGTCGTTCGGGTGGCCGACGGCGACCAGCTCGATGCCGCGGTTGGTCGGCTTCAGCGCGGTGTCGTTCGGCGCACCGTTGGTGACGAAGGTCTCCACGCGGCCCACCGACTGGCTCAGTTCGAGCTTCTTCGCGTCCTTGGGCAGTTCGCCAAGGGTCGCCACGCTGCCGCGCCAGCGCTTGCGCTCGCCGTTCTGCTCGTAGGTGGCGAACAGGCCGTCATTGACCGAGGCGATGCGGTAGGTGCCCGCCTGCTTCAGTTCGATGTCGAACACGCTGCGGTACTTGCCGGTGGTCGCGTTCTGCGGCAGCACGGTGCTGCCGTCCGGCGCGGTGATCACCAGCGATTCCAGTCGCAGCGGCACGTGGTTGAAGTAGAACAGGTCGTTGGAGACCGCACCGTCGACGGTGATCCACGGTGCGTTGCCGGCGATCACGGTCTGCGAGGGCAGCAGCCAGGCCTTGTGGGCCAGGGCGGAGAAGGGAAGGGCAGCGGCCAGGGCGGCGGCGAGGACGAGCGTGCGCTTCATGCGGAAGACTCCAGTTGGAAGGGGTCGGATCCCTTTCCAACGGAAAGGGCTCTGATCCCGGGGATGTGGCGATGGGGTCAGAGCCCTTCCTGTGGAAGGGATCCGACCCCGGCTCAGACAATTACGGTTTGACGGACAGGGTGACCTGCCCCAGTTCGGTGGCGCCCTGCGCCTTGCCGTTCTGCGCGGCGGTGGCCGGCCAGGTGAAGGGGATCTTCAGCAGTTCGCGGCCGCCGACTTCGCGCACCGCCTCCACCACCAGGGTGTAGTTGCCCGGGGCCAGCTGCTTCAGTGCCGGCTGCCTGTCGCTGAACGACAGTGCGTGCCTGCCGGCCGGGCGGGTCGGGCCGGTCACGCCGTCCACCGGCACCTGCAGGGTACGGCCACTCTTGCGCCACCACTGGCGCAGGTCGGGCAGCCACTTGGTGCCGTGGCCCTCGCTGTTGCTGGTCTGCTGGTACCAGACCGACAGGTTGGCCGCGACCTTCTGGTCGGCGCCTTCCAGCCACACCGCCACATACGGGCGGTGGTACTCGGCCACGTTGAGCTTGGGCACTTCGACGTTGATGTCGAGGGTGGTGGCATAGGCCGGCGAGGTGGCCAGCAGGCCGCTGAGGGCGATGGTCAGGGTGACGCGCATGGGGCGGCTCCGGAGGAACGGATGGAATTCACGGTGGAAGTCAGTGGATCAGCAGCAGGGCGATCAACAGCGGGATCATCAGGCCGAGGCCGACCAGCGGCCAGGTCATGCGCCGTTGCCGCGCATGCAGGTGCAGCAGGAACAGGCCGGTGATGCAGAACACCAGGCAGGCCACGGCGAACAGGTCCAGGAACCAGCCCCATGCCGGGCCTGCGTTGCGGCCCTTGTGCAGGTCGTTGAGGTAGGAGACCACGCCGCGCGAAGTCGATTCGTACTCCACCGCGCCGGTTTCGCGGTCGATGCTCAGCCAGGCGTCGCCACCGGGGCGCGGCAGCGACAGGTAGATCTCCTCGGCCGACCATTCGGCCGGGCGCCCACCGATGGCGATGCCCAGCTGCGTGTCCAGCCATTGCCGGGCCGGGCGCGGAATCGGCGCGTTGCCGTCCTCGCGCGTGCCCAGCTGGCCCAGCAGCGCGGCCGGCAGTTCCAGGTGCTGGTTCTGCACCTGGGGTTTGGCCTCGATCTTCGCGGCATGGTTAAGAGTCAGGCCGGTCACCGCGAACAGCAGCATGCCGATCAGGCAAACTGCGGAGCTGATCCAGTGCCACTGGTGCAGCGTCCGCAGCCAGAAGCCACGGTTCTGTTGCTGCTGCACGGTGGAAGAGGCAGGACGGCTCACGGCACGGTTCGAAGCGGACGGGGACTGCCCATTACATCATTGATGAGAATGGCTCGCAATTGCGTGTCGTTCTGTATCCCGGAGCAGGCATTCCGGGGTGCCGGCCAGCGGCCGGCACTACCGATCGGTAGATCCACGCCATGCGTGGAGCAGGAGCAGGGCGCGGCGATCAGAACTTCGCGTTCAGCGAAATCCAGTAGCTGCGGCGCTGGTCCTTGGTCGCATAGTCGTCCACGCAGTTGAATTCGCTCTGGCTGATCAACAGGCACGACTGCGAGACGAAATCCTTGTCGAGCAGGTTGTTGACCCGCGCGTTCACCGTAAGCCAGGGCGTGGCCTTCCAGCTGCCACCGAGATGGAAGATCGTGTAGTCCTCGTAGTAGCGGGTGTTGCTGGCGCCGTTGGCATCCAGCAGCGTGTCGCGGTAGCGGTCGTAGCGGCCCTCACCGATCAGCGACAGGCTGACCGCTTCATTGATCTGCCAGTTGAGGCTGGCGTTGGCCATGTGTGTTGCCGGCATGGTGCCGCTGATCGGCAACCCCTTCTGTGCGCCACTGGTCTGCTCACTCTTCGTCCAGGTGTAGTTGCCGCGCAGCTGCAGAGTGTCGAGCAGGTCGACATGCGCGGCCAGTTCGGCACCGCGGGTCTCGGCCTTGTCGATGTTCACGCTCTGGGTGAAGGTGCTGTAGCCCAGTGCCGCCCAACCCGGGCCGATGTCCACGCAGTAGCCGCTGCCGGCGCGCGCCACTTCGCAGTTGGGGAAGGTGCCGCCGCTGGCGATCTTGTCTTCGAACGTGTTGAAGAAGCCGGTGACGTTGAAGCCCCAGCGCTGGCCCTCGTAGTACGCGGCCAGCTCGTAGTTGGTGCTGGTTTCAGGCTTGAGGTTCGGCGAACCGACCAATGGCAGCACGCCCTGGCCACCGAAGCCGGTGATGCCCGGGAACAGCTGGTCCGGTCGCGGGGTCTTGTAGCCGGTGCTGACGCCGCCCTTGAAGGTCCACGCATCGCTGGCGTTCCACACCAGGTAGCCACGCGGGCTGACGTGGCTGCCGAACACGTTGTGGTCGTCGTAGCGCAGGCCGAAGGTGGCGGTGAGGGTGTCGGTCAGCGCCCAGTTGTCCTCGGCGAACAGCGCCCACATGCGGTGCTTCTGCCTGGTGTTGCTGCGGTAGCCAGCGCCATCCATGCCGAACACGCCATCGACCATGTCAGTGTTGTTGTACTGGCCACCCACGGTCAGCTTGTGTGCGCCGAAGTCCAGGTCGAGCATCGTGTCGAGCACGTAGCCTTCCAGCTCCATGGTGCGCAGCGGGCGCGGCAGGAACGCCTGCAGGCGCGCCATCTCGCTGGGATGGAGTGCGGCCAGCGCATTGCCACGGCCGGCCGCGCAGTTGTTGGAAGCGCCGGTGCGACGGCAGACGTCATTCCACAGCGCCTGCAGGTTGGCACGCTCGTCCAGTGTCAGCGGCAGAGAACGGCCGAGATTGCTGCTCTTGCTGTGGGTCAGCGAAGTCTGCCAGGTGCCGAAGCTGTAGCGGCCCTGGTGGGTCAACGATAGCTGATCGCGCTCGTAGCGCTGGTAGGCGGTGTAGCCCACGCGCGGCTGCACCACACGGCGGGTGACGGTGCCGCTGCCGTTCGGGTTGGGGATCACCGCATTGCCGACGCGCCACAGGCTGGCCAGGCTGTCCAGCGTGCCGGTCTGGCCTTCGCGGTTGTCGTACTTCTGCCGAGACACGTCGTAGTCCAGCCACAGTTCGTGGTCATCGTTGACATGGAAGTCCAGGCGCACCCCGGTATTCCAGTTGGTGTTGGCGACCGACTTGCCGCCACCGCCGAAGCCGATGCTGCGCTCCCACAGGCTGCCGTCGGGCAGGGACAATGCATCCCATTCGGGGTTGGATGCCTTGGCATCGTAGTAGCTGCCGCGTACCGCCAGGCTGAGGCGATCCTTCAGCAGTGGGCCGCTGAGGTAGAGGTCGGTGGTGCGCGCATCGCCGAACTGGTCGTCCTGCTGCACGGTGAAGCTCTGGCTGACCGAGCCGTGCCAGCTGTCCTGGTTGCGGCGGGTGATGATGTTGATGACGCCGCCCATCGCGTCCGAGCCGTACAGCGTGGACATCGGCCCGCGCACGACTTCGATGCGTTCGATCGCCTCCAGCGGCGGCAGGTAGGCGAACTGGCCGCCACCGAAGTTGTTCGGATAGATCTGGCCGACATTGCTCTGGCGGCGGCCGTCGATCAGCACCAGGGTGTACTCGGACGGCAGGCCGCGCATCGACACGGTGGCGCGGCCGTTCTTGTCGGTCGCTTCCAGGCCCACGTCGATGCCTTCGACGTCGCGCAGCGCGTCGACCAGGCTGGTATAGGGGCGCTTGCTCAGTTCCTCGCGGCTGACCACGCTGATGCTGGCCGGGGCATCGATCACCTTCTGTTCGAAGCCGGAGGCAGTGACCACCACCTTGTCCAGCGTCTGCGGTGCGCCGGCGGCGTCACCGTGGGCGAAGGCGGGGCTGGCGAAAGCCGCCAGCACGGCGCTGGTCAGCAGGGTACGGGACAGGGACGAACGGACACGATGGCGCTGGGCCATGGCAGTTACCTCGAAGGATGCAGGGTGGCGCGATGCCGTGCGCGAAGGGCGCGGCAGGCACGGAAGGCCCGGTCAGGGGCGGCAGGGATGAAGCAGACAGCGGCGTGCAGGCGCGACCGCGCAGGCGGTCACGCCAGGCCGTGGATCAGGCGAGCGGCGGCGCCTGGCCGCGTTGCTGGCGGCGCCCGGGCGCATCGGCCCAGGGCGTGTCCGGAGCGGCCAGCGGCCAGTCCGGGCGCACGCCGGGCATGGCCGGCGTGGCGGGTACGAGTTCGAGTTCAGTGCGCAGCCAGTGGCTGGCCAGCAGCAACGGCGGGTGTGCCTGCTCGGCCGCTTTCACAGGGGTGGCGGCACAGCGGCGCAGCTTGGCCGGCGCCTCTTCCTGCAGGGGGCTTTCGCCACCGCGCTCTTCCAGCGGCATCTGCATGGCCATTCCGGCCTGGGCCTGTGGCAGCAGTGGCAGGGTGCCCAGCAGCAACGCCAGCATCGCCACCCATGCCAGCAGGCTGGCCAGCGCCGGACGCTGGCCGCGCATGGCGGTGCCCATCTTGCGATGGATGAGTGGGCGAGGGCGAAGCGGACGCAGCAAGCAGGGGTCCCCAGGGGTCTGCCGGCAGCGGCCGGCATCAACGGGGCGTGATTGTAATGAGAGCCGTTAGCTGTTGCAAATGAGAATGATTGCCAAAATGTCGCAGGCCGGCCCGGCAAGGCTCAGACTTCGCTCCAGCGCCGCAAAAGGTTGTGGTACACGCCGGTCAGCTGCAGGATCGCCTCGGCGTCGCCGCCGGTCTGCCGCAGGCGCTCGATCGAGCCGTCCATTTCCCACAGCAGGCGGCGCTGCACGTCGTCGCGGACCATGCTCTGCACCCAGAAGAACGACGCCACGCGCGCGCCGCGGGTGACGGGGCGCACTTGATGCAGGCTGCTGGACGGGTAGACGACCAGGTCGCCGGCCGGCAGCTTCACTTCGTGCTCGCCGTAGGTGTCGCTGATGATCAGCTCGCCGCCTTCGTACTCCTCGGGCGTGGACAGGAACAGGGTGCAGGAGATGTCCGAGCGCAGCTGCTCGCCATTGGCCAGGTTCATCACCGCACCATCGACGTGGTAGCCATAGGCGCCGCCACCGCTGTAGCGGTTGAAGCGCGGCGGCAGGTACTTCAGCGGCAGCGCGGCGCTGAAGAACAGCGGGTGCCGGGCCAGCGCGACGAGGATGATCTCGCCCAGTTCGCGGCGCAGCGGGGAAGCCTCGGGCAGCTGCTGGTTGTGCTTGGCCTGTGCGCCCAGATGGCCGACGGTCTCGCGGCCATCGGTCCAGTCGGCGGCATCCAGTCGGCGGCGGAAGTCGGCCACCTGGTCGGCGCTGAGAATGTCGGGGATGTGCAGCAGCATGCGGGGCTCCTCAGAGGGACGGCGGTGCGACCAGGGCGCGCACCTGGGGATGCGGCGACGCGGCCAGTTCCGGCACGATGTGCGCCATGAACGCCGGGCTGCCGTGCGCCAGGGCGAGCCGCAGCCAGTGCACGGCCTGCTCGACCTGGCCGGCCTGCAGCAGGATCGAGGCGTAGTTGGCCTGGCCGCGGAAATCACCGGCCTCGGCCGCGCGCTGGTACCAGGCGAGCGCCGCCTGCGGATCAGCCGCGGTATCCAGCCCGTCTTCGAGATGGCGGGCCAGCAGGTTCATCGATTTGGCATGGCCCAGGTGCGCGGCACGGGTGTACAGGGCCAGTGCCTGCGCGCGGTCCTGGGGCACGCCGCGGCCGGTGGCCAGCAGGTTGGCCAGGTTGTACAGGCCCCAGTCCAGCCCGGTGTCGGCCGCGCGCCGGTACCACACCGCGGCCAGCGTGGGGTCGGGCGTGGTGCCCTGGCCCAGCTCATGGCAGCGGCCGAGCATGTTCATCGCCATCGGCGCGCCGTTGTTGGCGGCGGTTTCGTACCAGAGCAGCGCAGCCGAGGCGTCCTGCGCGGTGCCTTTACCTTCCATGTGCATCTGCGCGAGCAGCAGTTGTGCATCGACCTGCCCGGCCTGTGCGGCGTCGCGCACGCGTGCGAACGCAGCCTGTGGATCGTGCTGGAGCAGCTCGGCCAGGGCGTCGCTGTCGATGGGGGTACGGGGTGCCATGATGGGGTGAGTATCGCCGGAAACAAAAGCGGCGGCAGGAGCCCCTGCCGCCGTGGTGGAGCGCCGTTACATCAGAACTTGACGTTCAGTGCCAGGGTGGCCGAGCGACCCGGGGCGATGCTCGCGTAGTGCGAGGCATAGGCCTTGGTGAAGTAGGTCTTGTCGGTCAGGTTCTGCACGTTGAGCTGCAGGCTGATGTTGTCCTGGATCGCGTAGCTGGCCATCGCGTCGAAGCGGGTGTAGCTCGGGATCCACTTGGTGTTGGCGACATCACCGTACTGCTTGTCCGAGTAGAACGCGCCGGCGCCGAGGGTCAGGCCGATCGGGAAGCGGTAGGTGGTCCACAGGTTGGCGCTGTGCTTGGCAGTGTTCGGGAACACGTTGCCGTTGTATGGCGACGGCACGTACACGTTGGACGGGCAGGTGCGGCCCACCGGTGCGCCACAGACGAAACCGTTGTCCTTCAGTTCCGAGTCCAGGTAGGTGTAGCCGCCGTACAGGCTCCAGGCGTCGGTCAGCTGGCCGGTGAAGCCCAGTTCGAAGCCGTTGATCTCCTTCTTGCCGGCGTTCTGGCTGGTGCCGTTGTCGACCGTCACGCGTGCGTTGTTCATCACGGTGTGGAAGATCGCTGCGGTCAGGTTCAGGCGCTGGTCGAACAGGTCCCACTTGGTGCCCAGTTCGAGGTTCCTGGTGTCCTGCGGCTTGAGGTCGGCCACGGCGGCGCTCAGGCCGTCCGAACCGTCACCACCGTCCATGCCCGGCGGGGTCGAGGAGGTGCCCCACGACAGGTAGATGCTGCCGTTGGCGGCCGGCTTGAACACCACACCGGCCTGGTAGTTCAGGAAGTCGTTGCTGTTGCGCACGCGGGTCGGTGCCTTGCCGGCCACCGGGGTGGTCAGGGTGGTGCGGAAGTCGTCGTAGCGCAGGCCGAGGTTGATCATCCACTGCTCATTGAGCTCGATGGTGTCGAACACGTAGGCCGAGGTGGTCCTGGTGCGCTGCTCGACGTCCAGTGCCTTGTCGCTGCGGTACACCGAATGGGTGGCTGCCCACGGATCGCGCGGATCCGGATTGGCGAAATCGGTGCAGTTGTAGCCAGTGGCCGCGCCGGTGGTCGGGCACTTGCTGTTGCCGGTGAGCGGGTTGCTGGTGCCCGGTGTCATCAGGTAGCTGCCGCGGGTCATCTTCTCGTCGCTGTACTCCACGCCTGCGCTGTAGCTGTGCTTGAGCGCACCGGTCTGGAAGGCACCGGTCAGGCCCAGCTGGTCGGCGAAACTCTTGACGTCGACGGCGCGGGCGTTGGTACGGCGCCACAGGGTACCGTAGTTGTTCGGGTTGCCCTGGCTGTCGTCCGGCTGGGTCCACAGGTAGTCGTTGCTGGTGTTGCCCAGGCGCGCGATGTTGCGCAGCTTGTGGCCGCCGAAATCGTAGCTGGCATCCAGCGTGCTGATGTCGGCGCGGGTGCGCTGGAAGTCACGGTCGACCAGGCCGTAGTAGTTGTTGCGGTCCGGCACCATCGGGCGGCCGTCGACCCACTTCGAGGCCGGCGCCCCGTTCGGGTTGCCATACGGGAAGCCACCCGCGTCCGGCAGGTCATCGCTCTGCATGTGGTAGTGGCTGGCGATCAGCTGCGCCGGGCCGTTCAGGCCGAACGCGATCGACGGTGCGATGCCCCAGCGGCTGACATTGGCGGCGTCGCGGCCAGCGATGTCCGATTCGTGCTTCATCAGGTTCAGGCGCGCGGCGATGCCGTCGCCCAGAACGTAGTTGGCGTCCACGGTGCCGCGTGCGTAGCTGTCGGTACCGATGCCCATGCTGGCGCTGGTCTCGTTCTTCAGCTTCGGCGTTTTGCTCACCAGGTTCAGGCTGCCACCACCGGAATCACGGCCACCGTAGGCCGAGCTCGGGCCCTTGACCACTTCCACCTGCTCCAGGTCGAAGATCTCGCGGGTCTGCGAGCCGACGTCGCGCAGGCCGTCGACGAAGACGTTGCTCTGCGAATCGAAGCCACGGATGAAGGGGCGGTCGCCGGTCGGGTTGCCGCCTTCGCCGGCACCGAAGGTGATGCCCGGCACCATGCGCAGCGCATCCTGCAGGTTGGTCGCACCGGTTTCGGCGATCAGCTTCTCCGACACGATCGACACTGACTTGGGGGTGTCCAGCAGTTCGGCGGTGAACTTCGGCGAGGACGGATTGAACCAGCTGCCGCGCACCTGCACCTTGTCCAGGTCGGTGGCCTTGCTGGATGCGGCATCAGCGCTGTCGGCAGCCTGCGCGGCCAGCGGCGCGAAGCCTGCGGCCAGGGTGGCGGTGGCGAGCAGGGAAACGCGCGGGGCGTGCTTGCGGGACGTGATGTGGGTCATGGCTTTGGGTAGTGGCGTGGATCGGGAAAACGGCGAAGGCCGAAGCGCAGACAGCGCGACGACACGTAGAGAGCTTTTTCTGTAGAACCGAGCCGATGCCCGGCGATGCGGCGAACGACTTCAGGCGCACGGCAACCGCCGCAGGGCGCCTCAGCTGGCGTGCGGTGCGGGCGGTGCGTGGCCGGGGTTCAATCGCAGTGCGGGATCGTGCAGTTGCCGGCGCAGGGCGTCGGAGCGCCATAGCGGGATATGTGCGACCAGGGGCGCGCGCAGGGGTGCCAGTCCGGCGCAGGGCGTGTTGCCCTCACCCTCAAGCGGCGGCTCCGGTGCAGGTCCAGCATGGTGCGGGCATTCGTCTGCCGACGGCGCCGGCAATGGCATGACCTGGCGCAACCCTTCGGCATGTGCCTGCCACCCTTGGGTAGTCGGGACGTTGCTGCGTCCTTCGTGCAGCGCCGACCAGCCCAGCAGCAGCGTCAGCAGCACGGCCACGGCCAGCGGCCACCCCTGGCGGGCGAGCTGGTACAACGTGGCAGTGAGCGTGGGCGAAGCCATGGCGCGAGGGCGGAGTCGTTACGAAGATGTTACGTAGAATAACATCAACGATAATGATTCGCATGTACGGCAGGCTGCGGGACGCTGGGGCGGCCGGGGAACGCCCTGGAGGGCCCTTGCGGGCCTCCTGCAGATCCAGCCCACGGGCGGATACCCCGAAGTCGGGGCGCGGCCTCAATCGCGGTCGTCGCGCGTCCAGACGGCGTCGTGTTCGCGCTTCACCGGGAACTTGGGTACCGGCGTATAGGCCGGGGCGCACAGGGCGCGGCCATCGCGCACGTCGAAGCGCGCACCGTGCAGTACGCACTCCACGCTGCCTTCGGCGGTGTTGAATTCGCCAGAGGACAGCTCGAATTCCTCGTGCGTGCACTGGTCTTCCAGCGCGTACAGCTCGCCGTCGAGGTTGAACACCACGATCGGGGTGCCGGTCACCTCGTCGAACACGCTCTTCATTTCACCGGGCAGCAGCTCGTTGCTGGCGCACACGAAGGTCCAGGTATCGCTCACGCGGCCGCTCCGGCCAGCGGTTTTTCCAGGATCTCGAAGCGCAGGTCGTCGCGCTTGGGGATGCCGAAGCGTTCGTCGCCATACGGGAAGGGTTTCTTGATGCCGGTCCGCTGGTAGCCACGACGCTCGTAGAAGGCGATCAGTTCGTCGCGTACGTCGATCACTGTCATCTGCATCACCGGCACGTTCCATTCGCGTGCAGCGTGGGCTTCGGCGGCGACCATCAGCTGCTTGCCGACGCCGCCGCCCTGCTGTGCGGGGTCGACCGAGAACATGCCGAAGTAGCCCTTGCCGTCAACGTCGGCAACGTGGGCGCAGGCGACAAGAAGGCCATCGCGCTCGGCCAGCAGGATGGTGGAGCGCGGGCGGTCCAGGTCGGACTGGATGCCTTCGGCGTCGATGCGGGCGCCATCCAGCAGGTCGGCTTCGGTGGTCCAGCCCACGCGGCTGGCGTCGCCACGGTAGGCCGAGGTGACAAGGGCGATCAGGGCGGGGATGTCGGCCGGCGTGGCGGCGCGGAAGGTCAGGGTGCTCATGGGGGCATTTTAGGTGGGCAGTGGGCGGGCGCAAATGGGGGAGTGGGGTCAGATCCCTTTCGCAACGCGAAAGGGATCTGACCCCGGTATCTACTGACTCAACGGCAGGCCATGGACCGACTGGCGCGGGCCCGGAATCGGCAGATGCTCGGGGTCAGATCCCTTTGCGCAGCGAAGGGCTCTGACCCCTGTTCCCAGGAGAAGCCCATGCCAAGGCCACCACGCATCGATGCGCCCGGTCACCCGCAACATGTCGTTCAACGTGGCAACAATCGCCAGCCCGTGTTTTTCACCGATGGCGACCGTGTGGCCTACCTGCGCCTGCTGTGCCAGCACGCGGACCAGCAGCACTGCCGGGTCCACGCGTACGTGCTGATGGACAATCACGTTCATCTGCTGGTGACGCCTGATGTCTCCGGCGGGCTGTCACGGATGATGCAGGCCGTGAGCCGGACCTACGTGCGGCGGGTGAATGATCGGCAGGTCCGCACGGGAACCCTGTGGGAGGGGCGTTTCTACTCGACGCTGGTCGATACGGATCGCTATCTGCTGGCCTGCCAGCGCTACATCGAGCTCAACCCTGTCCGTGCGGGAAGGGTGGCGCGCCCAGGGGACTATCGCTGGTCGAGCTATCGGGCGAATGCGTACGGCAGGCCGAATGCGCTGCTCAAGCCGCATTCGGCATTCGAACTGATTGCCCTGGATCTGGATGAACGGCGCAGGCGCTATGCGGCGTTCATCGAGGAGGGAATTCCTGCCGCGGATGTGGCGGCGATCCGGCGAGCATTGCGGTCGCAGCGACGGTTGGCCGGTTCGCTAGCGGGGTCAGATCCCTTTCGCGATGCGAAAGGGATCTGACCCCGTCTGCTGGGGTTACCCCAGCAGCTTGCGTACCTTGGTCAGCGCGGTCATGAACCGCTCGATCTCGGCGTGCGTGTTGTAGAACGCCAGCGAGGCGCGGCAGGTGGCGGCGACGCCGAAGTACTGCAGCAGCGGGTGTGCGCAGTGCTGGCCCGAGCGCACGGCCACGCCCTCCAGGTCGAGCAGGGTGGCCAGGTCGTGCGCATGCGCACCATCGATCAGGAACGAGACTACGGCCGCCTTCTCCGGTGCCTGGCCGATGATGCGCAGGCCATCGACGCGGCGCAGCTCTTCGGTGAAGTGCGCCAGCAGTTCGGCTTCGCGCGCTTCCACGTTGTCCTGGCCAAGCTGCTGCAGGTAGTCGGCGGCCACGCCCAGGCCGATGAAACCGGCGATGTTCGGGGTGCCGGCTTCGAACTTGTGCGGGGCGTCGTTGAACACGGTGCCGTCGAAGCTGACTTCCTTGATCATCTCGCCGCCGCCGAGGAACGGTGGCATCGCGTCCAGGTGCTCGCGACGGGCCCACAGCGCGCCGGTACCGGTTGGACCGCACATCTTGTGGCCGGTGATGGCGTAGAAATCGCAGCCGATCGCGGCGACGTCGACCTTGCGGTGCGGCACGGCCTGCGAGCCATCGACCACGGTGATGATGCCGCGCTTGCGCGCTTCGCGGCAGATCTCGCGCACCGGGTTGACCGTGCCCAGCACGTTGGAGACATGGGTGACCGCCAGCAGCTTGACCTCCGGGGTCATCGCCGCGCGCAGCGCATCCAGGTCCAGCGCGCCGTCAGGCGTGATCTCGGCCACGCGGATGGTGGCACCGGTACGCTGCGCGACCAGCTGCCACGGCACGATGTTGGCATGGTGCTCCATGCGCGACACCAGGATCACGTCGCCGGCCTTCAGCCGCGGCAACGCCCACGAATACGCCACCAGGTTGATGGCGAAGGTGGTGCCGCTGCACAGCACCAGCTCGCTGGGGCGCACGTTGAGGAAGCGCGCCAGCGTGTTGCGCGCACCTTCGTAGGCATCGGTGGCTTCGCTGCCCAGTGAATGCACCGCGCGGCTGACGTTGGCGTTGTAACGGCGGTAGAACTCGTCCACCGCGCCGATCACCTGCACCGGCTTCTGGCCGGTGTTGGCGTTGTCGAAATAGACCAGCGGCTTGCCGTGCACTTCGCGCATCAGCAGCGGGAAGTCGAGGCGGACGCGGTCCCAGTCGGGGGCGCCGGTGCGTTCTTCGATCGGGCGCGGCGTGGACAGGTTCATGCCACACCTGCCTCGGCCAGGGCCTTGTCCAAACGGCGTGCCAGCTGCTCGCGCAGGGCTTCCGGCAGGATCTTCAGCGGCTCATGGCAGAACGCAGCGCTCAGCAGCGCCTGCGCCTGGGCCTGCGGCAGGCCGCGCGAGCGCAGGTAGAACAGCGCATTGGCATCGAGCTGGCCAACGGTCGCGCCGTGCGCGGCCTTCACTTCATCGGCGTCGATCACCAGCGTCGGCTGGGTGTCGATCTCGGCGTCCGCCGACAGCAGCAGGTTCTTGTTGGACAGGTTCGCGTCGGTGCCGTCGGCGCCTTCGCGGATCTGGATGCCGCCATGGAACACCACGCGGCTGCGGTTGGCGGCAACGCCGCGCCACAGCAGTTCGCAGGCGGTATCGCGCGCGATGTGGTCGATGCCCAGGCGGGTTTCGACGTGGCGGCGGCCATTGCCGAGCAGCACGCCGTTGGCGGTCAGCTGGGCGTTGTCGCCTTCCAGTCGCACGTTCAGTTCATGGCGGCTGAGCGCGGCGCCCAGTTCCAGGTCGACGCGGTGGTACTGCGCGTCGCGGGCCAACACCGCGTCGGTGCGCAGGAAGCTGGTCTGGCGCGCGCTGCCGGCCTGCACGCGGGCGTGCTTGAGCACGGCGTCGCGCGCGACGTGGGCATGCAGCACGGTGTTGTCCAGGTGGGCGGAGTCACCCACGCTGAAGCGGTGCTCGACCACGCCGAGGCTGGCGCCGGCACGCAGTTCGATCAGGTGGCGGTGATGCCAGGCCAGGTCGGTCTCGCCGGCCACACTGGCGAACACCAGCTGCAGCGGCGCTTCGACCTGCACGCCTTCATTCACGCGCAGCACCACGCCTTCATCGGCCAGCGCGGCATTGAGGCGGGCGAAGATCTCCTCGCTGCGCTCGTAGCGGCGGCCAAGGAAACGCACGGCGTCTTCGCCGCAGGCCAGTGCGGCCGACAGCGGCTGCAGCTGCACGCCGGCCGGCAGGGCCTGCACGTCGCTCAGCGTGGCATCGAGGCGGCCGTTGACGAACACCAGGCGCGGTGCCGGGATGTCGTCCAGCAGCGCGGCGTCCAGCGCCGGGCCCTGCAGCGGTGCCGCAGCAAACGCACGGCGTTCCAGCTGGCGCAGCGAGGTGTACTTCCAGGCTTCATTGCGGGCGGCCGGCAGGCCATCGCGCAGGGCCGCATCCAGCACTTCGCGGCGCGCATCGCTGCCGCAGAAGGCCTGGGCCATCGAGTCGAGCAGGGCGCTCATCAGACCGCCGCCTCGGGCACGACCCGGTCCTTCAGGAAATCATAGCCGTGCGCTTCCAGTTCCAGCGCCAGCTCGGGGCCGCCGCTCTTGACGATGCGGCCATCGGCCAGCACGTGCACCACGTCCGGCTTGATGTAGTCCAGCAGGCGCTGGTAATGGGTGATGACCAGGAACGAACGGTCGGCGGCGCGCAGCGCATTGACGCCGTCGGCCACGCTCTTCAGCGCGTCGATGTCCAGGCCCGAGTCGGTCTCGTCGAGGATGGCCAGCTTCGGTTCCAGCACGGCCAGCTGGAAGATCTCGTTGCGCTTCTTTTCGCCGCCGGAGAAGCCTTCGTTGACGCCACGATGCAGCAGCTCGTCCTTCAGGTGCAGCACGGCCAGCTTCTGGCGCACCAGCTTGAGGAACTGCATGGAGTCGAGTTCGTCCTCGCCGCGTGCCTTGCGCTGGGCGTTCAGTGCCGCGCGCAGGAAGTAGGTGTTGTTCACGCCCGGGATCTCCACCGGGTACTGGAACGCCAGGAACAGGCCGGCAGCGGCACGCGCTTCCGGGTCCTGCTCCAGCAGGTCGACACCGTCGAACTGCACGCTGCCTTCGGTCACTTCGTAGCCGTCGCGGCCGGCCAGGACATTGCCCAGGGTGGACTTGCCGGCGCCGTTCGGGCCCATGATGGCGTGCACCTGGCCGGGCTTCACATCCAGCGACAGGCCCTTGAGGATTTCCTTGTCGCCGATGCGGGCGTGGAGGTTTTCGATCTTCAGCATGGTGGGGGTTTCCGTGGGGCGGGCCAGGGCCCGCCGGTAAAGAGAATGCGTTTGCGAAGGGCAGGGGCGGTCAGCCCACCGAACCTTCCAGCGAGACTTCCAGCAGCTTCTTGGCTTCCACTGCGAACTCCATCGGCAGTTCGCGGAACACCTGCTTGCAGAAGCCGTCGACGATCATCGACACCGCGTCTTCCTGGCTGATGCCACGGGCGCGGCAGTAGAACAGCTGGTCGTCGGAAATCTTGGAGGTGGTGGCCTCGTGCTCGACGGTGGCGCCCGGGTTCTTCACCTCGATGTAGGGGAAGGTGTGGGCACCGCACTGCTTGCCGATCAGCAGCGAATCGCACTGAGTGTAGTTGCGCGCGCCATCAGCATTGCGGTCGACCTTGACCAGGCCGCGGTAGGTGTTCTGGCCGCGGCCGGCGCTGATGCCCTTGCTGACGATCTTGCTCTTGGTGCGCTTGCCGACGTGGATCATCTTGGTGCCGGTGTCGGCCTGCTGCCGGTGATGGGTCAGCGCGACCGAGTGGAACTCACCGACCGAATCGTCGCCCAGCAGCACGCACGAGGGGTACTTCCAGGTGATCGCCGAGCCGGTCTCGACCTGGGTCCAGGTGACCTTGCTGCGCGCGCCACGGCATTCGGCACGCTTGGTGACGAAGTTGTAGATGCCGCCGACGCCGTTCTCGTCGCCCGGGTACCAGTTCTGCACGGTGGAGTACTTGATCTCCGCATCTTCCAGCGCGACCAGCTCGACCACTGCGGCGTGCAGCTGGTTCTCGTCGCGCATCGGCGCGGTGCAGCCTTCCAGGTAGGACACGTAGGCCTTGTCCTCGCACACGATCAGGGTGCGCTCGAACTGGCCGGTGTGACCGGCGTTGATGCGGAAGTAGGTGCTCAGTTCCATCGGGCAGCGCACGCCCTTGGGAATGAACACGAAGCTGCCATCGGAGAACACCGCCGAGTTGAGCGCGGCGAAGTAGTTGTCACCCACCGGCACCACGGTGCCCAGGTACTGGCGCACCAGCTCCGGGTGTTCCTTGATAGCCTCGGACATCGAGCAGAAGATGATGCCCTTCTCGGCCAGTTCCTTGCGGAAGGTGGTACCGACCGACACCGAGTCGAACACCGCATCCACCGCCACGCCGGCCAGCTTGGCGCGCTCGTGCAGTGGCACGCCCAGCTTATCGTAGGTGTCCAGAAGCTCCTTGGGCACGTCATCCAGCGAGGCGTACTTCGGGCCCTTCGGCGCGGAGTAGTAGCTGAGCGCCTGCAGGTCGATCGGGGCGATCTCCAGCTTGGCCCAGTCCGGCATCGGCATGGTCAGGAAGTGGCGGTAGGCGTCCAGGCGCCACTGCGTCATCCACTCCGGCTCGTCCTTCTTGGCCGACAGGGCACGGATGGTGTCCTCGTCCAGGCCCGGCGGCAGGGAGTCCGACTCGATCTCGGTGATGAAGCCGGCCGAATACTTGCGGCCGAGCTGCTCGTGGATCTCGCGGTTGGGGGTGTCGTCGTGGGCGACGTTTTCGATGGTTTCGGTGGCCATGGGGGGGGCTGCCTGTGGATCAGGAGACGACGTCGACAGCGATGGTGCGGCGCTGTTCGTCATCGGCAAGGGGAAGGGGGGGCAGGATCTGCGCAAGACTGACGTCGCGCAGGGCCTCGGAGACCACGTCGTTGATCAACCGCCAGCTGCTGCGCGCGCCGCACTTGGGTGCCATGCCGCACTGGTGGTGGTCGTGGCTGCATTCGGTCAGGGCAAGCGGCCCTTCCATCGCTTCGACCACTTCGAACAGCGAGATCTCGATGGCCGGGCGGGTCAGCCGGTAGCCGCCACGGACGCCGCGCAGGCCTTCGACCAGACCGGCCTGGGCCAGCGGCTTGAGTACCTTGCTGACGGTGGGCGGCTCCAGGCCGGTGAATTCGGCCAGTTCGGTGGCACTGAGCACCTCGCCCGGACGGGCGGCGAGCACGGTCAGCACGACGGTGGCGTAATCGGTGAGCTTGGTGACGCGCAACATGGGGATGCGAGTGGTTCTTAAAGCGGACTGAAATTGTACGCTTTTATTCGCCACCATCCAACCCGGGCATTCAGCCGGCGCTGGGGCCGGGCCGGGAGGCTTTGCCAGCGGGCGCTGCCGGGGGCGCCATGCTGCGCCAACCGGGTGATTTTCGCAATCACCCGGAATGGGCGAGAATCCCTGTTCCATCCGCTGCAAACAGCCCGTGCCGATGCCGAAGAAGATCCAAGCCCGCAAGTCCGCCATCCATGGCAACGGCGTGTTCGCCGTCGCCCCGATCAAGCAGGGCGAGCGCGTGATCCAGTACAAGGGCCTGCTGCGCAGCCATGGCGACGTTGATGCCGATGACAGCGGCGACGTCGAAAGCGGCCATACCTTCCTGTTCACCCTCAATGACGACTGGGTGATCGATGCCAACTACAAGGGCAACGATGCGCGCTGGATCAACCACAGCTGCGACCCGAACTGCGAGGCGGTGATCGAGGAGGATGAGGACGGCGACAGCCGTGGCGACAAGGTGTTCATCGAGGCGCTGCGCGATATCAAGGCTGGCGAAGAGCTGACCTACAACTACGGCATCACGCTGGCCGAGCGCCACACCGCCAAGCTGAAGAAGATCTGGGAATGCCGCTGCGGCTCGCCCAAGTGCACCGGCACCATGCTGCAGCCCAAGCGTTGATCCTTCCGGTAGTGCCGGCCGCTGGCCGGCACGGGTCCTCTCCACCTGCCGTGCACAGCAGGGTCACCGCCGTGCAAGGGCCGTTCGTCCACGCTGTGCACTCCCCCAACTGGAGTACACCCATGGCAGAGCGATTGAAGGGCAAACAGATCGCAATCCTCGCGACCCACGGCTTTGAACAGTCCGAATTGACCGAGCCCAAACGGCTGCTGGAAGCGGAAGGTGCGCGGGTCAGCGTGGTGTCGCCCGCAAAGGAGGCGACCATCAAGGGCTGGAAAGAGAAGAACTGGGGCGACGCCGTCGCGGTCGACATTCCGCTGGACGAGGCGGATCCGGCGGGCTTTGATGCCCTGGTGCTGCCAGGGGGCGTCATCAATCCGGACACACTGCGCACCGACGACGCGGTGCTCAGCTTCATCCGCTCAGTGGATGAAGCCGGCAAGCCCGTCGCGGCGATCTGCCATGGTCCGTGGCTGCTGATCAACAGCGGGCTGGCAGATGGCCGCGAGCTGACCTCCTGGCCCTCCCTTCAGCAGGACCTGGCCAACGCGGGCGCGAACTGGCGCGATGCCGAGGTCGTGGTCGACGGCAACGTGATCACCAGCCGCAAGCCGGATGACATTCCTGCTTTCAGCGAGGCGGTGGTCAAGGCACTCGCCGCGTGATGCCTTGCCGGTAGTGCCGGCCGCCGGCCGGCACTACCTTATTTGCCCAGCAGGCCTGCCGGCACCAGGTTGCCCAGGTTCTGGTTGAAGGTGACCACCAGCTTGCCGTTCTTGACCTGTGCCGCCTGCACCTGCAGCGCGCCGAGCACCCCGGCCACGGCCGGGTCCAGCTTGTAGATCGGTTCGCGCTGGGCGTAGTCGCTCAGCCAGGCATTGAGCAGGCCGCGGGTGCGTGAGTCGAGGCGGCCGCCCTGGTTGGCCGGGGTGAAGTCATCCACGCTGGGCTGCTGCAGGTGGAAGCCCTGGGTCTGCGCGTCGTAGCGCAGGCCGCTGCTGAGCTTCACCGTACCCAGTTTGGCCGGGTTGCCGCCGGCGGTGGCCAGTGCCACGTCCATGCCAAGGTTCAAGCGCTCGCCGGCCGGAAGGCTCAGGTGAGGATGGCTCATGGTCAGGGAGATCAGGCCGCCAAGGGCGTCCTGGGTGCGCGGGAAGCTGCCATCGAGGTACTGCTGCACGTCGCTGGCACCCACCGACAGTTCGCGGCCGGAAATGGAGGGAGCCGCCTGCGCGCCGATCGCAGCGGCGATCAGTACGGTGGAGGCAGCGAGGCGGGTCATCAGGGAACGCAGGCGCATGGCGGTGACCGATGGCAGGGAATGGATGGATCAAAGAGTAGCCGTGCAGGCTGAATCGCGCGTGCATGCGGCTGTAACGGTTCAGTCCAGCATCGGACGCAGTTGCGCCGACTGGATCTGCCAGGCGCTGCCATCGCTGCTGGGTTGCACGCGGTACCAGCCACCGAAGCGGAACGTACCGTTGGCGGTGACCGCGCGGATCTGCACCGGCACTTCAAGCAGCTGCGGTGGCTGCCGATCGTCGCGGGCGAGCGGGGGATCGCTGTGCAGGCGCAGGGTGCGCAGGTCCTGCAGCTGCCGCAGCGCGGCGTCGTCCGCATGCCGCGGGTCGCTGGGCGGGATCGTCCAGGCGGCATCGCTGGCGGCGCGGTCGCGGTTGAGCAACGCCGCTACGTAGCGGTTGAGCATCGTCGATGGCGGCTCGGCACCGTCGGCGACAGCAGACAGCACCGGCATTTCACTTGCCTGCACTGCTGCGGGATCGGGGCCGGTGCGAGTGTCCGCGGCTGCGGTGGCAGCGACGGGAGCGGACGCTGCCGCGATGTCGCCGGTCGTCTGTGCTGCCGGGCGTGAACAGCCCAGCAGCACCAAGGGTGCGATCAGCAACAGGTTCCTGCGCATGTCTGCCTCCTCCGCGAGGCAACCTGGAGGGCGGCAGTGTAGCGATTGCGCCGGGATCAGCGGGAGGAGGGCAGCTGATCCAGAGCGTCCAGCGCTGGCAGGACCTGGCCGGCGATGGCCGCCAGTGCGTGGCCGCCCGTCTCGGCATGGCGCTGCACGATATCGCGCAGCAGCTGGGTGGCGATCACCAGGGTCGCACGCTCGTCGCCGCTGATACCGGCGGTACGCGGGGCCGCCTCCAGCAGGCGCATCAGGTCGCGGCTGGCGCGATGCTCCAGTTCGATGGTGCAGCGCCCTGTGCACTGCAGCCCGTCCTTTTCGATGGGGGTCACCGAGATCCGGTAGCGGGTGGAGGGGCTGGCCATGAGGGTGTGCTCGCCGTAGCTGTGGAGGATGTGCCCACCATAGGCAAGGCCACGGCCTGAGGCGACGGCCGGCGCTGCACGCAGTGTTCCACCCGGTACGTTCCAGCACCTGCCCAAGCCGCGCTCGGCCAGTGGCGACGGGCCTGTACGGGCATTGCCGGGGAGGCGGCAACGCTGTGTTGCGGATTGCCGCAGCGCGACGCATCCACGCATGGCGTGGATCTACCGCCGGGCACGCAAAAAAAACGGGACGACCAGAGCCGTCCCGTCGGAATCCACGTTGGGGCGCGCGCTTACAGCGCGGCGTCCTTCAGCTTCTTCAGCGGACGCACCTTCAGCTTGGTGGTGGCCGGCTTGGCGGCGAACCACTGCTCTTCCTTGGTGAACGGGTTGATGCCCTTGCGCTTCGGCTTGGCCGGCACATTGACGGTGGTGATCTTCAGCAGGCCCGGCAGGGTGAAGGAGCCAGCGCCCTTCTTGTGCACCGAGGAGGCGACGGCGCTTTCCAGCGAGGCCAGCACAGCGCGGACGTCCTTGGCGATGACGCCGGAGGCTTCAGCGATGTGTGCAACCAGGCCGGACTTGGTCAGCACTTCCTTGATCGGCTTCGGAGCGGCCGGCTTGGCGGCTGCCTTCGTCGCGACTTTCTTCGCTGCCTTCTTCGGGGCAGCCTTCTTAGCGGTCTTTGCCATGGTTTCCTGTTCCGTGAACGGTTGGTTGTTTGGTCGGCGCCGAACCCCGTCGGCAAGCGCAATGTAGGGCAACTCTTGGGCGCCGCCAATAGCCCGAAGCGCGGAAAGTGCATGTTTTTTCATATCCAGGCCGATTCAGTACATGGTCGGCGGTGGGGGATGGGGGCACGCCAGCGTGTTCGATCGCCGGCGCCCGCCGATCGGTGGGGTGCGCGAAACCACTGAAAACAAGAGGAAAATGCGTTCCGGGCTGGCGAGGAAGTGTCCACGCGCCGGGCTCGGGGACGACGTCCGGCGTGCGGCGGAGCGACGCAGGGCTAACGCGTGGCGTGCGAGGGTAGCCGTTCATCACCGCCACGCAGGAGCAGCACAATGGGAATCTCGCGACACGCCACCGCGCACTGGGAAGGCGATCTGAAGACGGGCAAGGGCCAGTTGAGCACGCCGCAGAGTGGGCTGCTGGAGAAGACCCGCTACGGTTTCAACAGCCGCTTCGGCGACGAAAAGGGCACCAATCCGGAAGAGCTGATCGCCGCCGCGCACGCGGGTTGTTTCACCATGGCGCTGTCGGCCAAGCTCGGCGAAGCAGGCTTCACCCCGACCTCGCTGGACACCGAAGCCAAGGTCGACCTGTCGCTGGAAGGTGGTCCGCAGCTGTCGCAGATCCGCCTGAAGGTCAGGGCGGTGGTGCCCGGCATCGATGCGACGCAGTTCCGTGCCATTGCCGATGACGCCAAGCAGAACTGCCCGGTATCCAAGGCGCTGAGCGCGGTGCCGATCAGCCTGGAAGCCGAACTGGGCTGAGCCGGCGCATCTGTAGAGCCGAGCCCATGCTCGGCTTCTGCAGGTCCCGTGATCTGGCCGAGGAGCGGCCGAGCGTGGGCTCGGCTCTACAGTATCCCTTTACCAATCAAGGGTGCCGGTGATCACCGTCTGCACCTGGCCGCCCGACCAGACCTCGCCGTCCTCGTCGACCCGCAGGGTCAGGCGCGCATCGTGGCCGACTTCGCGGCCCTGGCTGACTTCGAACGGCGCACGGCCACGTGGCAGCGCGTCGCGCAGGTCCAGCCACGCGGCCAGCACTGCATTGGCGGCCCCCGAGGCGGCGTCCTCGAAGCGCCGACCATTGCCGACGAAAGCGCGCACGGCCAGATCGAATCCCTCACTGCCATCGCTGAAGGCATAGGCGAACACGCCCATGCTGTCGGTGGACTCGGCCAGCGCAGCCACCGCGTCCCAGTCAGGGCGCAGCGCGCGTAGTGCTGCTTCATCGGCCACCTGCACCACCCACCAGCTGCGTCCGCCCTGCATGCGCGCCGGCGGCAGCGAGCCCAGTGGCCAGTCCTTCAGTGCTGCCCGCAGGCGCGGATCGGTGGCTTCAGCGGTCTCCGCCAACTGCGCGCGCGGGGTGCGGATGGCGATGCGCTGCTGCGCGCCCTCACCGCTGACGCGCAGCGGCAGGGCGCCGGCAATGCCGTCCTGCACCAGCACGCCATCGATCGGTGTGGCCAGGCCTGCCTGCAGCACCGCATGCGCCGTGCCGACGCTGGGGTGGCCGGCGAACGGCACTTCCTTCTGCGGGCTGAACATGCGCAGCCGGTAGCTGGCACCGGCGGCCTGGGGCGGGAACACGAAGGTGGTCTCGGGCAGGCGCGTCCAGCGTGCGATGGCCTGCATGCTGGCGTCGTCCAGGCCTTCGGCATCGAGTACCACGGCCAGCGGGTTGCCAGCGCCGGCGCGCGGGGAGAACACATCCAGCTGCAGGAAACGGCGGGTGGTCATCGGGGCGAAACTCCAGGATCGGGTGGCGCGCAGCTTAACGCGCGGTTGTAGAGCCGAGCCCATGCTCGGCTGTGTCGGGGTGTGAGAAGAAGCAGCCGAGCGTGGGCTCGGCTCTACAGCCAACGGATCTGGCCGTCGATGACCGGCTGCACCTGGCCGCCGATCCACACCGTGCCCTGCGCATCGACCTGTACCTGCACGCGACCATCGCGACCGACTTCGCGGCCCTGGCTGGCCACGTAGCGGCCCTCGCGGCCGGGCAGGGCATTGCGCTGCCGCAGCCAGGCGCCGATCAGTGCATTGGCACTGCCGGTCACGGGATCCTCGGGCACGGCGGGCGCATCAGCGGGGCAGAAGGCACGCACCACGCGGGTGTGGCCGGTGCCGGCTTCATCGGCGAAGACGGCCAGGCCTGTAGCGTCGGTGGCGAGGCTCCAGTCGGCCAGCGCGGCCATGTCCGGCAGCAGGCTGCGCACGGCGTTGGCATCGCGCAGTGGCAGCAGCCACCAGCGTGCGCCGTTGTCCCAGAGTTCGGGCACCTGCCCGTCGGCAGCGAGCGCCAACAGCGCGGCGGGCGCTCCGCCTGCCTCCGTGTCCAGTTGCCGTGCCGGCGGGCTGGCCAGCTGGATCTCCAGTGCCTCGGCCGGGCCGCTCACCCGTACTGGCAGCACCCCTGCCGCGCATTGCTGCAGCAGGGCGCCGTCGCGCGGTTGGGCCAGGCCGCAGGTCACCGCCGCCCAGGCGGCGCCGACGCTGGGGTGGCCGGCGAAGGCCAGCTCACGGGTCGTGGTGAAGATGCGGATGTGGTAATCGGCGCCGGGCGCGGTGGGGCGCAGGAAGAACACCGTCTCGGACAGATTCAGCCAGGCAGCCAGGGCCTGCATCTGGCTGCTGGAGAGCGCGTCGGCGTCCAGGATGACGCCCAGTGGATTGCCGGTTCCGGGGCGGGGGGCGAAGACATCGAGCTGCAGGTAACGGAGGACGGCCATCTACGGGGACATTGCGCTTAGAATCAAAGGTTCCGCCCCCCGAGGGCGGCTTCCCCACATTCTACATAGCCAATCCATGTCAGCTTCCCCCCTTGTCGATCGTTGGATCGTACTGAAGTTCGGCGGCACCTCGGTGTCGCGTCGTCACCGCTGGGACACGATCGGGAAGCTGGCGAAAAAACGCGCGGAAGAGACCGGATCGCGCGTGCTGGTGGTGGTATCGGCGCTGTCCGGGGTCACCAACGAACTGACCGCGATCGCTGATGGCGCGCCGGACAGCGGTGATCGCGTGGCAGCGCTTGTCGAGCGCCATGAGGGCTTCCTGGCCGAACTCGGCCTGGGCCGCGAGGTGCTGGCTGAACGGCTGGCGGCGCTGCAGGGCCTGCTCGACGATGCGCGGGCGGCCACCCGTCCGCTGGATTGGCAGGCCGAAGTGCTGGGCCAGGGCGAGCTGCTGTCCTCCACCCTGGGCGCGGCCTATCTGCGCGCCTCGGGCCTGGACATGGGCTGGATGGACGCCCGCCAGTGGCTGGACGCGATGCCGCCGCAGCCGAACCAGAGCGACTGGTCGCAGCGCCTGTCGGTGAACTGCCAGTGGCGCGCCGACGCGGAGTGGATGCAGCGCTTCCGCGCGCAGCCGACCCGCCTGCTGATCACCCAGGGCTTCATTTCGCGGCATGCCGATGGCGGTACCGCCATCCTTGGCCGTGGTGGCTCGGATACCTCGGCGGCGTACTTCGGTGCGCTGCTCGGCGCCAGCCGGGTGGAGATCTGGACCGATGTGCCGGGCATGTTCAGCGCCAATCCGAAGGACGTGCCGGACGCGCGCCTGCTGACCCGCCTGGACTATTACGAGGCGCAGGAAATCGCCACCACCGGCGCCAAGGTGCTGCACCCGCGCTCGATCAAGCCGTGCCGCGATGCCGGCGTGCCGATGGCCATCCTCGATACCGAGCGCCCGGAACTGCCGGGCACCAGCATCGATGGCAGCGCCGCACCGGTGCCGGGGGTGAAGGCGATCAGCCGCCGCAATGGCATCGTGCTGGTGTCGATGGAAGGCATCGGCATGTGGCAGCAGGTCGGCTTCCTGGCCGATGTGTTCAACCTGTTCAAGAAGCACGGCCTGTCGGTGGACCTGATCGGTTCGGCCGAGACCAACGTCACCGTGTCGCTGGACCCGTCCGAGAACCTGGTCAACACCGATGTGCTGGCCGCGCTGTCGGCCGACCTGTCGCAGATCTGCAAGGTGAAGGTGATCGTGCCGTGCGCGGCGATCACCCTGGTGGGCCGCGGCATGCGGTCGCTGCTGCACAAGCTGTCGGACGTGTGGGCGACCTTCGGCCGCGAGCGCGTACACATGATCTCGCAGTCGTCCAACGACCTGAACCTGACCTTCGTCATCGACGAGGCCGATGCCGATGGCCTGCTGCCGATCCTGCACGCAGAGCTGATCGACAGCGGCGCGATGCCGGTGGAGGAGACCGAAGTGTTCGGCCCGCGCTGGCGCGAGATTGCCGGCACCGTGCGCCCGCGCGGCACGCCGTGGTGGCGCGGCCAGCGTGCGCACCTGCTGCAGCTGGCCGATGCCGGTACGCCGCGCTACGTCTACCACCTGCCGACGGTGCGCGCCCGCGCCCGTGCACTGGCCGCAATCAAGCCGATCGACCAGCGTTACTACGCGATCAAGGCCAACAGCCACCCGGCCATCCTGCAGCTGCTGGAAGCCGAAGGCTTCGGCCTGGAGTGCGTGTCGCATGGCGAGCTGAAGCATGTGTTCCAGCACCTGCCGGAACTGTCGCCCAAGCGCGTGCTGTTCACCCCCAGCTTCTGCCCGCGCAGCGAGTACGAGGCGGCGTTTGCGCTGGGCGTGACCGTGACCGTCGACAACGTGGAAGCGCTGCAGCGCTGGCCGGACCTGTTCCGCAACCGCGAGCTGTGGCTGCGCGTCGATCTGGGCCGGGGCGAGGGCCACCACGCCAAGGTCCGTACCGGTGGCAAGGAGTCCAAGTTCGGCCTGCCGATCGCCCGCGTCGACGAGTTCGTGCGCGCGGCCACCGACCTGGGCAGCCGCGTGGTGGGCCTGCATGCGCACCTGGGCAGCGGCGTGGAAACCGCGCAGCACTGGCGGCTGATGTGCGATGAGCTGGCCGGTTTCGCCCGCCGCATCGGCAGCGTACAGACCATCGACATCGGTGGCGGCCTGCCGATTCCGTACAGCGACGAAGACGAACCCTTCGACCTGGACGCCTGGGCCGAGGGCCTGGCCGAGGTCAAGGCGCTGCACCCGGCATTCCGCCTGGCGATCGAGCCGGGTCGCTACCTGGTGGCCGAATCGGGCGTGCTGCTGACCCATGCCACCCAGGTGGTGGAGAAGGACGGCGTGCGCCGTGTCGGCCTGGACGCCGGCATGAACGCACTGATGCGCCCGGCGCTGTACGACGCCTGGCATGACATCGAGAATCTCAGCCGCCAGGGCGGTTATGCCGAAGCGGCGTTCGATGTGGTCGGGCCGATCTGTGAATCCAGCGATGTGTTCGGCAAGCGCCGCAAGCTGCCGGTGTCCACTGCGCCGGACGACGTGATGCTGATCGCCGATGCCGGTGCCTACGGCTATGTGATGGCCAACACCTACAACCAGCGGAAGCTGCCGCGCGAAGACGTGATCGAATGACCACCGCGCGCGCCCTGCACCCGCCCACCGACACGCCCCGCGCCCTCGCGCGGGCCCGTGCCTGACCGGATACACCATGACTGCTTTCGACAAACACCAGGTTTCCCGCTTCCGCTTCGTCCACTGCGACTTCGCAGCGGATACCGGCGTGGCCCGGCTGGTCTATGCCTTCGACGACGGCCCGGAGATGGTGGAGACCATCACTGTGCCGGGTGCCCCGTTCGTGCTGGACGAGGCGCGCGCCGCTGCCGTGCAGCGTGCGCTGCAGCTGCTGCACCTGATTGCCGGCGTCAGCTACTACAAGGCCGGCGTACCGGATACGGTCAGCATCGACAGTTACAGCATCGATGCCGATACCGCCGCACTGGTGGAGACCATTTACCTCAATGGCCTGGGCGAATTCGCCTACCGTAACGGCCTGGACCTGCGCGGCCGCTTCCGGTTGCCGGTGCAGGGCGAGGCCGTGCAGGCGCCGGCGCTGGGCCTGCAGCCGCACGCACTGGTGGCCATCGGCGGCGGCAAGGATTCGCTGGTCAGCATCGAAGCGCTGCGCCGTGCCGGCGTCGACGAGACCGTGACCTGGATCGGTGGCTCGCAGCTGATCCGTGCGTGCGCCGAGCGCACCGGCCTGCCGACATTGAACCTGGGCCGCACGCTGGCACCGGAACTGTTCGAGTTGAACCGCCAGGGTGCCTGGAACGGCCATATCCCGGTGACGGTGGTGAACTCGGCAATCATGGTGCTGGCCGCCCTGCTGCACGGCGTGGACCAGGTCGTGTTCTCCAACGAGCGTTCGGCCAGCTACGGCAGCCAGATTCCGGGCACCGGCGAAGTGAACCACCAGTGGTCCAAGGGCTGGGCCTGCGAGCAGGCGTTCGGCAGCCATGTGCGGAAGTACGTGGCGGCGGATCTGCAGTACTACTCGCTGCTGCGACCGATGTCCGAGCTGGCGGTGGCCCGCCAGTTCGCCAAGACTGATTTCTACGACGCGCACTTCTCCAGCTGCAACCGCAATTTCCACATCCTCGGCGAGCGCCCGGTGAACCGCTGGTGTGGCGTCTGCCCGAAGTGCCATTTCGTGTTCCTGGCGCTGGCCCCGTTCATGCCCAAGACGCGCCTGGTGCGCATCTTCGGCCGCAACCTGCTGGACGATGCCGAGCAGGCCGGTGGCTTCGATGCGCTGCTGGAATTCCAGGACCACAAGCCGTTCGAGTGCGTGGGTGAAGGCCGCGAATCGCGTGCGGCGATGGCGACGCTGGCGCAGCGCCCGGAGTGGAAGGAAGACGTGCTGGTGAAGCGCTTCTGCAACGAGATCCAGCCGCAGCTGGATGCCGCCGAACTGGAACTGGCACCGCTGCTGCAACTGCAGGGCGAGCACCGCGTTCCGGCTGCGCTGTGGGAACGGGTGCGTGAAGATTTCGAAGCTTGAAGGAAAGCGCGTCGCGCTGTGGGGCTGGGGCCGCGAGGGCCGCGCCGCGTTTGCGGTGCTGCGTGAGCGCCTGCCCACGCTGCCGCTGAGCCTGTTCTGCCCGGCGGCCGAAGTCGGGGCCGCACGCGTGGAAACACAGGGCGCGCTGGACGTGCGTGGCGAGCCTTCTGCCGAAGCGCTGGCCGCGTTCGACGTGGTGATCAAATCGCCCGGGATCAGTCCCTATCAGCCGATCGCGCTGGCGGCGGCAGCACAGGGCACCACCTTCATCGGCGGCACCGCGCTGTGGTTCGCCGAACACGCGGCCGACGATGGCATCGTGCACGACACCGTGTGCGTGACCGGCACCAAGGGCAAGAGCACCACCACCGCGCTGGTCGCGCACCTGTTGCGCGCGGCCGGCCACCGCACCGGACTGGTCGGCAACATCGGCCTGCCGCTGCTGGAGGTGCTGGACCCGCAGCCGGCGCCCGAGTACTGGGCCGTCGAGCTGTCCAGCTACCAGACCGGTGAAGTGGCGCGCAGTGGCGCCCACCCGCAGGTGGCAGTGGTGCTGAACCTGTTCCCGGAACACCTGGATTGGCACGGCAGCGAACAACGTTACATCGAGGACAAGCTGCGGCTGGTGACGGAAGCCGCGCCGCGCATTGCCGTGCTCAATGCCGCCGATCCGCACTTGGCGGCACTGTCGCTGCCCGATAGTGAGGTGGTCTGGTTCAACCAGCCGCAAGGCTGGCATATGCGGAGCGACATCGTGCATCGCGGCGAACAGGCGGTGTTCGATACTCGCAACACGCCGCTGCCGGGCCGCCACAACCGCGGCAACCTGTGCGCGGTGCTGGCCGCGCTGGAGGCACTGGGCCTGGACGCGGTGGCGCTGGCACCGGCGGTGCAGGATTTCCGCCCGCTGCCGAACCGCCTGCAGCGCATCGGCGTGGCCGATGGCCTGACCTACGTCAACGATTCGATCAGCACCACGCCGCACGCCAGCCTGGCCGCGCTGGAGTGCTTCGCCGGGCAGCGCATCGCGCTGCTGGTGGGCGGGCACGACCGTGGCCTGGACTGGACCGACTTCGTGCAGCACATGGCGCACGACGTGCCGCCGGTGGAGATCGTGACCATGGGCAGCAACGGCCCGCGCATCCACGCGATGCTGCAGCCGCTGGCCGATGCCGGCCGCTTTGGCCTGCACGCTGCGGGCGATCTCGCCGAGGCGATGGCGTTGGCGCGCACGGCGCTGGGCGCACAGGGCGGGGTGGTGCTGCTGTCGCCGGGTGCGCCGAGCTTCGGGGCCTACCGCGATTACGTGGCGCGCGGACGCCATTTCGCCGAACTGGCTGGGTTCGATCCGGACAGCATCAGCGCGATTCCGGGGTTGGGCATCGCCTGACCGGCGGGATCGGGGTCGGATCCCTTTCCTCAGGAAAGGGCTCTGACCCCGGCGAGTTACCATGGGGCGCATCCCCGGACGGACCCGGATAGCCGCATGTGCACCTTCATTACCCTGTTCCTGCCCGCATCCTTATCGCACGTTGAAGCCGCCGCGATCATGCAGCGCAGTGGCCGGCGCCTGTTTGCGCAGGATTCGCCCAGCCTGCAGTCAGCGGTGGGCCCGGATTGGCAGCCGTGGCTGAGTGCCGCGCACTGCGATTGCGGCACGTCGCTGGCCTCGGCGCAGGCGGTTCGTGAGTGGAACGGCGATGATGCCGAACGCTGGCGCAGGAAGGGCTGGAGCGAAGCGAAGATCGCGCGCGCGTTGGCGGCGCAGTTGGCGCGGCATGAACAGGATCAGCAGGCACGCCGCGATGAAGCCCTGGACGATGCCGGCCAGTGGTTGCAGCGTATCGACGCGCTGTTGCAGGCTGGGGCCGCGCGCATCGGCCTGCTGGTGCGCGACTATGACGGTTCGGTGGGTGCCCGGCAGCCGAAGCCGCCGGAACGGCGCTGGTCGCGCGCGCATCTGGCGGCGTCGGATCTGCTGGCATTCGAGCCGGGCACGTTGCACTGGATCGAGCGTGGGTAGTGCCGGCCGCTGGCCGGCAACCTGCGGGGAAATTCATCCACGCATGGCGTGGCTCTACTGTAGCGCCGAGCCCACGCTCGGCGGCCTTCATTCGTCTTCGTCGATGAACGCGTAACCGCCGTCAATGAGCTGCTGCAGGTACGCATCGAAGCTCGGCGCAATGACTGCATAGCTGTCCGGATCGTGCAGGTAGCGCACCACCTGGCCGACGGTGCCACCCGGTGCCGGATCGAAATCCAGGTACAGCATCGAGGTGCCGCCGTTGTTCATGCAGTGCGAGAAGCACAGGCGCCTGCTCATCGGCAGATCACCGTCGATGCCTTTACCCAGGATCTCCGGCTCGTCATCCAGCCACTCTTCGTAGATGGAACGGATGCTGTCGTCCCACTGCTGCTGGTCCTCGAAGATCTGCGCGACCGAGCGCAGGTAGTACGGGTAGCCACCGTCCTCCACGTCCGAGCCCAGCATCAGTACGCAGACCTTGCCGCCGGGGTACTCCCGGTAGTGGGTGCCATCCACGCGCGATAGGAGTTCCACCAGGCTGCCCGGCACCTGCGGCCACTGCACACGCAGGCGCTGCAGGTCCTCGGCGCTGGCGCCCTGGACATGTGCCCACTGCGGGGCATCCTCGGCAGGCAAACGCGGGATCAGGCCAGACAGAAAGCGATCAACAAGATTCATGCGAAAAAAGGGGACGGAGGGGATTAAGTCGTATCCAACCACACTTGCGTCACGCCGCCAATGCAGAATGCGACGCGGGAGGGGCGAATACGGCTTAATCCCCTCCGTCCCCTTTTTCTTGCGGAGCAGGCGCATGAATCGTTGGCGATGCGGTGTGGCGATGATGCTGGGGCTGGCGGCGATGCCGGCGTGGGCGGCGATGAAGACGCAGCCGGTGGAGTGGAGGCACCAGGGCACGACCTTCAGTGGCGTGCTGGTCTATGACGATGGTGGGCACGACAAGCGCCCGGGCCTGGTGATGGTGCCGAACTGGAAGGGTGTGAACGAGTCGGCCATCGAGAAGGCCAAGCAGCTGGCCGGTGATGACTACGTGGTGCTGGTGGCCGATGTCTATGGCAAGGACGTGCGGCCGAAGAGTGATGCGGAGGCGGGGCCGGTGGCCAGCAAGCTGCGCAATGACCGGCCGCTGCTTCGTGCGCGTGCACTGGAAGCGGTGAACGTGCTCAAGGCGCAGGCCGGCAAGGTGCCGCTGGATGCCAGCCGGATCGGTGCGGTCGGTTTCTGTTTCGGTGGCACCACGGTGCTGGAGCTGGCCCGCGCCGGTGCGCCGCTGGCCGGTGTGGTCAGCCTGCACGGTGGGTTGGGTTCGCCCTTGCCGGCGCAGGCCGGTGGCACCCATCCGTCCGTGCTGGTGCTCAATGGGGCCGATGACAAGAGCGTGACCGCCGAGGACATCGCCGCTTTCCAGAAGGAAATGGACGCGGCGAAGGTCGATTGGGAGTTCACCAACTACAGCGGTGCGGTGCACTGCTTCGCCGAGCGCGACGCCAACAGCCCGCCGGGCTGCCAGTACAACGAGCGGGCGGCAAAGCGCGCGTGGAAGGCGCTGGATGAGTTTTTCGAGGAACGCTTCCGGTAATAAACGGCGTGCCGACCAACGGTCGGCACCCACCGGAATGCCGGTTTGGTGGGTGCCGACCGTTGGTCGGCACGCCTCCATCAATGCGAGCGCTGCACCGCGTAGCGGGCCAGGCCGCGCAGGGCAGCCACGGCGTCATTGTCGCCCAGGCCGTCGAGCGCACGCTCGGCGGCTTCGGCGTATTCTTCGGCACGGCGGCGGCTGTACTCCAGGCCGCCGGTGGCGCTGATCGCAGCCAGCACCTCCGGCATTGCCGAGGCATCACCGTCCTGCACGATGGTGCGCAGGCGCTCGCGGGTGGCGTCGTCGGAGTGGGCCATCGCGTGGATCAGCGGCAACGTGGCCTTGCCCTCGGCGAGGTCGTCGCCCAGGTTCTTGCCCAGCTCCTCGGCGTTGGCCGAGTAGTCCAGCACGTCGTCGGCGATCTGGAATGCGTAGCCCAGGTGCATGCCGTAGTCGAACAGGGCCTGCTGGGTCGCCTCATCCACGCCGCTGGCCAGCGCGCCCAGGCGGGTGCCGGCGGCGAACAGCACCGCGGTCTTGCGCTCGATCACGCGCAGGTAGGCGGCTTCGTCGGTATCCGGGTTGTGCACGTGCAGCAGCTGCAGCACTTCACCCTCGGCGATGCGGTTGGTGGCATCGGCCAGGATCTGCATCACCGGCATGCGCTCCAGCTCGACCATCAGCTGGAAGCTGCGCGAGTACAGGAAGTCGCCCACCAGCACGCTGGGCGCGTTGCCCCACAGCGCGTTGGCGGTGCTGCGGCCACGCCGCAGGCTGGACTCGTCCACCACGTCGTCGTGCAGCAGGGTAGAGGTGTGGATGAACTCGATGATCGCCGCCAGCTGGTGGTGCTCCGGGCCGGCCTGGCCGACCGCGTGGCCGGCCAGCATCACCAGCATCGGGCGCAGGCGCTTGCCGCCGGCGGAAATGATGTGGTCGGCGATCTGGTTGATCAGCACGACGTCCGAGGACAGCCGGCGCCGGATCAGGGCGTCGACGGCGGCCATGTCGGCCGCGGCAAGCGACTGGATCTGGGGCAGGCCCAGGGCGGGACGGGTGTCTTCGGTGATGGTCATGCGATCAGGCTTTCAGGCTCACCATCGATTATAGGCGCTGGCCGTGAATTCGGGCGCAAACCGGCCCGAGCGGCAATTCCAGCCCGGCCTGCGCGGCCCTTCGCGTGAATACGTATGCAGGTTGCGCCATGCCCGCGAGGCCACCGCTAAGCTTGCCGGATCAGGATTTCGGCCCGCTGCCGGCGGGTCCCGCATGCCCGGAGGGGGGCTGTCGATGTCGCACTATCCATGGTGGCGCGGAGCCGTCATCTACCAGATCTACCCGCGCAGTTTCCTCGATGCCAACGGCGATGGGGTGGGCGACCTGCCGGGCATCATCGAGCGCCTGGACCACATTGCCGCGCTGGGCGTGGATGCGATCTGGATCTCGCCGTTCTTCAAGTCCCCCATGGCCGACTTCGGCTACGACATCGCCGACTACCGCGACGTCGACCCGCTGTTCGGCAGCCTGGACGACTTCGACCGCCTGCTGGCCAAGGCCCACGGCCTGGGCCTGAAGGTGATGATCGACCAGGTGCTGAGCCATACCTCGATCGAGCATGCCTGGTTCCGCGAGAGCCGCCAGGACCGCAGCAATCCGAAGGCGGACTGGTACGTCTGGGCCGACCCGCGCGAGGACGGCACCCCGCCCAACAACTGGCTGTCACTGTTCGGCGGCTGTGCCTGGCAATGGGAGCCGCGCCGCGAGCAGTACTACCTGCACAACTTCCTGGTCGACCAGCCGGACCTGAACTTCCACCACCCGGACGTGCAGCAGGCCACCCTGGACAATGTACGTTTCTGGCTCGATCGCGGCGTGGATGGCTTCCGCCTGGATGCGATCAACTTCTGCTTCCACGACGCGCAGCTGCGTGACAACCCGCCCAAGCCGGCGGAGAAGCGGGTGGGGCGCGGCTTCAGCCCGGACAACCCGTACGCCTACCAGTACCACTACTACAACAACACCCAGCCGGAGAACCTGCCGTTCCTGGAGCGCCTGCGCGCGCTGCTGGATCAGTATCCGGGCGCGGTCAGCCTGGGCGAGATCTCCTCGGAGGACTCGCTGGCGACCACCGCCGAGTACACCCGCGAAGGCCGCCTGCACATGGGCTACAGCTTCGAGCTGCTGGTGGATGACTACAGCGCGGCCTACATCCGCGACACGGTCTCGCGGCTGGAAGCGGCGATGACCGAAGGCTGGCCGTGCTGGGCGGTGTCCAATCACGACGTGGAGCGGGCGGTCAGCCGCTGGGGCGGCCACCCGGCTGACCCGCGCCTGGCGCGGATGCTGGTGGCGATGCTGTGCTCGCTGCGCGGTTCGGTCTGCCTGTACCAGGGCGAGGAGCTCGGCCTGGCCGAGGCCGAGGTGCCATTCGAGGCCCTGCAGGACCCCTACGGCATCACCTTCTGGCCGAACTTCAAGGGCCGTGATGGCTGCCGCACCCCGCTGCCGTGGACCGATGCACCGCTGGCCGGCTTCACCAGCGGCCAGCCCTGGCTGCCGATTCCGGCCGAGCACCGGGCGGCGGCGGTGGCCGTGCAGGAGCGCGATCCGCTCTCGGTCCTGGCCGCATTCCGGGTCTTCCTGGCCTGGCGGCATACCCAGCCGGCCCTATTGCATGGCAGCATCCGATTCATCGAGAGCGCCGAGCCAGTGCTGCTGTTCGAGCGTATGCTTGCAGATGAAACCCTCCTGCTGGCCTTCAACCTGTCGGCCGAGGCGGTGACCCATCCGCTGCCGCCGGGCAACTGGCAGCAGGTGGCGGTACCGGGCCCGGATGCGGGCACGGTGCAGGGCAACGAACTCCAGCTGCCGCCGCGCGCGGTGTATTGCGCCCGACGCAGCTGACCGTTTTCTCCGGTGGCGGTACTTGCGGGGACGGGGCCGAAGCGCCCCGTCCCTTTTTTGTGGGTGGAGTTCCAGAGAACGGCATCCACGCATGGCGTGGATCTACCGACCCGTTGACATCGTGCCGTGCGAAGGTCGCCTCGCTCGTTCAGTAGATCCACGCCATGCGTGGATGGTCCTTGCCGACCAACGGCCGGCATCCGCGCAAAAGAAAGCCCGCTACCTGCGCAGCGGGCATTCCATGGGGTGCCAGCCAGCGGCCGGCACGACCCGGCCGTGATCAGAACTTGTAGTTCACGCCCAGCATATAGGTGCGGCCCCACTCGATGTACTCCAGCGGGCGGTCCTTGCTGCCGGCGTAGGTGCGGTACGGCTCGTTGGTCAGGTTGCTGCCCTGCAGAAGCAGGGTCAGGCCACGCAGGGCACTGCTGTCGCTGAAGGTGTAGCTGACCTGCGCATCGGTCACGTTCTCGCCGACAACGTAGCGCAGGCTGCGGTTGCCGTTGAAGTTGCCGATCTCGCCGATGAAGTCCGAACGCCGGCGCTGGCTGACGCGTGCTTCGAAGCCGCTGCGCTCGTAGTAGGCGGTGAAGTTGTACACGCGCTTGGACAGGCCCGGCAGGCTGATCGGATCACTGCCCACGCTGGAGGCGCTCTCCGGGTCCAGGATGGTGATGTCGCTCTTGTTGAAGGTCGCGCTGGCCTGCACACCGAAGCCACGCAGGCTGTCGGTCAGCATCTCCAGCGGGAACGATGCGGTCAGTTCCAGGCCCTTCAGCGTGCCGCCCTTGCCGTTCTGCGGGGCGGAGAAGGTGCCGGTGTACTGAACCGGCGCCGCACCTTGCTGAGGAACGTAGTTGCGAAGCAGTTCGGTGAAGTCGTAGTTGTCGACCGACTGGGTGTAGACGTAGCTCTTCAGGTCCTTGTAGAAGATCGCGGCAGCCACGTAGGCCTTCTCGCCGAAGTACTTCTCGTAGGACAGGTCCAGCGCGGTGGCACGCCACGGGTCCAGCAGCGGATTGCCGCCGCTGCCGCCGGGGCGGCCGGTGCCGGTGTCCACGCCGAACTCCAGGCCGGCGCGCATCTGGTCCACGCGCGGGCGTGCGACCTGCTTTGCAGCGGCGAAGCGCAGCGTCTGCTGGTGAGGGAACAGGAAGGCCAGGTTCAGGCTCGGCAGCCAATCGTTGTAGGTGCGGCCGTTCGAGTACGGCTGCACGTTGTTGCCGGCCGACTGCGAGCTGTCCCAGTAGCGCGAATCCGAACTCTGGTCGGTGTGCTGCATCTGCACGCCGATGTTGCCGCGTACGCCGACGTCACCGATGTCGGCGTTGATGTTCAGGCGCGCCCAGGCGGTGGTGATCTTCTCCCGTACCGTCCACGACTTGGGAATCAGGTAGTCCAGGTTGTCGACCGGGTTGAAGGTCATGTAGCGGCCCACCGCAGCGGGCACGTTCCAGGCCGGGATGGTGCCGAGGCCGGCGAAGCCCAGGTTGACCGGGCGGTACTGCAGGTCCGAGGCGATGTTGGCGTCGCCCTGCGCACCCAGCAGGATGTTGCCTTCGGACTGGGTCTTCACCTTGCGGCGGTCGGCGTAGTTCACGCCGATGTCGATGTCCGGCGCCCACGATGCGACGGCATCGGGCAGGGCAATGGTGGCGGCCAGCTTGCCACCCTTCAGGCGGTCTTCCACCTTCGGCACCTTGCCGTAGCCGGAACCGTAGATGGTGTTGGTCAGGAACAGGGCGTCGGGGTTGGAATAGTTCAGCCCCGGGCTGATCTGCGAGAAGCCGTCCTGGCGGATCGACACGCCGACCGTATCCAGCTGCGGCATCGGGGTCAGCTGCAGGTTGTTTTCCAGGTTCAGCTCGTCGCGCGTGGCCTTGGAGTAGTTCAGGTCGGCGACCAGCTTGACGCCACTGAAATTGAACTCGTTGTTCCAGCCGAACGCGTCGATCTTGTCCTTGCGCTTGTTGTACATGCCGCGTACCAGCGGGTACACGCCGCTGGCGGTGCCACCGGTGAACGAACCATTGGCGTTGACCTGCGGGTTGCTGACCAGCAGGCCCGGGGTGTAGTTGCCGTTGTAGTTGCTGAGGTTCAGCTCGAACTGGTTGGCGGTGTCGATCTGCTCGGCTTCGGTGTGGAATGCATCGAAGGTGCTGGTCCAGCTGTTGTTCGGCCGGAACTGGATCGTGGCCATCACGCCGTCGCGCTTGTTGTTGCCGGTGCGGCGCAGCGCCTTGATGCCATCGGAGAAGTAGGTGCCGGCACCCACGCCCGGACGGTCGCCCTTGTCGGTGTGCTCGGTGGTCCACGGTTCGTACAGGCCGACCTGATTCTCCTGGATCGGCATGTCGCTGTGCGCATAGCCGATGGCGATGCCCAGGGTCTTGTCCAGGAACTGGTCGATGTAGCTGGCGCTGAAGCGGTTGCCGTACGGATCGGTGTTGGCGGCGCGGCCCAGCGAGCTCTTCTGGTAGCGGCCACTGACCGCGATCACGCGCTCGCCGAAGCTGAGCGGGCGCGCGGTCTGCATGTCGATGGTGCCCGACAGGCCCTGTCCGACCAGCGCCGCGTCCGGGGTCTTGTACACGGTCACGCCGTTGACCAGTTCGGACGGATACTGGTCGAACTCGACGCCACGGTTGTCGCCGGTGCTGACCACTTCGCGGCCATTGAGCAGGGTGGTGGCGAAGTCCGGCGACAGGCCGCGCACGCTGATCACCTGCGCACGGCCCGCCACGCGCTGTGCGGCAAGGCCGGGCAGGCGCGAGATGGACTCGGCGATGCTGACGTCGGGCAGCTTGCCGATGTCTTCGGCGGAGATCGCTTCGACCACCGAGGTGGCGTCCTGCTTGACCGCGATCGCGCTCTCGATGCCGCGGCGGATGCCGGTGACCTGCACCGTATCGAGGTTGGTGGCGGCGTTGCCGGCCGGCGTGGTGGTGCTCTGCGTGGACTGTGCCGACGCCAGCGTCGGCGCCAGGACAACGGCCAGCGCGATGCTGAGCGCGCTGCGCTTGTGGTTCAACATTTTCCCCTCCCAGGCAATGTTGCAGATCGATTTGTGAGCGTTCCGGCGGCGCCGTGAACGTGCGACGCGGTGGCCGCTGTCGTCGCCGCTATGGTAGGCAGCGCATTCTTCGCGGGAATCACCCTGCATACGTATTCAATGGCGTCTGCAGGGGTGTAATCGCTTTCATGCAGCGCTTCCGGTAGTGCCGGCCGCTGGCAGGCAATCGCGTTCGCCGGGTTGCCGGCCAGCGGCCGGCACTACCCGGGCATTCACAGCGGCGTGAAGCGAATGGCCTGGCCACCGCCTGGTGCCAGCACCAGCGTCAGTGCATCGGCGCTGGTCACTTCGCGGGTTTCGCGAACGAACGCGAACGGGCTGCTGCGGAAATCCGCGCCTTCACCATCACGGTAGATCTCGGCGCGGTAGCGCACGCCAGGTTCCAGGAAGCCCAGCGATACCGGCAGCACGCGGCCGTGCTCGTCGGTGATGCTGCCGAGGAACCAGTCGCGGCTGTTGCGGTCGCGGCGCACGATCGTCACGTAGTCACCCACTTCGCCATCGAGCACGCGGCTCTGCTCCCAGTCCACCGCCACGTCCTCGATGAAACGGAACGCCTCGCGATGCTGCAGGTAGTGTTCGGGCAGGTCGGCGGCCATCTGGATCGGGCTGTACAGCACCACGTACAGCGCCAGTTGGCGGGCCAACGTACTGGGGATGGCCTGGCCGTGGCGGCCCTTCAGGCTGAGGATGCCGGGGGTGTAATCCATCGGCCCGGCCAGCATGCGGGTGAACACCAGGTTGACCTCGTGCTCAGGCGGGTTCGGTGGCTGGCCCCAGGCGTTGTACTCCATGCCGCGAGCGCCTTCGCGCGAGATCCAGTTGGGATAGGTGCGGCGCAGGCCGGTATCCTTGATCGGCTCATGCGGGTTCACCGACAGGTGCCGGCGCGCGGCTTCCTGCACCACCTTCAGATGGTGGCGGGCCATGAACTGCCCGTCATGCCACTCGCGCCACAGTGGGCCCCCCGTGGGATTGCGGCGGTCGACCTGGCCGTCGTCGCAGACGTAGCCGGTCTTGAACTGGTCCACGCCCAGTCGTGCATAGAGGTCCAGCGCGGCGCCCAGCTGGGCCTCGTAATGTTCGATGGCGCAGCCGGTTTCGTGGTGACCGATCAGGTGCACGCCCTTGTTCAGGCCATACGCCGACAGCGCTTCGATGTCGAAATCGAGCGTGGCACGGGTGAAATCGAAGTCGTAGCCATTGCCGACCCAGTTACCGTCCCAGCCCGGATTCCAGCCTTCCACCAGCACGCCGCGGAAGCCGTGTGCAGCGGCGAAATCGATCACCTTCTTCGTCTTGGCGGTGGTGGCCGCGTGCTTCAGCCCGGTCGCCCAGCTCTCGTTGTCCAGGTGCATCGACCACCACACGCCCAGGTACTTGGCTGGCTTCACCCAGCTCACATCGCCCAGCGCGTTGGGTTCGTTGAGGTTGAGGATCAGGTCCGATTCGACCAGGCCGCCGGCACGGTCGGCGATCTGCAGCGTGCGCCAGGGCGTGGCGAAGGGCAGGGCGCGGCGTGCCTTCCAGCCTTCGGCCGAGGGCGACAGCTGCGCGCGCAGGCGTTGTCCCTCGGTCCGGCGCAGCCACATGCCGGCATAGTCCACCAGCGCCGCTTCGTGGATCGCCACGTGCAGGCCATCGCGGCTGCGCAGGGTCATCGGCGTATGCACCAGCGGTACTTCGTGCAGCGGGGTGCGCTGGTACAGGTACTCGTAGTGGATCGGCTCGCCGGCCGGGATCCACCAGGCGGTGGAATCCTGCGCGATGGCGAACTCGGTCAGTTCGTCATCGATGATCGCCTCGTGCAGGTTCGGTTGTTCGGGGAACACGTAGCGGAAGCCGATGCCATCGTCGTAGACGCGGAACACCACATCCAGCCGGCGCTTGCTGCCGGTGGTTTCGGCCAGCTGCACGGTCAGCTCGTTGTAGTGGTTGCGGGTGAGCCGGCGTTCGCCCCACGGCTGTTCCCAAGTGTCATCCACGCTGTGCCGCTGCTGGCCCAACAGGGTGAAATCGCGGTCCAGGCGACCGTCGCGCAGGTCGAAGCCGAGCTTCGAATCCTCCACCACAGTGTCGCCCAGGCGCTCGACCCGGTAGCGGGCCGTGCCGCCGTCCAGCACCAGGCTGACCTTCAACACCTTGCCCGGCGATTCGACGCTGGCCACCTGGGGCGCGGCCTGTACCAGCGTGGCCCAGCCAATCAGGGCCAGGCCCAGCATGTGCGCGAACACCGCGCGTACAGCAGTGGGTGACATCGGCAATTCCCCTCCCAAGGCGCCGTTGGCAGACCCGGACCATAAGCCAGCGCGGCGGGTGCGCTACCGCGCGATGCCATGAATACGTATGCAACTGGACGCAGCCGACAGCCCCGCGTCTACCATGGGGCCAGGGCACCTTGAGGGAGGGGCCGCGCCCGCCCGCCGGCAACGACGGTGCGGACCTACAACGCGTGCAGAGAGGGAGGGAGGCCGACGGGCGCGAGCCGGTCCGCCGCTTCGATGCTGAAGATCATTTGCCTGACCGCTGCCCTGGGGGCAGCGCTGGGGACGACCGCGCAGGCGGCCGACCTGCAATTCGACGGCCGCCATGCGCGCGCCGAAGCCGCTGCCAAGGGCAGCTTCGTGCTGCATGCGCCGAAGCGCGAGGTGCGCATCGCGCCGATGCCGATGCGCAGCCAGACCGGCAGCGTGATGTTCGATGCCCTGTTCGCACTGGCCCAGCAGGAGATGGACCAGGACCGCGTGGATGCGATCCGTGATCCCGCCTTCGACGAAGGCCGGCCGGTGCCCTGCGAGTGCTTCCAGACCGGCGCGCGCTGGCCCTATGTGTGGACGCGCGATGTCAGCTTTGCCGCCGATCTGGCGCTCGCACGCCTGGACCCGAAGCGCACCCGGCAGTCGCTGCAGTTCAAACTGTCGGCGGCGCGCGACGGGCACACGCCCGGCCTGTTTGTGGCGCAGGACACCGGTTCCGGTGGCAGCTGGCCGATCAGCAGCGACCGCGTGGTGTGGTTCCTGGCGGCTCGTCAGCTGCTGGAGGATCGCGCATTTGCCGACCAGGTCTGGCAGGCGCTGCAGGGCACGCTGGCGCAGGACCGCGCGATGGTGTTCGACGCGCAGATGGGCCTGTACCGTGGCGAGACTTCGTTCCTGGACTGGCGCGAGCAGACCTATCCGGACTGGACCCGCGAGGACGTGCGCTTCATCGGTGATTCCTATGCACTGTCCACCAACGTGCTGCACTACCAGGCACTGCGCCTGGCCGAACGCCTGGCCGGGCAGCACGGCGATGCCCGCGCGGCCGATTACAAGGCCTGGGCCGACGCATTGGCGCAGCAGATCGATGCGCGCTTCTGGCGCGAGGATATCGGCCAGTACATGAGCTACATCGGCGAAGCGGCGCACCCGGTGCCGTACGCCAAGGTCGATCTGCTCGGCCTCTCGCTGGGCATCCTTGCCGAGGTGCTGCCGCCCGAGCGCGCGCGGCGTGCGCTGGCGGCGTATCCGATGGGGCCAGCCGGCAGCCCGGTGGTCTGGCCGCAGGAAGCACAACAGCCGATCTATCACAACCGGGCGATCTGGCCGTTCGTCAGTGCCTACTCGCTGCGTGCGGCGCGGCAGCTGGACGATGCGCCGCGCATCGCCGCCGAGATCCGCTCGCTGATGCAGGGTGCCGCGCTGGCCGGTTCCAACATGGAGAATTACGAGCTGGTCAGCCAGGCCGTGCATGTCGATGAAGGCGCGCTCAGCGGGCCGGTGGTCAATTCGGAGCGCCAGCTGTGGTCGGTGGCCGGGTATCTGTCGATGGTGCTCGAAGGCGTATTCGGCGTACAGGCTGACGGCCGCGTGCAGCCCAAGGTGCCAGCCGCGCTGGTCCCCGAACTGTTCGGCAAGCAGCGCCGCATCTCCCTGGAGGCCGATGGCAAGCGCTATGTGCTGGAGCGGCCGAAGCAGGTGGGTGATGGCCTGCTGGTGGCGGGCCAGGTAAAGACGCGTGGTGCCACCACCACCGTGCAGCTGGTGGCCACCGCAGCGGCACCGAGCAGCGTGGCGACGACGGCCGACGCCAATGCGCGCGCACCGGCCACGCCGGCCGCACCGCAGGCGCGACGCAAGGGCAGGGGCTGGAACATCGAGGTCGCTGCCGGCCAGGTGCTGTGGCAGGACGGCCGGGCGCTCACCGCCAGCAATGGCCTGGCACGCATCGGTGACGATGGCCTGCAGCATTGTCTGAGCCTGACCCGGCGCGACGGCGCATTGGAATCGCTGCACAGTCCGATGGTCTGCGTCGGTCCGCAGCAGCGATTGAAGGGTGCCGAGCGCTGGCAGTTCACCTCGGCCAAGGCGGGGCAGGTGCGCCTGCGCCTGCAGTACAGCAACGCGAATGGGCCGATCAACACGGGCGTGACCGCCGCGGTGAAGCAGCTGGTGCTGCAGTGCCCGGGCCAGCCGTTGCAGCGGCACACCGTCACCCTGCCGCACAGCGTGGCCGTGCAGGACTCGACCTCGGCGACGTTCCCGGTGCCGAAGGGCCGATGCACGGTCACGCTTGAAGAGGGCTTCAACATGAGCACACTGCAGCATTTCGCGCACTACACCGGGGGCAAGGGCGGGCGCGACGGCGTGCTCAACCAGGCGCAGGTGCAGGCGCTGACGGTGGCGCCCGTGGCTGTAGAGGGCGCACGATGAATCGCCCCGCCAAACCCCAGCTGTCGTTCTGGCAGATCTGGAACATGTGTTTCGGTTTTCTCGGCATCCAGTTCGGCTTCGCCCTGCAGAATGCCAACGCCAGCCGCATTTTCGAGACGCTGGGCGCGGACATCGACGCGGTACCGGGGCTGTGGATCGCCGCGCCGCTGACCGGCCTGCTGGTGCAGCCGGTGATCGGTTACCTGTCCGATCGCACCTGGACGCGCTGGGGGCGGCGCCGTCCGTTCTTCATGATCGGTGCGGTGCTGACCACGCTGGCCCTGCTGGTGATGCCGAATTCACCGACGCTGTGGATCGCGGCCGGCACGCTGTGGGTGCTCGATGCCTCGATCAACGTATCGATGGAGCCGTTCCGAGCCTTCGTCGGCGACCAGCTGGCGCCACGCCAGCGTCCGGCCGGCTATGCGATGCAGAGCTTCTTCATCGGTGTGGGCGCCATCGTCGCCAGCTTCCTGCCGTTCATCCTGGCCCACTTCGGGGTCGCCAATACGGCCGCCGCCGGTGAGGTGCCGGACACCGTGCGCTATGCGTTCTACTTCGGCGCGGTGGTGCTGCTGGCGGCGATCACCTGGACGGTGGTCAGTACCCGCGAATATTCACCAGCAGAACTGGCTGCCTTCGATGATGCCGAGCCACCGGAACATCACGCGGCGGCCGCGATCAACGGCCCGGCTCCATGGACGCGGGTCACCCTGTGGCTAGGGCTGGGTGTGCTGTTGGCGCTGCTGATCACCTGGCGGCAAGGCGACAGGATGCTGTACGTGCTGGCAGGCCTGTGCGCCGGCTACGGCCTGCTGCTGGCGGCCGCGCGCGCGTTGCCGGCCACGCATATGCTGGCCGCCATCGTCGGCGACCTGCGCGCGATGCCGGTGACCATGCGCCGCCTGGCGTGGGTGCAGTTCTTCTCATGGTTCGCGCTTTTCGCCATGTGGATCTACACCACTGCTGCGGTGGCCGGTACCCACTTCGGTTCGACCGATCCACAGTCGGCGGCCTACAACGAAGGTGCCAACTGGGTGGGCGTGCTGTTTGGCGCCTACAACGGCTTCGCCGCGCTGGCCGCAGTGCTGATTCCGCCGATGGTGCGTGCGATCGGCCTGCGTTGGAGCCACCTGGTCAACCTGTGGCTGGGCGCTGCAGGCCTGGTCTCGCTGATGTTCATCCGCGACCCGCACTGGCTGCTGCTGTCGATGGTGGGTGTGGGTTTTGCCTGGGCATCGATCCTGTCGTTGCCGTATGCACTGCTGTCCGACAGCGTGCCGGCGTCGAAGATGGGCGTGTACATGGGCATCTTCAATTTCTTCATCGTGATCCCGCAGCTGGTCGCGGCCAGTGCGCTCGGCTTTGCCCTGCGCGCATGGCTGGGTGGCCAGCCGATGCATGTGCTGGTGTTGGGCGGCTGCAGCCTGTTCATCGCCGGCCTGTGCGTGCTGCGGGTTCCGTCCCGTCCGGAGGTGGTGTGATGCGTGGTGTCCTGGCTGTTGCCGTTTCCCTTACCCTGTTCGCCGGCCAGGCCGTGGCCACGCCGCGCCCGGACTACGTCGGCACCACCGAACCGTTCGCCAGCGATGCGGTGTATTTCGTGGTCACCGACCGCTTCGTCAACGGTGATCCATCCAATGACCATCGCGACCAGGGTGGCGCGCACCGCACCTTCGACATCCCGGTGCCATGCCCGGACAAGGTGGACGGCAACATCGGCTACCTCGGCGGCGACTTCCGTGGCGTGCTCGACAATGCGCAGTACATCCGCAACCTGGGTTTCGGCGCGGTGTGGATCACGCCGATCGTCGACAACCCTGACCAAGCTTTCACCGGCAGCAAGCCGATCAGCTGCACCAGCACGCTGACCGACCGCGGCAAGACCGGCTACCACGGCTACTGGGGCATCAACTTCTACAGACTCGATGAGCACCTGCCCAGCAGGGACCTGGACTTCGCCGGACTGACCAAGGGCCTGCACGGTGCCGGCTTGAAGGTGGTGCTGGACATCGTCGGCAACCACGGTTCGCCGGCCTGGACCATGCCGATACGGCAACCGCAGTTCGGCCAGATCTTCGACAAGGACGGAACGCTGATTGCCGACCACCAGAACCTGCCACCGCAGAAGCTGGACCCGAAGCACAACCCGCTGCACGCGTTCTACAACAACATCGGCCCGGTCGACAGCAAGGACGGCTCGATCTTCGACGGCAACCTCGCCGAACTGTCCGACTTCAACCAGGACAATCCGGCGGTGATGGACTATCTGGTCGGCGCTTACCTGCAGTGGACCGCGCAGGGCGTGGACGCGCTGCGCATCGATACCATCGGCTGGCTGCCGCACCCGTGGTGGCATGAATTCGTCAAGCGCATCCGCGCCGAGCACCCGGGCATGTTCATGTTCGGCGAAGCCTTCGACTACAACGCGGCGACCATTGCCGAGCACACCTGGCCGGCCAACGCCAATGTCAGCGTGCTCGACTTCCCGTTGCGCGGTGCTCTGGAGCAGACCTTCGGCACCGCCGGCAAGGGCTTTGAGACCCTGGCCGAGCCGCTGCACCTGAGCGGTGGCCCGTATGCCAATCCGTACGAGCTGATGAGCTTCTACGACAACCACGACATGCCGCGCCTGCAGGCCAGCGACAATGGCTTCATCGACGCGCACAACTGGCTGTTCACCGCGCGCGGCATTCCGGTGGTCTATTACGGCTCGGAGACCGGCTTCATGCGTGGCCGCGCCGAGCACGCAGGCAACCGTGCCTACTTCGGCCAGCCGCGTGTGGACGCTGCGCCGCAGAGCCCGATCTTCGCGCCGCTGCAGCGTATCGCCAAACTGCGTGAAGCGACCCCGGCACTGCAGCGTGGCTTGCAGGTGAACGAGCGGCTGCAGGGCGATGAGGCCGTGTTCTTCCGCGTGCTGCAGCACGGTGACGTGACGCAGACCGCGCTGGTGCTGCTGAACAAGGGTGATGCGGCGCGCACCTTCGAGGTGGACCGCTACCTGCAGGCTGGCAAGTGGCGTGATGCGCTGGATGGCGGCACGGTGAAGGTCGAGCAGCAGCTGAAGACTGACGTGCCGGCGCATGGGGTAAAGGTCTATGTGCTGGACGCCACCGTGCAGCAGCCGGCACTGCAGGCCGAACTGGACAAGGCGATGGCCGACCAGAAGGCGCGGGACCAGCGCCTGGGGCGGTAGTGCCGGTCGCTGGCCGGCAACTCATGAATCCATGGTCCCTTCAGGTGCCGGCCAGCGGCCGGCACTACCGGGGGGACCACATCCGGCACAATAGGCACCCCTCACGCCCTGCCGTACCGCCATGACCGACCTCGTCCCGCAGACCCCGATCGAAACCCTGCTGAAGGCGGCGATGGACGGGGCGGTGCCGATCCGCGCCTTCATGGAAGCCTTCGTCGCCTCCGAGGTGGTGCTGCAGACCGGCAGCCTGGTGACCCCCGATGGCAGCGGTTTCGACCCGCTGCTGTTCGACAAGCAGGGCACGCTGCACGTGGCCGTGTTCACCGATCCATCGCGGGTGGGCATCTACAGCCAGCAGGCCGAACACCAGATCCGCTGGCTGATGCTGGACGTGCTGCGCCGCGTGCCCGGCGGCTACGGCGTGGTGATCAACCCGGGCACCGCGCTGGGCTTCGAGATCTCGCCCAGCGGCATCGGCGAGATCCTGAAGGACTTCGCCCAGGGTTGATTGTCATGTAGAGCCGAGCCCATGCTCGGCTGCCGTTCGCGCAATGCCCGCTCAGTCGTGCAAGGCTCGACGCTACAGAAGGCTTCCCTTCGAACGCCGTCCGTGATCCCCTTGGGCGACATCGGGATCGAGGCCTGGTCATGGAGTTCAGGGTATTGCCTGCCGACGCAGCGGAACGACAGCAATTGGCGCAGTGGTACCACGCGCAATGGGGCCGGGACGCCGGCCTGACGCTGGAACAGGAACTGCAACGGCTCGACCCGCCGCAGGATGCTGAAGGTTTCCCGCACCTGATCGCCGCTTTCGAAGATGGGCAGGTGGTCGGTGCAGTCCAGCTCAAGCGCCGCGAGATGCAGGCCTTTCCACAGTACGAGTACTGGTTGGGCAGCGTATTCGTGGCCGACAGCCATCGCGGCCGCGGATTGGCCAGTGGTCTGGTCGAACAGGCTGCGGCACAGGCCGCGCGGATGGGCGTTTCCGACCTGTACCTGCAGACCGAGGCCCTGGATGGGCTGGTGATGGTGCGCAGGTTGGCCGCATGAGCGCATCCACGGTACGCCATTCCCGCTCGGCCCTGATCTTCCTGATCGTGGCCATCGTTGCGGCCCTAGTGGCCATGCCCCTGCTGCGCGCGGTAGGCATGGTGCAGTGGCCGGTGTTTGTCATCGCCTGGCTGATCAACCTGGGCGCGGCTTGGCATCTGGCCCAGTGGGCGCGCCAGCAGGGGCGCTCGGGCTGGGCGTTCGGGGTACCGGCAGCACTAGGTACGGTCGCCTCGATCGTGGTCTATGTGCTGTTGGCATTGCTGGGCCCGAAGTCCCCGGTGCGCTGAACCTTCGCCGGCTGTCCTGGACAATGTGCCGAGCAGGGCTCGGCACCACAGCAAGGCCGAGCCAAGCCCGCACGCGTTGCGTGGAGCGCCGGCGCACAGGCCGGCGCCCCCTCCCTCACATCGTCACCTTGCTCCGGTTGTCATCGCTCACCCGGTCGATCAGCTTGTTGTAGGGATCGAAGCCCGCTTCATCCGGCTTCCCGTCCACCGTCACCGTGATCTTCGGCTCGGCGCTGGTGATGTGGTGGCGCTGCAGGTACAGCACCTTCTGGTCGCGCTCCTTGCCCGACGGGCCGTTGGCGAACACGCCGATCTCGACCCAGTCATCCATCTTCGCGTCGCTCTCCTTGCCCTTGCCATCGGCGTACTGCTTGGCGGCGTGCAGGTCCAGGGTCACGTCGTAGCGCCCGTCATCGCGCTTGCGGGCGCTGGCGGCCATCACCCGGTTGTCGTAGAAGCTGATCTTCTCGAACAGATCGGTGACCAGCTGCTGGCGGTCAGCCGGGGTCTCGGCGCGGATGTAGCCCAGCAGCTCGCGTGAGGTGGTGTACGGCGGCTGCTGGTAGCCCTTGTCCTGCAGGAAGCGCTTCAACGCCCGGTTCAGGGCCTGCTCGCCGATTTCCTCGCGCAGCCGATAGAACACCAGCGAACCCTTCTGGTAGTGGATGTACTGCTGGTTCTCCACGCGCTCCAGCGGCTGTTCCTCGATGGCCTCGCCGCCGCGGCCGGACAGGTAACCGTCCAGCTCGCGCTTGAGGAACTGGCGCATATGCTGGCGGCCGTACTCCTGCTCCATCACCATCAGCGCCGAGTACTGCGACAACGATTCGGACAGCACCGTTGCGCCCTGCACGTTGGCACCAATCACCTGGTGCGCCCACCACTGGTGTGCGATCTCGTGCGCGGTCACGTAGAACACGTAGTCCACCTTGTCCGGGTCACGCAGGTCAGCGATGAAACCGATGGCCTCGGAGTAGGGGATGGTGTTGGCGAACGACTGCGCGAAGCGGGCATAGCCCGGGAACTCGATGATGCGTACCTGGCGGTGCTGGTACGGCGTGAAGTTCGCCTCGTAGTAGGCCAGTGATTTCTGCACCGCCTCGATCATCCGGTCCACGTTGTAGCCGTGCGCCGGTTCGAAGTAGACCTCGATCGGGATGTCCTTGTACTTCGCCTTGCGCACCTCCCAGCGTGCCGACAGATACGCGTAGAAGTTCAGCATGGGCCGGTCCATGGCATAGCTGAAGCAGCGCCGGCCATTCACCGTGGTCTCGTGCCGCAGGTAGCCCGGCGCCAGCGCGACCTGGTCCGGCGCGGTGCACACCGTGGTGCGGAAATCGAGCCAGTCGGCATCATTGGAGATATAGGTGTTGGCCCGCGCTGCCTCGTCTTCCAGCCTGGGCATGCGCCGCGGTTCACCGAGATCGCGCTTGCGGCGTTCGTTGCGGTCGCTGATCTCGGCGCCCTCGTTATAGCCGAAGGACGGCAGTACGCGGCTGTTGAAGAACGTGCCGTTGTCCACGATGTTGCTCGGGGCCTGGCCGGCGGTGATGCCGTTGGGCTTCTGCACCACCCGGAAATGCACGCTGCGGGTTTCGCCCGGTTGCAGCGGCCTGTCCAGCCGGTAGATGCGGTAGCCGAGATCCTTGTCGTGGAAGGTCAACTTCTGCCCGCCGAGGTCGGCGGCCAGCAGCTGCTTGTCGTCGCCCATTGAGACATGCAGGTCCTGGATGGGCTGCGCGTGCAGGTTGCGGATGGTCCAGTTCGCGTCGATCACCATCGACTGCGATTCCGGGAACAGGTCCACGCGGTTGTCCACGGCGACAATGCGTGGCTGCGGCAGGTTGCGGTACTTCGACAGCTCGCGCTCGTAGCGGGCCTGCAGGTCCAGCTGCTGGTCGGGCGGGATGAACTCGTTGCGGATGTTGGTGCTCCAGTACAGCCAGCCGCCCACGCCGACGAACGCCACTGCTGCCAGCGCCGCAAAGGCGCCGGTAGGGCCGCGCAGGCGACGGCCAGCCAGCGCCAGGCGCTGGCGCAGCCCCTGGCTGACACCGCGTACCCAGAAGGCTGACGCCAGACACATCAGCGTCAGCAGGAACAGCGCCCAGTAACCCTGGAAGGCCAGCTGCCCCGGCAGGAAGTGGCCGTAGCCGTTCATGTCCGAATAGGGCGCGTTGGGCCAGCTGCCGAAGTTGTACAGGTGCTGCGTGTAGTCGAGCAGGCCGAGCACGCCCTGGCCGATCATCACCACGATCAGCAGCGCGTAACCGACGAACTTGTTGTTGGTGAGTACCTGCAGCACCAGCGCCAGGCCCCCCATCAGGATGTAGACCACCGAATCCAGCGCCAGGCTGCGCAGGTACAGCAGCGGCTCCAGATGGGTGTAGCCCTTGGCCAGCTGCACGCCCATCGCGGCCAGCGCACCGGCGGCCTGGAAGCAGACGATCACCGCCAGCAGCGCAGTGAACTTGGCCAGCAGTGGCACCCAGTTCGGCACCGGCATGGCATCGGTCACTTCGTTGATACGCGCGCTGCGTTCCTTCCAGACCAGTTCACCGGCGAAGAACAGCACGATGATCACCAGCAGCCAGCTGAAGGCGCCCTGCAGGGCCATGATCATCTGCGAGGTGACCGGCCAGATCGAGGTGCCGTACAGGGTCTGCCGGAACAGCGCGCTGGGCAGGAAGTTGGCCAGGCCCAGCACCAGCAGCACGATGAACGGTACGCTGCGCAGCACGCCGCGTGCATCGAAGCGCACCTGGCGCAGGAACTGCCGCCACGCCGTGGTGGCGGTGAACGCCGGCACCACGCGCGGCAGTGCTGCGCGGGTGGGGCGGACACTGGCGGCATCGGCAACCGGTTGCGCCTGCCTGCGGCCCCAGCGCCGACGACCACTGCCGCTGCGTTCGGTACGGAACAGCGCGAAGGTGGCGGCGAACAGCGCGGCAGCCACACCCAACCACAGAGCACGGTTGGCCAGCAGGTAACCGGCCAGCTCGGGAATCCCGTTGTTGCGTTCGGCGGTGGACCAGTAGCGGATCGTGCGGCCGAGGGCGCGCATGCCCAGCGGTTCGCTCAGCACCGCGATCCACGTATTGTCGATGTCACGCAGCAGGGCCGCGCTGGCACCGTACAGCACCAGGTAGGCCACCAGGCCGATGTAGACCCACAGGATCGAGCGGGTCAGTGCCGCCAGCAGCGACAGCAGTGCGGTGGTGAACAACAGGTTCGGAATGACGATGACCGCGAACGTCCACGCATAGCCCTGCCAGCTGATCGGGCCCATGCGCTCGGGATCGACCCACGGCATGAACGGTGCCAGCCACAGCCCGAACGCGATCACCACGTAAACCAGCAGCCCGGCGGCGAGGGCAGCGGCGATGCGCCCCGCCAGGTGGTCGCGGCGTTTCACCGGGCTGGCGAAGATCAGTTCGGCGGTGCCCAGTTCGAAGTCACGCAGCAGCGCATTGCTGACGAACAGTGCAGTGACCAGCATGCCGAGCAGGGTGAAGATGCCCAGCATCTGCGCGATCACGGTGGGCGCGTTGCTGTGCACGTTGCCGCTACCGCCACCGATCTGCACCGCATCGCTGGAGGCGGCGGCGAAGGCGAGCAGGGCGAACAGCCCGGCCAGCAGCCACAGCAGCGGGGAGCGCAGCTGCTCGCGCAGCTCGAAACGGAAGAAATCGAGGATCATGGTGTGCTCCGCTCAGGCTGCCGCGCGGGCACGGGCCTGCAGGCGCAGGCGCTGGAAGTACACGTCCTCAAGGTCGGGAGCCACGGCCGCGAAGCCATCGCCGGGGTCGTTGGCGCTGTGCACGTGGATCACTGGGCGGCCCCCGACCAGGCGGGTCGAGAGCACCACGTAGCGTGCTTCATGGTCGGCCAGTTCCGAAGGATCGACCTGCTTGCGCCAGACCTGCTGCTGCAGGGCATCGATGGCATCGGCCGGTCGCCCGGTCAGCAGCACCTGGCCCTTGTTCATGATCGCCATCGTCGGGCACAGGTCGGTCACGTCCTCGACGATGTGGGTGGACAGGATCACCGCCACGTTCTCGCCAATCGCCGCCAGCAGGTTGAGGAAGCGGTTGCGTTCCTCCGGATCGAGGCCGGCGGTGGGTTCGTCGACGATTACCAAGCGTGGGTCACCCAACAGCGCCTGAGCGATGCCGAAGCGCTGGCGCATGCCGCCGGAGTAGGTGCCCAGCTTGCGCTTGCGCGCGTCCCAGAGGTTCACCTGCTGCAGCAGTCCATCGACCACCTCGCGACGCTGGGCGCGCTGGGTCAGGCCCTTGAGCACCGCGAAATGTTCCAGCAGGTCCAGCGCGCTGACTTTCGGGTACACGCCGAAATCCTGCGGCAGGTAGCCCAGCCGGCGGCGCACCGCATCCTTGTCGCGCAGTACGTCGATCGGCGCCTCGCCCGGAATGCTGAGCGTCGCCGTGCCGCTGTCGGCCTCCTGCAGGGTGGACAGCGTGCGCATCAGCGACGACTTGCCAGCGCCGTTCGGGCCGAGCAGGCCGAACATGCCGCGCGGGATGTCCAGGGTGACGTTGTTGAGGGCATGCACGCCGTTGGCGTACGTCTTGGACAGCGAATCGATCTTCAGCATGCGACGTACACCTTTCCATGGGCAATGTCTGCGCGTTATCCGCGCAACCGCGTCCGTGCGCATCCGCCGTTGGTCATGGGGGGAGAACCCCGCCATCGTGCGTTGGCCGGAGCGCCGGCCCAGCGGCGCCTACCCGCGCAGGGATGATTCGCGCACGACCAGCTTCACCGGGATGCTCTGGCTGTCCACCGGCTGCCGCCCGATCAGCGCCAGCAGGCGTTCCACCAGCAGCTGCCCGGCCTGCTTGGTGTCCTGCTGCACGGTGGTCAGCGCCGGGGATACCGAAGCGGCCAGCGGGATGTCGTCGAAGCCGGTCACCGCCACGTCCTGCGGTACCCGCAGCCCGGCCTCGCGCAGGGCGCGCATCGCACCGATGGCGATCAGGTCGCTGGCCGCGCAGATCGCATCGATCGGCTCGCCGCGCGCCAGCAGGGCCTGGCAGGCCTCCTGGCCGGAGGCCTCGGTGGTGATCGCATCGTGCTGCAGCGCCGGTTCGGCGGCCAGGCCGTGGTCCTGCAGCGCCGCGACATGGCCGCGGTAGCGCTCCTGGAATTCGGGGTAATGGCTGGAGGCATGGCCGAGGAAGGCGATGCGGCGGCAGCCCTGCTGCAGCAGATGGGTGGTGATGTCATGCCCGCCCTGGAAGTTGTCGCTGCCGATCGAGACACCGGGCTGGCCGGGCAGGGCGGCGCCCCAGCGAACGAAGTGCGTGCCCTGTTCAACCAGCCGCTGCAGGCGGTCGCGCGATTCGTGGTAGTCGCCATAACCGAGCAGGATGATGCCATCGGCCTTGTTGCTGTCTTCGTAATCCGCCTGCCAGTCGGTGGACAGCTGCTGGAACGACACCAGCAGGTCCTGCCCGTGCAGGGCGCAGGCGCGGGTGATCGAGCCCAGCATCGAATGGAAGAACGGGTTGATCAGCGAATCGTCGTTGGTCGGATCCTCGAAGAACAGCAGGGCCAGCGTGCCGGCATTGCGCAGGCGCAGACTGGAGGCGTTCTTGTCGACCTTGTAATTCAGCTCGCGGGCGATGCGCAGGATGCGCTCGCGGGTCTCGGCGTTGACCATCGGGCTGCCACGCAGGGCCCGCGACACGGTCGGCTGGGAGACCCCGGCCAGGTGGGCGATGTCGAGGGAGGTGGCTTTGCCTTTGATCGTCATGTGCGGGCGGAGCGGGCAGGTGGAAGGTGCCCGGGCATGATGCCATGCGCAGACGCGAATGCCCCTCTGAACGTCGGTCGGGGCGCAGGTAAGTCATTGCCGGACAAGGAAATCAGCCTGATCCTTCGGTGCGGTCGGGGTCTCCTGACCGGGCGGATGGCGGCGGCAATGGTAAGATGCGTCGTTCTCGCATTCCCCCAAATTTCACCAGGGGCGGCCCAGCGTACTGCACCCCGCCCGGGGCTGTGCTATCACTGGCGGTCTGCCCCTGGACAACGGACGAAGGTACCTATGGCGCGCGGCATCAACAAAGTCATCCTGGTCGGCAATCTTGGCAACGACCCGGACGTGAAGTACACCCAGGGCGGCATGGCGATCACCCGCATCAGCCTGGCCACCACCAGCGTCCGCAAGGACAAGGATGGCAACCAGCAGGAGCGCACCGAATGGCACCGCGTGGTGTTCTTCGGCAAGCTCGGCGAGATCGCCGGCGAGTACCTGCGCAAGGGCAGCTCGGTCTACGTCGAAGGCAGCCTGCGTTACGACAAGTACACCGGCCAGGACGGCGTGGAGAAGTACTCCACCGATATCATCGCCGATGAAATGCAGATGCTGGGCGGCCGCGGTGAAGGCGGCGGCGGCGGTGGCGGCAACTACGGCGGCGATCGTCCGCAGCGCCAGCAGGCGCCGCGCCAGGAGTACGGCGGCGGTGGCGGCGGCCAGCGTGGTGGCCAGGGCGGTGGCTATGGCAACCAGGGCGGCAACCAAGGTGGCGGCTACGGCAACCAGGGCGGCAACCAGCGTCCGCAGCCGCAGCAGGCGCCGCCGATGGACGACTTCGCTGACGACGATATTCCGTTCTGATCGACCGCTTGCGCGCAGCAGAAAAGAAAGCCCCGCTCATGCGGGGCTTTTCTTTGTCCGCGATTCCTGCGGAGTTGTGCCCCGCAGCATTGAATTTTCGTGCACCGCAACTTGCAAGCATGCAATTTCCTCCCCTATGGTGCAATCGATTGCATTGCTGTGAATCGTTGCGTTTGATACCGGTTGGGAGGCCGGCAGATGGATGTCCATCCATTCGATCAGACCGGCCCCGGCGACGGGGCTCACGCGGCGCGATGCGCTGCGCCTCGCAGTTGCCGGCAGCATTGGCCTGGGGGCCGTGACGACCGCGGGGGCGTTGCCCGCATTCGCCGCCACTGCACCGCTGAAGGGCAACCTGAAGCACGCCGTGGCCCGCTGGACCTTCCCGCAGCTGTCGGTCGCCCAGCTCTGCACGACGGTGAAGGACATCGGTTTCGCCGCCATCGACCTGGTCGGCCCGGATGACTGGCCCACGCTGAAAGCCCACGGCGTCTACAGCTCGATGTGCAACGGCGCGGAACTGGGCCTGACCAAGGGTTTCGCCGGCCGCGAGTTCCACGATCAACTGGTGGAGCGCTACACGCGGCACATCGATCTGGTGGCCGATGCCGGTTACCGGAATCTCATCTGCTTCTCCGGCAACCGCAACGGTATGGACCCGCATGACGGCATGGCCAATGCCGAGGCTGGCCTCAAGCGCATCCTCGGGCATGCCGAGAAGCGCGGCGTGGTGCTGGTGATGGAGTTGCTCAATTCCAGGGTCGATCATCACGACTACCTGTGCGACCACTCCGCATGGGGTGTGGAGCTGTGCCAGCGGCTCGGCTCGGACAACTTCGGCCTGCTCTACGACATCTACCACATGCAGATCATGGAAGGCGACATCATCGCCACCATCGGGAAACACCACGCCTGCTTCAAGCATTACCACACGGCAGGGGTGCCCGGCCGGAACGAGATCGGGGACCGGCAGGAGCTGAACTATCCGGCCATCTGTCGCGCGATCCGCGACACCGGTTTCAAGGGGTATCTGGCGCAGGAGTTCATGCCTGCCGCGCCCGATCCCGTTGCCTCATTGCGCGAGGCGATCCGCCTCTGCGACGTCTGAAACGATATCCACCCAGGTGAGAAACCCATGGCAGATAATCACTACGACGCCATTGTTGTTGGCTCGGGAATCAGTGGCGGTTGGGCAGCGAAGGAGCTGACCGAGAAGGGCCTGAAGGTCCTGATGCTGGAACGCGGACGCAACATCGAGCACGTCAAGGACTACGTCAATGCGATGAAGGAAGCGTGGGACTTCCCGCATCGCAACCGGCCAACGCAGGCGATGAAGGCCGACTTCCCGGTGCTGATGCGCGACTATGGCCTGGCCGAAAACCTGGAAGGAATGTGGGCCAACGAGCAGGACTCGCCCTACATCGAGACCAAGCGCTTCGACTGGTTCCGCGGCTACCACGTCGGTGGCCGTTCGCTGTTGTGGGGCCGTCAGAGCTACCGCTTCTCCGACCTGGATTTCGAGGCGAACCTCAAGGAGGGCATCGCCACCGATTGGCCGATCCGCTATGCCGACATCGCGCCGTGGTACGACCATGTGGAAAAGTTCGCCGGCATCGCCGGCACGCGCGAGGGACTGGACGTGCTGCCGGATGGTGAGTTCCTGCCGCCGATCCCGTTGAACATCGTCGAGAAGGACGTGGCCGCGCGGATCAAGAAGGCCTTCGGCGGCACCCGGCACATGATCCACTCGCGCACTGCCAACATCACCCAGCCGATGCCCGAGCAGGGGCGCGTGAACTGCCAGTATCGCAACAAGTGCATTCTGGGCTGTCCCTTTGGTGCCTACTTCTCCACCCAGTCGGCGACGCTGCCGGCGGCGATGAAGACCGGCAACCTGACCCTGCGGCCGTTCTCGATCGTCAAGGAAGTGCTCTACGACAAGGATCGCAAGCGCGCGCGTGGCGTGGAGGTGATCGACGCCGAGACCGGGCAGACCTATCAGTACACGGCCAAGGTCATCTTCCTCAACGCATCGTCCTTCAACTCGACCTGGCTGCTGATGAACTCGGCCACCGATGTCTGGGAGGGGGGGCTGGGTTCTTCGTCGGGCGAGCTGGGGCACAATGTGATGGACCATCATTTCGGTGCGGGCGCCTCGGGCCGGGTCGAGGGCTACGAAGACAAGTACTACTTCGGCCGCCGTCCGTGCGGCTTCTACATTCCGCGGTTCCGCAATGTCGCCGCCGACAAGCGTGGCTACCTGCGCGGATTCGGCTACCAGGGCGGTGCCAGCCGCACCGGCTGGTCGCGCGAGATCGCCGAGCTGAACATCGGTGCCGACCTGAAGGAGGCGCTGACCGTGCCGGGTGACTGGCGCATCGGCATGACCGGGTTCGGTGAGATGCTGCCGCACCACGACAACACGATCCACCTGGACCGCGACCGTAAGGACAAGTGGGGGCTGCCGGTGCTGGCGATGGATGTGTCCATGCGCGCCAACGAACTGGCGATGCGCAAGGACATGGCCGCTGACGCTGCCGAGATGCTGGAGGCGGCCGGGGTCAAGGACGTGAAGATGCACGACAACGACTACGCCCCGGGCAAGGGCATCCATGAGATGGGGACTGCGCGTATGGGACGTGACCGGAAGAGCTCGGTGTTGAACGCGCACAACCAGGTGTGGGATGCGCCCAATGTGTACGTCACCGACGGTGCCTGCATGACCTCCAGCGCCTGCGTGAATCCGTCGCTGACCTACATGGCGCTGACCGCGCGCGCGGCCGACCACGCGGTACGCGAACTGAAAGCGGGGAACCTGTGATGGATCGCCGCGAACTGCTGAAGATGATCGTCGCCGCCACCGGTGCGGCGATGGTTGGCCTGCCAGCGCTGGTGCATGGCAAAGCACCAGCGGCTGGGATGATGGCCGCGTTCTCCGATGCCGAAATCGGCACGCTGGACGAGATTGCCGAAACCATCCTGCCGCGGACCCGGACACCCGGGGCGAAGGACGCGGGCGCCGGTGCGTTCATGGCGACGTTCGTCAGCGACTGCTACACCGCCAGGCAGCAGGCGGTGTTCCGCGCCGGGCTGGCGGACATCGACAAGCGCGCCGGTGGCCGCTTCGTGTCGCTCACGCCGGAGGCGCGCACCGGTTTGCTGCGTACACTGGATGCCGAAGCCAAGGCGCGCAATGCAGACGTGACCGAGACCGGAACGCCCGAAGAGGGCGAAGCCATGCCGCATTACTTCACGATGATCAAGCAGCTGGCCATCTTCGGCTTCTTCACCTCCAAGGTCGGTGCGACCGGGGTGCTGCAGTACGTCGCCGTGCCGGGGCGCTACGACGGTGACCTCGCCTATGTCCCCGGCACACCTGCCTGGGGGACCAGCTGATGGACACCAACCTGATGATCCGCCCTGCGTTGATCACCGCCGGCCTGCTGGCCGCTGCATCTGCGTTCGCACAGGACAATGCCGACGCTGTGCGTGACCCGAAGAAGACCGAAGTGTGGAGTCCTGTGCCCGCGACCGTGGCAACGCCACCTGGCAAGGCACCGTCCGATGCGATCGTGCTGTTCGATGGCAAGGATGTCTCCGCGTGGGAGGCGGAGCAGGGTGGCAGCGTGCCCTGGGAGGTGGCCGATGGCGCCATGACTGTCGTTCCGGGCAGCAAGGGCATCCGCACCCGGCAACGCTTCTGCGATGTCCAGCTGCATGTCGAGTGGCGCACGCCCACCGAAACCAAGGGCTTCGACGGCCAGAACCGGGGCAACAGCGGGATCTTCCTGCAGGAACTGTATGAACTGCAGGTGCTCGACAGTTACCACAACCCGACCTATGCCAATGGCCAGGCGGGTTCCATCTACAAGCAGGCCATGCCACGGGTGAACGCCTCGCGCGCACCGGGCCAGTGGCAGGTCTACGACATCATCTGGAAGGCCCCGCGCTTCTCGCCGGGCGGCGGCCTGACGTCGCCCGCACGGATCACCGTGCTGCACAACGGCGTGCTGGTACAGGACCACACCGTGCTGGCGGGCAGGACCGAGTACATCGGCGCACCGTCGTACGCGCCGCATGGGTGCGCGCCGCTGTATCTGCAGGAACATGACTCCAAGGTCAGCTACCGCAACATCTGGGTGCGCGAGCTGTAGCGCTCACCGGCTACTTCGCCAGGTAGCTGGCGATGTCATCGATCTCCTGCTGTGACAGCTGCGGGAAGGGTGGCATCAGGCCGCCGCCCTTCCTGATCCTGTCCTTGACCTGGGCGGGCTGCAGCCGCTTGCCGACATCGGTGAGCGCCGGGAACGTCGGTGGTACACCGGTGCGTTCAGCACCGTGGCAGGCAGTGCAGTGCTGGGCGTAGAGTTTCGCACCCGCGGCCGGGTCGTCCTTGGCCCACGCTGCCGTCGCAACGTTCATGCCGCCCAGGGCCACGGCCACTGCCAGGATCATTTTCATGTGGGGCTCCTTGATGCGTCAGCGGTGGGCACGGGTGGGCGGGTTGGTAGTCAGGTGTTCACGCAGGTAGTCAGCGCCGGCCTGGATGACCTTGGCGGGGTCGCGTGGCTGGTCGTGCTCCACGATGTACCACTGCACGCCAGCGTTGGCGGCGGCTGGCAGGATCGCGTTCCAGTCCAGCACGCCCTGGCCGACCGCAGCGAATCCACCTTCGTCTTCGGCCTGGCCCTTGGGCGCATTGTCCTTGGCGTGTACCGCAAATACGTGGCCGCGGAACTTGCCAAGCATCACGACCGGGTCCAGGCCCGCGCGCGCGACCCAGGCCAGGTCCAGTTCGGTCTGCAGCTCGGGGCCGGCGGCGTCGAACAGCAGCTCCAGTCCGGTTCTGCCATTGAAGTCGACCAGCTCGAAGTCGTGGTTGTGGTAGGCCAGCTGCATCCCCCTGCCGCGCACCTGCCTGGCAATCCGGCCCAGCTCCCGTCCCAATGCGGTCCAGCCGGCGGCATCGCGCGGGCGGTCCTTCTGGTCCAGGTAGGGCACCACCAGCGTGCTGTTGCCAATCGAGCGGTTGAAGGCCACCACGGCATCCAGGTTGTCGCGCAGCTCGGCCAGCTGAACGTGCGAGGAAACCGCTTTGATCGAGTAACGGTCCAGCAATTGTTTCAGTTCCGCAGCGCTTGCATTCTGCGTACCGACGGTCTCCACCGCACGCACGCCCGCGTCGTGGACGATCTTCAGCTGCTGGTCGAGCGGCCCGGCATTGCGCAGCGTGTACATCTGCACGGCGATGGGCTTCTGCGCACCGGCTGTGTTTCCTGCGAAGGCGGGCAGGACTGCGAGCAGCAGCAGGACGAGGGTTGCAGTTCTACGGACAGGGATGTTCATCAACAGATCCTCCCGGGATTCAACCGATGGCGGTCCAGGTGCGTGACCTGGCCGATGCAATGACACGATCAACGATCCGCGCCGAGCGCAGGCCGTCTTCGAAGGTGGGCAGGCCCTGCGGCCGCTCGCCTTCAATGGCGCGATAGGTGTCGGCCACGAACGCTTCGAAGCACTGCCCGTAGCCCTGCGCGTGCCCCGCTGGCAGCGGCGACAACCGGCGTTGTTCGGCGCTGCCGGCGCCCGGGCCGCGCACGAAGATTTCCTCGCGCTGTTCGGGCAGGCCGATCCACAGCCGCTCGGCATCCTCCTGGTTGAACGCCACGCTGGCGTTGGCGCCGTCGATCTCGAACCAGAGCCGGTTGTGGCGTCCGGCCGAGACCTGGCTGACCGTCAATGACGCCAGCGTGCCCGCGCCGGTCCTGAACATTGCTGCGGCCACGTCCTCGCTCTCGACCGCTTGCTTTGCGCCGTCTGTCGCCGGCGTGCTGAAGCTCTGGGAGGTGGTTGCGCTGCGTTCGGCGATCACCGTGGCAAACGCCGCGTTCACTTCGGCGAAGCACTCGCCGCTGACCCATTCAACCAGGTCGCACCAATGCGACCCGATGTCAGCGAACACGCGCGATGTACCACCCAGTGCCGGGTCAACCCGCCAGTTGTTGCTGGCCGGGTCCAGCAGCCAGTCCTGCAGGTAGCTGCCATGGATCAGGTGCAGTGGCCCCAGATCGCCCTGCGTGATGCGTGCACGTGCCTCGCGGACCACCGGGTGGTAGCGGTAGACGAAGGGGACGGTGGCGACCAATCCGGTCGAGGCGGCCAGCGCCGCCAGCGCCTGCGCATCGTCCAGCGTCGTCGCCAACGGTTTCTCGCAGATCACGTGCTTGCCGGCTTCCAGTGCGGCCTGCGCCATCGTGCGGTGCAGATGATTGGGCGTGCAGATGTGCACGACCTGTACCTGGGGATCAGCGACGACGTCCTCGATATCGCGATAGGCGCGCGGGACATTCCACGCGTGCGCCACCTCGCGCGCGCGCTGCGGCGACGAGGCGGCCACGCCGCGCACCTCGGCGCCAGCCAGCAGTGCCGCGCGGCGATGCACCGCACCGATCATGCCGGTACCAATGATGGCGATTCCAAGCGGGGGCATCGGCTGGTCTCCTCAGGGGGGGGACGACGCGGCCGCAGCTACCGGGCGGTCGCGGAACAGCAGCAGGAAGGCGATCAACACCACCAGTGCGACGCCGGCCGGGAACAACCAGATCTGCTGCCAGTCCGGGCCCGCTGCAGTGGTGAAGTGCTCCACTACCGCGCCGGACAGGAAGGTGCCGATCAGCATGCCCACGCCATAGGTGGCCAGGGTGATGAAGCCCTGCGCGCTGCTGCGCGCGGCGGGGCCGGCGTGGGCATCGGTGTAGATCTGGCCGGTGACGAAGAAGAAGTCGTAGCAGATGCCATGCAGTACGATGCCGATCACAAGCAGGGAGAAGCCACTGCCCGCATCGCCGAAGGCGAACAGCGCGTAGCGCACGACCCAGGCCGCCATGCCGACCGCCAGCATGGTCTTCACCCCCAGCCGCACGAACAGGAACGGCATGGCCAGCATCAGCAGCACTTCGGAGACCTGGCCCAGCGACTGCAGTCCGGCGGCGCCGTGCACACCGAGGTCGTTGAGATACGGATTGGTGAAGTTGTAGTAGAACGACAGCGGGATGCAGATGGCGATGGAAGCCAGGAAGAACACCAGGTAGGCGCGCGACTTCAGCAACCGCAGTGAATCCAGCCCCAGGATCTGTCCCAGCCCGGCATCGCGCTGCTGCGCCAGCGGCGGCGTGTGCGGCAGGGTGAACGCATACAGGCCCAGCACCAGCGATGCCAATGCGGCCATGCGGAAGGTCAGTTCAAGCCGGTGCGCCTGTTCCCAGCCCAGCCAGCCGATCAGCACCCCGGCGATGATCCAGCCGATGCTGCCGGCCACGCGTACCAGCGGGAACTGCTTCTCCGGCGATTGCATGTGCCGCATGGCGACGCTGTTGGCCAGTGCCAGCGTCGGCATGAACAGCAGCATGTAGCCCATCACGCAGGCGGAGAACATGCTGAAGCTGGTGGCGGTGGACGCCAGCCACATCAGCACCGCGCCGGCCAGGTGCAGTATCGCCAGGATGCGCTGCGCCGCGAAGTAGCGGTCTGCGATCAGGCCGACCAGGAACGGCGCCACGATGGCGCCGATGGACTGGCTGAGGAACGCCGTTGCCACCTGGCTTGCGCTGGCCTGCAGCGGGCCCTGTACCAGGTAGGTGCCCAGGGTGACGAACCACGCCCCCCAGATGAAGAACTGCAGAAACATCATCGCGCCCAGGCGCGACATGGCGTGCGTCATGGCTTGCCCTCCCGGGGCGGTCTTGGCTCAGATTCCCAGCATGCGGCGCAGTGATCCAGCGTCCGTGGCGCTCCCGGCAAAGTCGTCGAAGGCGCGTTCGGTTACATGGATGATGTGATCGCGGATGAAGGCGGCACCCTCGCGCGCGCCGTCCTCCGGGTGTTTCAGGCAGCACTCCCACTCCAGCACCGCCCAGCCGGGGAAGTCGTACTGGGCGAACTTCGAGAAGATCGCCTTGAAGTCGATCTGGCCGTCACCGGGTGAGCGGAACCGGCCCGGACGATCGATCCAGTCCTGGTAGCCGCCATACACGCCGCTGCGCGCGCTGGGGCGATACTCCGCGTCCTTGACGTGGAAGATGCCGATGCGGGCGTGGTAGCGGTCGATGAAGCCGAGGTAGTCCATCTGCTGTAGCAGCAGGTGGCTGGGGTCGTACAGGATCTTCGCGCGGGGATGATGGTCGACCTCATCGAGGAAGCGCTCGAAGGTCGCACCGTCGTGCAGGTCCTCGCCGGGATGGAGTTCGAAGCACAGGTCCACGCCGCAGGCGTCGAACACATCCAGGATCGGGCGCCAGCGGCGGCCCAGTTCGGCGAAGGCTTCTTCCACCAGGCCCGGCGGGCGCTGCGGCCACGGATAGAAGTAGGGCCAGGCCAGCGCACCGGAAAAGGTGGCGTGCGCGGTCAGCCCCAGGCGCTGGCTGGCCTGCGCGGCGAGCCGCAGCTGCTCCACGGCCCAGGCTTGGCGCGCGGGCGGGTTGCCGCGCACATCGGCGGGTGCGAATCCGTCGAACAGGCTGTCGTAGGCGGGATGGACCGCGACCAGCTGCCCCTGCAGGTGGGTCGACAGTTCGGTGATCTGCAGGCCGTGCCCGGACAGCATGCCGGCAACATCGTCGCAGTACGCCTGGCTGCGTGCCGCCGCGGCCAGATCGAACAGGTGGGGCGCGGAGGTGGGAACTTGTACGCCAGAATAGCCCAGACCCGCGGCCCATCCGGCCAGCGTGTCCAGCCGATCAAAAGGAGCTGTGTCGCCGATGAACTGCGCCAGGAACAGCGCTGGACCCTTGACCGTCTTCAACGTGATTCGCCCGCGATGCAATCGATTGCATTATCCTAGCAGGGGCGCACGCAGGACCTGTTGTGCACTGCACAGCGGACAGGAGAACTAACGCCATGGCCACCATCTACGACATCGCCAGGCACGTCGGCGTCTCCGCAGGCACGGTGTCACGGGCGCTTTCCCGGCCGGACAAGGTGCTGCCGGCCACCCGTGCGCGCATCGAGCAGGCCGCCGCCGCATTGGGCTATGTGCCCAACACGGTGGCCCGCACGCTCAAGACCCAGCGCAGCGGCAAGATCCTGGTCACCGTCCCGGACATCGCCAATCCGTTCTTCGCACAGATCCTGCAGGGTGCGGAGGAGGCCGCGCAGGCGGTCGGTTACGCGGTTCTGCTGGGCGATACCCAGCATCAACCCGATCGTGAGGAGCGCTACGCGCAGATGCTCCGGCGCAACGAGGCAGACGGCATGATCGTGCTGGGCCATCGCCTGCCACCGACCGCGCGCGAGATCGTCGAGCAGCGCGGCGCAGCTGCGCCGGTGGTCAATGGATGCGAGTTCGACCCCGCACTGGGCATCCCCAGCGTCCATATCGACAACGCGGCCGCCGCACGCGCGGTGATGGAGCACCTGTACGGCCTGGGGCACGAACGGATCGCCGTGGTCGGCGGGCCACCTGACAACCCCCTGCACCAGCAGCGGCTGGAAGGGGTCCGGGCCGCCGGCAAGGCGCGGGGTCGCCTGCGCCAGCTGAGCATCGTGCCCGGGGACTTTTCCGTTGAGTCCGGGCATGCGGCGGTGATGGCGCTGCTGGATGACACGCCCGTGCCGACCGCGGTGTTCTGCTTCAGCGACCAGATGGCACTGGGGGCACTGGCGGCCTGTCGCGACCGGGGCATCCGCGTTCCGGAAGCGCTCTCCATCGTCGGCTTCGACGACCTGGCCTCGTCGCGTTACCTCACCCCGCCGCTGACGACCATCCAGCAGCCGATGCGTGAAATCGGCGAGCGCGCGGTCAACCTGCTGCTCGCCATCATTGAACAGGTCGATGTACCGCTTCAGCAGACGCTGGAGTTCAGCTTCATGCTGCGCGGTTCGACAGCGGCGCCTGGGCGGTAGCGGAGGCGAGGCAGGGCAGCCGGAGCGGGGCGGCCGGCTCGCGCGTCGTCCCGCGACCTTGATCCCGAATTGACGCAAAGCTGTCAGACTCATCGCAGGCGGCCCGGCAAGGGCCGTAGCAGCGGGTGCGATCGCGCAGAGGGGGGGGGCAATGCCATTCTTTACCGATTCGGCGGAAGGCGCGGTCGAAGGCATTGGCGCGGCACGTCGCATCGGCTGGATGCGTTTCGTCGGCAATGGGCTGGGGGCGATCCCCATCGCTTCGATCATCCTCGAGCGCCACGATGGGCCGCTGGCATGGGCCCTGCTGCTGCTCAACGCGCTGGCGTGGCCTGCGCTGGCATTGAAGCTGACCCAGCGCTCCGGCCAGCCCGCGCTCGTCCAGTTCCGCTGCATGGTGGCCGACTCCTTGTTCGGCGGTGGCTGGATCGCCTTCATGGCATTGAGCGCGGTGCCCAGTGCACTGTTCGCCGCACTGCTGGTGGCCGACAAGATCGCTGCCGGTGGCGTTCGCCTGGCGATGCGCGCCACGCTGGCCCTGCTGGTGGGCTTTGCGCTCACCTGGTGGGCGCTCGGCTTCCCTTACCAGCCGGTCACCTCGCAGCGCACGATCATGCTGAGTGTCCCGTTCCTGTTCGTGTATGGCATCGGCCTGAGCATTCTCAGCTGGCAGCTGGCGCGCCGGGTCAAATCGCAGAACCGCCAGCTGCAGCGTCTCAGCCGGATGGACCCGCTGGTCGAGCTGGCCAACCGCGGCTTCCTGATCCTGCGTGCGCAGCAGGCGCTGGACCGGGCACAGGGCCAGGGCGGCTTTGCCTGCCTGCTGATGCTCGATGTGGACGACTTCAAGCGCATCAATGACTCGCACGGCCACCGCGCCGGTGACGAGGTGCTGCGGCAAATCGCGGCGACATTGCGCACCGTTGCCCGCCCAGGTGATACGCCCGCGCGGCTGGGGGGCGATGAGTTCGTCGTGCTGCTGCGCGACTGCGCGCCCGTCGATGCGATGCACGTGGCCGAGCGGGTGCGCCTGCACCTGCTCGAGGCTGCGCGGCAGGCCACGCCGGGGGTGGAATTCAGTGTCAGTATCGGCATTGCGGCCACGCCGCGTGGCGGCAGTGTCGAGGACTGGTTGGCACTGGCCGACCGCGCGCTGTACCACGCCAAGCGCCAGGGCAAGAACACCGCCAGCTACGGCGAGTGAGCGCGCGTGGGGACGGCACGGCTGCCGCCGAACGCGGATGAAATGCCCATTCATCCTGCACGCGGAATCAGCACGCCAATCCTCTACCATGGGCCACCCCGCCCGGACGCGCTCCCATGCAAGACGCTCTCGTTGCCCAGCCCAAGCCCCCCATCCCAAGGATCGCGGCATGGCTGATGATGCTGCTGGGCATGTGGCTGGCGCTGAAACTGGGCCTGGTGGTCACCCTGCTGTCCGGCCTGCTGGTGTTCCAGCTGACCCACCTGCTGGCCTCCACCGTGGAAGGCAGGCTGCCGCCGGGACGCGCACGGGCGATCGCAGTGATCGTGCTGTCGGCGATCATCATCAGCGCGCTGGTGCTGGCCGGGATCGGCGTGGCCTCGTTCTTCCGCAACGAGACCGGTGGCCCGGACGCTTTGCTGGCGCGCCTGATGGAGATCCTCAACACCTCGCGGCACCAGGTGCCGGCGCTGCTGCAACCCTACATTCCCGAAGACATGCCAGCGCTGCGCGCGGCGCTGAACGACTGGGCCGCCGAGCATCAGCGCCAGCTGGGCGTGGCCGGTACCTCGGTGGTCCAGGTGGGTGTGCGCGTACTGATCGGCATGGTGCTGGGTGCGATGATCGCACTGTATGACGAACTGCCGCTGCCGAAGCTGGGTCCGCTGGCGCAGGAGCTGGTCGGGCGCACCAGCCGCCTGGCCACCGCGTTCCGTCAGGTGGTGTTCGCGCAGGTGAAGATCTCGCTGCTCAACACCGTGTTCACCGCGATCTTCCTGCTGGGCGTGCTGCCGTTGTTCGGCGTGCACCTGCCGCTGTCCAAGACCCTGGTGCTGATCACCTTCCTGGCCGGCCTGCTGCCGGTGGTGGGCAACATCATCTCCAACACGATCATCACCATCGTCGCACTGTCGGTCTCGTTCTACGTGGCGGTGGCGGCGCTGCTGTACCTGATCGTGATCCACAAGCTGGAGTACTTCCTCAACGCGCGCATTGTGGGTGGCGAAATCCAGGCGCGGGCCTGGGAGCTGCTGCTGGCCATGCTGGTGATGGAGGCGGCCTTCGGCCTGCCGGGCCTGGTCGCCGCGCCGGTGTTCTATGCCTACGTGAAGCGCGAACTGGTCGACCAGCGCTGGATCTGACGCGGCGGGGCATGACGTATTTGTCCCGATTCGAGCGTCCGCGCGGCCTTGTCGGTGCGTTCGCGGCGCGCACGGTGTACCCACGGCCACGGTTGGCCCGTTAGCGGCTTGGCGCCTGTGCAGGCGGCCGCTACAGTGTTCCGCACGACAGGGGAAATGTGCATGGCCCGCAAGGCGTCGCCCATCGGATTGCGGACCTGGGTCTGGATCCTGGCCGGGCTGTTCGTAGTCTGTACGCTGCCGCTGATGGCCATCGCACTGGTGCAGGGCACGCTGCGCTTCACCGCCGCCGAGGACAACCTGGTCAGCCTGCGCCGGCTGCAGCAGACCTTCGATCTGGCCAACCGGGTGTCGGCCGAGCGCGGCCCCGCCAACAGCCTGCTGGGAGCCAATACGGCCGATGCGGCCGAACAGGCCCGGCTGGCCGCGCAGCTGGCGGTTGCGCGCAAGCGGGTCGACACCGCCCTGCTGCAACTGGACACCGTGTTCAAGGCCGATCCCGGCGTGGTCGGCGAACATGGGCTGTTGGCCGACGTGCAACGTCGCCTGCAGTCGGGGCGGGCCGCAGTGGACCAGGTGGCGGCACAGCCGCACGACGCGCGCCGGGTGGAAGACGTGGAGCGCGCGATCAGCAGCATGTTCGCCGTGGTCGATCGCCTGCACGTGTTGACCTCGACGCAGATCGGCGTGCTGGTCAGTGCCGACCGCGAAGCGGCGATCCCGGCAATGCAGGGCCAGGTGCTGATCGACCTGCGCGAGCATGGCGGCCGCCTGGCCTCGAACGTGATGGCGCCAGTGGCGGTACCGGGGGCCTGGCGTGACGAACAGGTGCGGGCGGCATTGCAGACCGAAGGCCGCCTGCTGGAGCTGTGGCGGCTGGCAGGCAGCCATGAAGCCGTGTTCCGCAGCGATCCGACGCTGTCCTGGCATTGGGACATGGCACGCCGCCAGTTCTTCGGCGAATCGCTGCCGATGATCGAACAGCTGATCGAAGATGGCCGGCGGGGCGTACCGCCGCCGTGGACCGCCGCCGAGTTCACCACGCGCTACGTACCGACCCTGCGGTCGCTGGAAGCGCTGCGTGATGGTTACCTGAGCGTGTCCATCGCCCGTTTCGAGCGCACCCGCAACCGCGAAGCGACGCGCCTGGTGGTGCTGGTGGCGACGGTGCTGGGCACGCTGGTGGTGCTGGGCGTGGCGCTGCTCATCGCCCATCTGCAGATCCTGCGGCCGCTGCTGCAGGCGCAGAAGCAGGTCATCCAGATCGCCTCGGAAGCGCCCGGCCCGGAGCAGCATGTGACCCACCCGCTGGCCGAGATGCAGCGCCTGTTCGATGCCATCGAAGTGCTGCGCGAGAAGTCGCGCGAGCGCTCGGCGTTGACCAGCGAGCTGCGCCAGCTGGCCGGCACCGATGAGCTGACCGGGCTGTTGAACCGGCGCGCGCTGGACGAGTTGGTGCAGCAGCGTCATGCCGACGGCGGCAACAGTGCGGTGGTGATCCTGCTGGACGTGGACCGCTTCAAGGCGATCAACGACGGCCACGGGCATGATGCCGGTGACGAGGTGCTGGTGCAGGTGGCACAGCTGCTGCAGCGCCACCTGCGCCGCAGCGACCGCATTGCCCGCTACGGTGGCGAGGAATTCCTGGTGCTGCTGGCCGACGGCGACCTGGCCGGTGGCCGCCAGTTGGCTGAATCGCTGCGCGTTGCGCTGCAGCGGCTGGACATCGCCCTGGTCGGTGGCAAGGTGCTGCGGGTCACTGCAAGCTTCGGCGTAGCCGAGGGGGGCACCGATGCGCTGGGCTGGCGCACCCTGCTGCGTGCCGCCGACGCGGCCATGTACCAGGCCAAGGCGCAGGGCCGCGACCGCGTGCGGGTGTCCGGCGGCGGCCGCAACGCACGTTGAGGACACGCATCAGCCGATCCGCGCATGCACGCGGCGCAGCGTGCGCGCGATCATCCGTCGCGCGATGGGACGCGGCACCGAGAACCCGCGCCAGCGCAGCGCACCCACCCGGAAGGTGGCGCTGGCGGTGGCCAGTACCTTGCCGGCCGGGTCAGTCAGCCAGCCACGGGTGAAGGCGATGCTGCCCTTGCTGTGCTCGACTTCGCCCCAGCCGATGATCCGCCCCGGCCGCGCCGGGTTGACGAAACTGGTCTTGGATTCCACCGTGACCGCGATGCGGTTGGCTGGCAGGGTGGCGTAGATCGCCGGTCCCATGCAGTCGTCCAGCATCGCTGACAGGAATCCGCCCTGCACGTTGCCCATTGGGTTGGTGAGCACCGTCCCGGCGTCGAACTCGACCTGGATGCGACGCAGTGCATCGTCATAGCCGACGAAGCGCCAGCCGAGCAGGGTGCCGGCCTGGGAACGTGGAAGATCACCGTTGACCACGCTGTAGAAGATCGATTCGGGATTCATCGTGGAGCCTCGTGGGGGGAGGGGAGAGAAAGGGAACTCACCGCGGTAGCGACAACAGGGCCAGTACGAATCCAATGACGGACAGCAGCACCACTGCGGCGCCAGCGGGCACCGGTGTACGTGCACCGGTGCGTCTTCGCACACCCGAAGCGACCAGGACCGGCGGCAGCGTGGCGACCAGGCAGAACAGTTGGAACGCCAGCAGCTGCGGCAGTGCGAAGTGACCCCCGAAGAAGATCAGGCAGGCCAGCATCACGCCGGCACCGGCCAGTGCGATCCACCCGGCGCCGACTACGCGGATGAGTGCCATCAGCAGCATCTGCATGCGCGGTTCGATCTCCGCCCACGACATGCCCACGGCCTGCGCGTGGTAGGGCATGAAGTCGGAACGTTTCAGATAGGCCGCAGCAAACACCGAGACAATGAAGAACGCCAACAGGTAGCAGCCGAACGCGAGCCAGGCGAACAGATCCATGTGGAGGCCATGCGGTTGCGAAGGAGTCGCCGCGCGCATGCCGGCTGCCATGCCGGTCGTGCCACGGGGTTGCGCGATTCTCCGGCAGCCCCCTGTTAGCCGGCTGTGGTGCTTCGCAGGGGCGTTCCTCCATCTGCTTTTAACGTGGGTATGGTGGTGTGGAGTGCGTCACGCACGGACCATGCGCCGTATCTCGTTTCCCGTGAAGAGGCCGCAAGTGCTCATCCACTTTCCGGTCACCGCTCTGCGCAGACGCTGGGCGTCCCTCCGATCAAGGACCGCGCCGTGACCCAGCTCACCCTCCCAGAACTTGCCAAGAAAATGGCCGGCATCGATTTCACGATGCTGCAGACCCACGCCGGTGGAGAAATTGCCGGTCGCCCCATGAGCAACAACGGTGACGTGGACTATGACGGTGACAGCTGGTTCTTCACCATGGAAGACACCGACATGGTGCGCGAGATCGAGGCTGACCCTGCCGTCGCACTGGGTTTCTCCGGCAGCAAGTCGCTGCTGGGCAAGCCGCCGCTGTTCGTGCACGTGCAGGGAAGGGCAGCGCTGGTGCGCGATCGGGCCACGATGCGCGAGCACTGGGTGAAGGACCTGGAGCGGTGGTTCGAACAGGGAGTGGATACACCAGGACTGGTACTGATCCATGTGCGCGCCAGCCGCATCCACTACTGGGATGGCGAAGACGAGGGCGAAATCACAGCCTGATCCCGGTGCGGGGAGGCCGGCGGCAACGCGGCCGTTGCACGCCACGCCCGGGCTTTGCCATCCTCCCCGCTGCGTTCCGTACCGTGGAGTTCCAATGCGCCCTGCCTCCTGGCTGATCCTGGCCCTGCTGCCTGCCCTGGCGGCGGCGCAGCCTGCGCGTGCACCCAAGGCCAGCGCACAGGCGCAGGACCCTTTCAGTGAGTTGTTCGATACCGCTTGCATGCAGCACATCGGCGCGCCAGCGCGGTTGCAGTCGTTGATGGAATCCAACGGGCTGTCACCGCTGCAGCCTGCCGAGGCGGCAACGTTGCTGCAGGGGCAGTCGGGCGTGGCCTGGATGGTGCCGCTGGCCAGCGGCCGCTATGCAGTCAGCTGGGCTGACGATGGCACGTGCACGGTCTACGCCGAAAAGGCCGACGCGGCGGTCGTGCAGAAGGGCTTTGCCCGGTTGGTGCAGGCGGCGCCGACGCCGTTGCAGGCGCGCTCGCTGCCAGGCCGTGGGCCGTTGTCGGCGGACCAGGTGGCGATCCAGTACGGCTGGGCCACGCCCGGGCAGGCCAAGCTGCAGGTGCGTTTCCGGCTGGTCACGCGGCAGGCCGCCGAGGCCGGCGTGCAGGCGATGGCCTCGGTGACGCCGGGCGAAGCGATGCTGGAGCAGGCTGCACCCAGTCGGTAACGCTGGCCCCGCGCCGCGCAGGCTGCCCATGCCCGCGATTCAGCCTTTCACGCTGGTTGTGATATATCGTTTATCGATAAATACACCCCGGGGCGGCGAGGCCGCCCCAATGCCGGAGGCCGCTTGACCGCTCGTCCCGCCCGCGCCAGATCCGCGCGAGGCTTGTTCACCCTGGCCCAGGCCGCCGTCCAGGCCGTCCGGGCGATGTGCTGGCTGGGCATCCTGGCCTCACTGCTGGCCGTGCCCCTGGTCGCGCACGACCGTCGCTGGCTGCTCGACAGCGTCCACGATGCCGCTGCCGCTGCTGCGCACGGCAACGCCCTGTTCCTGCACTTCTGCCTGGGGCTGGCTGTGATCGTCGCGCTGCTGGTGCTGTGCCTGCTGTTCCTGCGCCATCTGCTGCGGCTGCTGAAATCGGCGGCGCGCGAAAGGCCGTTCACCCACGCCAATGCGCAGCGCCTGCAACGCATGGCGTGGCTGATGCTGGCGATGGAGCTGCTGTCGATCCTGATCGGCGCCTACGCGGCCTGGATGGGCCCGGACTTCAGCTGGATGGAGGTGGGCGGCGGCATGTCGATCACCGGGCTGGTGGCGGTGCTGATGCTGTTCGTGCTGGCACGCGTCTTCGCCGTGGGCGCGGCGATGCGCGATGACCTCGACGGTGTCATCTGATGGCAATCGTCATCACCCTGGACCGCGTGCTGCAGGAACGGGGCATGACCCTGTCCGAGCTGGCCGGTCGCATCGACATCACCCTGGCGAACCTGTCGATCCTGAAGACCGGCAAGGCGCGCGCCATCCGCTTTTCCACGCTGGATGCGATCTGCCGGGAGCTGCAATGCACGCCTGGCGACCTGCTCGGGTACGACCCGGCGCGGGCGCAGGACGCAGACTGAGTGTTTCTTCTTCTCCCTTACCCACTGACGAAACGGACCTGAAATGGAATGGTTGGCTGACCCCTCGATTTGGATGGGCCTTGCAACCCTGGTCGTGCTTGAGATCGTGCTCGGCATCGACAACCTGGTGTTCATCGCGATCCTTGCCGACAAGCTTCCGCCCCACCAGCGCGACCGCGCGCGGGTGATCGGCCTGGCACTGGCCCTGCTGATGCGGCTGGTGCTGCTGGCGGCGCTGGCCTGGATCATGAAACTGACCGCGCCGCTGCTTACGCTGTTCGAGCACAGCTTCTCCGGGCGTGACCTGATCCTGCTGGGCGGTGGCCTGTTCCTGCTGTTCAAGGGCACCATGGAGCTGCACGAACGGCTGGAAGGCCGCGCGCACCACGAAGACGGCAAGAAGGTCTACGCCAGCTTCGCAATAGTGGTGGCGCAGATCGTGGTGCTCGATGCGGTGTTCTCGCTGGACTCGGTGATCACCGCGGTCGGCATGGTCGACAACCTGGGCGTGATGTATGCCGCCGTCACCATCGCGATGGCGCTGATGCTGCTGGCGAGCAAGCCGTTGACCCGCTTCGTCAACAAGCATCCCACCGTGGTGGTGCTGTGCCTGGGCTTCCTGCTGATGATCGGTTTCAGCCTGGTGGCCGAGGGCCTGGGCTACAAGATCCCGAAGGGCTACCTGTACGCCGCGATCGCCTTCTCGATCCTGGTCGAGGCGTTCAACCAGTGGGTGCGTTTCAATCGTGAGCGCAACGAGCGCCGCCAGCCGTTCCGCCAGCGCACCGCTGATGCGGTGCTGCGCATGCTCGGGGCGCGCCCGGCCAACGGCCATTCCGATGACGGCGTGGACGAGCCGGTAGATGCCGAAGAGCGCCTGCAGCCGGCCGAGCACGAGATGATCCGTAGCGTGCTCGGCCTGGCTGACCGTCCGGTGTCGAGCGTAATGACCGTGCGCGCCGATGTGCAGTGGATCGACCTGGCGCGGGGCCAGGAGGATGTGGTGGCCCGCCTGGTGGCATCGCCACACACCCGGCTGCTGGTGGGCGATGGTGACCTGGACAGCCTGCGTGGCGTGGTGCAGAGCCGCGACCTGCTGGCTGACCTGCTGCAGGGCAGGCCGCTGCAGCTGGAAGGCAACCTGCGCGAGCCGCAGTACGTGCTGTCCAGCGCCAGTGCGCTGCAGGCGCTGGAACTGATCCGCCAGCATCCGGTACCGCTGGCGGTGGCGGTGGATGAGTACGGCAGCGTGGAAGGCCTGGTGACCGCCAACGATCTGCTGGCGGCGATTGCCGGCGATCTGGTCGATACCCAGGACGAGCGCTATGGCGTGGTCGCGCAGGGCGAGGACCAGTGGGAGGCCGACGGTGCGCTGACCCTGGACGACCTGCAGCGGCTGACCGGCGTATCGCTGCCACGCAGTGCCGACTACATGACCATCTCCGGGCTGGTGCTGGAGCAGCTGGGCCGGCTGCCGGACACCGGCGATGCGGTGGAGGTGGCGGGTGTGCGCATCACCGTGCTGGCGATGGAGAAGCGCCGCATTGCCCGCCTGCGGGTGGAACACCTCGACCAGCCGTTGTAGAGCCGAGCCCATGCTGGGCTTCGGGGATGCAGCCGAGTATGGCTCGGCTCTACACAGCATGGCCCGCAGCCGTCACCATGGCGGGCCCGCTTTCTGTCATGGATGGTTGCAGTGCTGAGTACGATCGGTTTGTTGATGGGCCTGTATGTGGCCTGGCGCCTGTTCTGGCCGCTGCGCATGCCCATCGGGTTGAAGGTCGTGCTGTCGCTGCTGATGGTGGCTGTGGCCGTGCAGCTGCGCATCGTGGCGACCTTTTGGGGCACGATGGCGTCGCCGGAAATTCCGAAACTGGCCATCGCCACGCTGGCCACCGGCTCCACGGCGGTACTGCTGCTGGCATTGGTGATGCTGGTACTGGACGCCGGCCTGCTGGTTTCGCGCCTGCTGCGTTGGCCGCGCATGGTATCGGCCCTGCGTGCACCGCAGCTGCGGCCGGCGGCCGGCGTGCTGGCCCTGCTGGTCAGTGGCTATGGTGTCAGCCAGGGCATGGCAGTGCCCCAGCCGCGGCAGATCGAGGTGAGCATTGCCGGGCTGCCAGCGGCGTTCGACGGCTATCGCGTGCTGCAGCTGACCGACATCCATGCCAGCCGCCTGCTTACAGGTGACTGGGTGCGCAGGGTGGTAGACCAGGGCAACGCGCTGAAGCCGGACCTGATCGTGATCACCGGTGATCTGATCGACGGCAGTGTCGAGGCCCGTCGCGACGACGCGCGTCCTCTGGCCGATCTGCGGGCGCCGGACGGTGTCGTTGCCATTACCGGCAACCACGAGTATTACGCGCAGTACCAGGCATGGATGCAGGCGTTCCGCGCGCTGCACATGCAGGTGCTGGAGAACAGTCATTTGCAGGTACGACGCGGCGATGCGGCGCTCACCATCGCCGGTGTCACCGACCCGGTGGCGGCACGCTACGGCCTGCCGCTGCCGGATCTCCAGGCTGCACTGGAGGGTGCCGATCCGTCCGCGCCGGTGATCCTGCTCGATCATCGCCCGCGCAATGCACGCGAGGCGGCGGCGCGTGGGGTGAAGCTGCAGCTGTCCGGGCACACTCACGGTGGGCAGATCATCGGCATGGACCAGCTGGTGAAGCGCGCCAATGGCGGTTTTGTCTCCGGCCGCTATGACGTGGATGGGATGACGCTGTACGTGGGCAACGGTGCGGGCCTCTGGGCCGGTTTCCCGGCGCGCATCGGCGTGCCGTCGGAGATCACCCTGGTGACATTGCGCCGCGCGCCGTGACCTGAAGTGGGGCAGGTTCCTTTGCGCAGGGAGTTCGCTGCCTATCGCGCTGGGATCCCTCTGTAGAGCCGAGCCCATGCTCGGCTGAACCAGAGAGGCAGCCGAGCATGGGCTCGGCTCTACAAGTAACCGCCTCCTCAAGAACTCCGCAGCGGCGGCCGCGCATGCGCATTGCGCCGCAGTGACTGCGCCCGCTTGGCTATCCAGCGCACCACGAAGGCGGTGAACAGCAGTGCCGACGGCACCGCATACCAGAAGTTGCCTGGCACGCGCTTGAAGTACGAGTAGGTGAACACCGCCGCGATGATCCACATGCCGGTCAGGTGCAGGCGACGCCAAGCGGTGGGGCCCATGCGGCGGGCGATCCCCCGATGCGAGGTGATGGCCAGCGCCACGATGGCGATGTAGCCCACCGTGCCCGGGAGATTGGCCAGCGCGGATCGTGCTGGCCAGAACGCCGGGTTGAGGATGCCGAAACTGGTGATGGCGATGGCATGCAGCAGGTGCGAAAAGGCGAAGGACAAACCGACGGTGCGCCGTTCGCGCAGCAGGAACCGGGTGAATGGGCCGGGCAGAAGACTGGCGAACGACGATGCGGTGAACGCCGCCAGGAACAGCAGGAACGATGTACGTGCAGTGACCCGTATCGCCGCACGGCTGCCTTCGGCTGCATCGGGATACAGGGCGAAGGCCGCCAGCGCGAATGCGATCAGGACCACGGCCATGGCCACAAACAGGCGCCAGCCGTGCAGGAAGGAAGTGTTGGAAGCAGGCATGGTGAGACCTCGAAGCAGGAATGGGGAGCACCGGCCGCTGCCCGGGCGATGAGTGGGTAGCGCCGGCCGCTGGCCGGCACCCTCAACAGTCGTTCGGCACAACCAGCACGCTCGCCGCACACAGCTCGCCCAGTACGGGCGCGCAGGCCGCGCGCAATGCGTCCGTTGCCACGCCATGTGCCCCGGACAGCACCCGGAGTGCTGCTTCCACAGCCGCGCCGTCTTCACCAAAGATCGATAGCAGCGCGTAGGCCAGCGGCGACAGTTGCTCGACCTGCAGGCTGAAATCGGCGAGGCGCCGGATCAGCAGCAGCGTGGGCGCAGCGCTCGGCACCGGCTCCAGGGCCTCGTCCTCATGCACCGGCCATTGGTAGCCCAGCACCCGCACCAGCGGCGAAACCGCCAGCACATCGCTGCCCTCGGGAACGCTGTGCAGCGACTGCCCGGCGTCACGCGCTTCAATGTGCAGCGACTGCAGCGTGCTCTCGTAGTGCGCAAGTTCCGCTGCCCAGGCCGGGAGTGCCAGCGCGTCCTGCACTGCCAGCCAGGCCGTGAACTCGCCGGCGATCTGTGGGAACAACGGGGTCTGGCAGGCGTGGTGGGCGTAGTAGTGCTCCACTGTGTCGCGCCAGTGTGGCGTGCCCAACTGCTGTTGCAGGCGCGGCAGGCTGCCGGCCAGCAGGGCGTCCAGGCTGTCGATGCACAGGCGGCGGTATACCGCCAGCCTGCCCGCCTCGACGCTGTCGGGTGCGGCCATTGCTGGGTCGCGCACATGATCGGCCCAGCGCCGTTGCAGGGTAGCCAGCGACTCAGCCATGGGCCACCTCGGGCCAGCGTGCCTCGGCTTGCGCCTGGCGGATCTGCGCGACCTCGGCCAGCAACTCTGCCAGCGGCGGAAAGTTGAAGTCGCGTTCGAGCAGCGTAGGGCGCACGCCGACCCGCGCATAGGCCTCGCGCAACAACGCCCAGACCACGCCTTTCACCGGCGCACCGTGGGTATCGATCTTGAAGCCATCGTTTTCATCGAAGTGGCCCGCTACGTGCAACGAGGCGATGCGGTGGGGCTGCACGCGGGCCAGGAATTCGAAGGCGTCGTAACCGTTGTTGCAGGCGTTGACGAAAACGTTGTTGACGTCCAGCAGCAGGTCGCAGTCGGCTTCGGTGAGCACGGCGTTGATGAAGTCGATCTCGCTCATGTCCGCGCCGGCAACGGCGTAGTAGGAGATGTTCTCCACGGCGATGCGTCGGCCCAGCATGTCCTGTACCTGGGCGATGCGGCCGGCGACATGGCGTACGGCCTCGGCGGTGAACGGCAGCGGCAGCAGGTCATAGACATGGCCACCGGCGGCGCAGTAGCTCAGGTGTTCGCTGTACAGCTGCACCTGGTGCAGGTCGAGGAAGGCACGGGTCTGTGCCAGCAGGGGGAGGTCCAGCGGATCAGGACCGCCCAGCGACAGCGACAGGCCGTGGCAGGTCAAGGGGTGGCGCTCGCTGAGTTGGCGCAGCGCGGCGCCGTGTGCACCGCCGACGCCGATCCAGTTGTCGGGGGAGACTTCGAGGAAGTCGATGGCGCCGGCCGGCATTGCCAGCAGCTCGTCGATCAGGCCACGGCGCAGGCCAAGACCGGCGGCATTGGAGGGCAGGGGCAGGGACATGGCGGATGCTCCAGAGAGAGGGCGCCGCCTTGAAGGCGGCGCCGGTTGAACGTCGATCAATCGGCAACGCGGGAGAACAGGCCCTTCGGCATCGGCTTGCCGTTGGCGGTGTAGACGCTGCGCAGGTAGTCGTGTGCTTCCTGCTCGCTGATGTAGCCGTCGTGGTCGGTGTCGATGCGGTCGAACTCGGCGGCACGCTTGGCGGCCACCGCGTTGAACTCGGCGCGCGAGACCTTGCCGTCGTGGTCACGGTCGGTGCGGGCAAACGAGGCGTCGCCGCACTTGCCTTCGCCACACTGGCCCTCGGCCACCTTGGCCTTGCCGGCGGGCTTGCCGGTGGTGGCCTTGTTGGCCCCGCACTTGCCTTCGCCGCACTTGCCTTCGGCGGCGGCGCTCATGGCCACCGCGCTGATCGCCAGCGGCTGGATCGCAGCGGCCTGGCCGGCCAGCAGCAGGCCACCGGCCAGGGCGATGCCGATGGCACCGATGCGCGGCAGACGGGAAGAGGGGGTGTTCTTGGTCGAGACGGACATGGTGGTGACTCCTTGGGAATGCACGCGACGCGTGCGGGGTGGACGCCGCCGAAAAGGCGACGGAAAGGGAAACACTCGGGAACAGGGGGAAGCGGCTCAGGCGGTGCGGCGGCGTCGCAGCAGATGACCCAGCAGCAGCACGCCACCGAGCAGGGCGCCGCCGAAGCCGACGCCGGGCAACAGCGCGGCAACCGGCAGCAACAGGGCGATCAGGCTGACGCCCCAGCCCAGGCCGTCATTGCCGACGGGGGCATGCTGTGGGCCGGCCAGCAGCCGGTCCACGCTGAGCGCGCCACCGCCGTTGAGGATCAATGGCAGCAGCATGGCCAGGAACAGCAGCGGCAGCTTGAAGTTGCCGTAGCCCTGGTCGGTGATCGCGTAGCCCTGCCAGAGTTCACCCAGGCCGTTCCACTGGTCGGGCCAGTGCACGGCGGCGATGGCGACCACCGTCAACACCCAGAAGACGTAGGCCACCGAGCGCGTGGCCAGGCCGAGCAGCAGCATCACCGCACCCACCAGTTCCAGCCAGGTGGCCAGCTGCCAGTTCAACGATGCGGGCAGGGTGGAGAACGGGAACGGGAATCGACCTTCCAGGTCGGAGAACCAGTTCTGGCCGCCCAGCTTCTCGCGGCCGGACTCAAAGAACTCCCAGGCCAGCAGGGTGCGCAGCGCCAATGGCGACAGCCAGCGGCCGACGGCGTCCAGGCGGGGGGTATACACGGAAGAGGCGGTGCTGATCATGGTGGTGTCCTGCGGGCCAGTGGTCGATGGGGGCCATTCCAGGCGGTGCAGGTATCGGCAACGTGTGCCGTTGCCCGGGGTTTTGTCAGCGACTGTGGCCGCGACCGGGGTTTCGTACAGTCCGATACAAAGACGATGCGTGGATGCACATCGGGGCGTTGTGCGCACGCGGGCGGGGAACGATGTCCGGCCGGTAGTAGCCGGCCTGGCCCGTCGCGCAAATGTATCCCAGTGTAGAAACCCGCCTGCGCCCTACAGTCCGGTACAACTCCGCGCCACGGAGAAACAGCGCCGATACATCGGCAGGCGGAAATGGCCACTCCCAACACCGGAGTGACACCCATGATCCGTACCTCCTTGCTTGCCGCCGCTCTCGCCCTGGCCGGCGCTGCCGCCCCCGCCTTCGCTACCCAGGTCGATACCGCTGCACCGCCCACCGTCATCCTGGTGCACGGCGCCTTCGCCGATGGCTCCAGCTGGAGCAAGGTCCTCACCACGCTGCACGACTGGAAGGTGCCGGCGGTGGCGGTGCAGAACCCGCTCACCTCACTGGCCGACGATGTGGCGGCCACCCGCCGCGCGATTGCCGCCGCGCCTGGCAAGGTGGTGCTGGTCGGCCACAGCTGGGGTGGCACGGTCATCACCGAAGCGGGCAATGACCCGAAGGTGCAGGCGCTGGTGTACGTGGCGGCCTTCGCACCGGATGCAGGGCAGTCTTCGGCGCAACAGGGCGAAGGCTTCCCGGTCGGGCCGGGCCTGGCCCGGCTGCAGGAGAGGGATGGCTACCTGACCTTGCCGGCCGATGCCATCGCCCAGGACTTCGCCCCGGACGTGATGAAAAAGTCGGCCGCACTGCTGTACAGCACGCAGGTCCCGTTGAAGGCCAGCGCGCTGGGCGAGGTGGTGAACGTGGCGGCCTGGCGCAGCAAGCCGAGCTGGTACGTGCTCAGCCGTGATGACCGCATGCTGTCGCCACAGCTGCAGGCCGCGACCGCACGTCGCATCGGTGCTCAGCTGCAATCGATCGGCAGCAGCCATGTGTCGCTGCTTTCGCATCCGGCGCAGGTGGCCGACAGCATCCTGGAAGCGGCGGGGGTGAAGCCGGTGGAGCTGCCGCTGGCCGAGCAGGGGGGCTGAGCGATGGCCGCACTGCGAGGGTACGCACTGCCGCTGCTGCTGGGCCTGCTGGGCGGAGCGGTGTTGTTGCTGGCATGGCCCAGCCCGGAGGCCGATGCGCGGCCGGCACAGGCCGTTCCCGCCACCGGGTTCGACGGTGGCGGGCCCTGGCACAACAGCCCACCGCTCACACTGAAGCAGTTGCGGGGACAGGTGGTGCTGGTCGAGTTCTGGACCTACACCTGCAGCAACTGCCTCAACGTGGCGCCGTATGTCCACCAGTGGCATGCACGCTACGCGCCGCAGGGCCTGAAGGTGATCGGCGTGCATACGCCGGAATTCGCCCATGAAGGGTTGCCCGGCAACGTGCGCAAGGCCATCGCGCGGTTGGATATCACCTGGCCGGTGGTGCAGGACAACCAGTACCGGATCTGGAACGCCTGGGGCAACCGCTTCTGGCCCGCGCTGTACCTGCTCGACCGGCAGGGACGGGTGGTCTACCGCCATTACGGCGAGGGCGACTACGCACGTACCGAAAGCGAGATCCAGCGCCTGCTGGCCAGCCCTTGAGCCGCGCTACCATGGCCGCGCCGCGCGGCCCTGACCTCCGTCTTCATCGAGAACGCAATGAACCATGTACCGCACATCCTGGTCGTCGACGATGACAGCGAGATCCGCCAGATGCTGGCCGACTACCTGCAGCGCAACGGCCTGCGCGTGAGCCAGGCCGACGGTGGCCGGGCCATGCGCGCGCTGATGGATACCCATGCGGTGGATCTGGTGGTGCTGGACGTGATGATGCCGGGCGAGGACGGCCTGAGCCTGTGCCGCAACCTGCGCGCCGGCAAGCATCGTGCGGTGCCGGTGGTGCTGCTGACCGCCCGCGATGACGAAACCGATCGCATCATCGGCCTGGAAATGGGCGCTGACGACTACGTGACCAAGCCCTTTTCTTCGCGCGAGCTGCTGGCACGCATCAATGCGGTGATCCGTCGCACGCAGATGCTGCCGCCGAACCTGCAGGTGAGCGAGGCCGGGCGCCAGCTCGCCTTCGGCGAGTGGCGCCTGGATACCACCGCGCGCCACCTGCTGGACGCACAGGGGACCGCGTATCCGCTCAGCGGCGCCGAGTTCCGCCTGTTGCGCGTGTTCCTCGACCACGCCAATCGGGTGCTCAGCCGCGACCAGCTGCTCAGCCTCACCCAGGGCCGCGATGCAGAACTGTTCGATCGCTCGATTGACCTGCTGGTCAGCCGCGTGCGCCAGCGACTGGGTGACGACGCGCGCGAGCCGACTTACATCAAGACCGTGCGCAGCGAAGGCTATGTGTTCAGCGTGCCGGTGCAGTTGCTGGGGCCGGACGAATGAGCACCGGCGCACGCCGTCCACGCTGGCCGCGCACGCTGTCGGCGCGGCTGCTGCTGGTCCTGCTGGGCGGACTCACCCTGGCCCACGGGCTGTCCTTCGGCTTGCTCTTTTTCGAACGCTACCAGTCCACCCGCAGCATGATGCTGCGCAACCTCGACGAGGATGTGGCGGTGAGTGTCGCACTGCTGGAGCACCTGCCCGCAGACCAGCGCGATGCCTGGGTACCACGGTTGGAACGACGCACCTACCGCTACCTGTTGCGTCCAGCCGAGCCCGGGCCGGGGCTGCAGACCGATCGTGCGCGCCAGGTCACGGCGATCATCGACGACAGCCTGCAGCACCGCTATCCGTTGCAGGCGCGCCAGGTGGCTCGCCTGCCGGAGCGGTTCGAGGTGGAACTGCGCCTGCACGACGGCACACCCTTGACCATTGAAGTCACTCCGTCGGGCCTGCCGCTGGCACGTTGGCTGCCCGCCGTGCTGCTGGTGCAGCTGGCGCTGCTGCTGGTGTGCGCGTGGTTGGCGGTGCGCCTGGCCCTGCGGCCGCTGCAGCAGCTGTCGCATGCGGTCGAGCATCTGCAGCCGGGCAAGGACGGGCCTGCACTGCCTGAAGATGGCCCTGCGGAAGTGGGCGGCGCGGCGGCTGCACTCAATGCACTGCAGGCACGCATTCGTGGCCATGTCAGTGAGCGCCTGCAGATCCTGGCCGCGATCTCGCATGACCTGCAGACCCCCATCACGCGCATGAAGCTTCGGGTGGAGACCCTGCCTGAAGACAGCACCCAGCAGCGGCTGCTGGCCGACCTCGACCACCTGGGTCAACTGGTGCGTGAGGGCGTGGCCTATGCGCGCAGCAGCCACGTCGCCAGTGGCGCGCCGGTGTCGATGGACCTGGGCGCGTTCCTGGCCAGTATGGTCGGCGATTACGAGGACATGGGAAAGCCGGTCATGGGTGGTGCGCCCGCTGGGCTGGTCGTGCAGACCTGGCCGCAGCCGCTGCGCCGGGTGGTCGGCAATCTGGTCGACAACGCATTGCGCTACGCCGGCGCCGCCGAGATCGAGGCGGGCCGCGATGAGGCCGGAAGGGTGTGGATCAGCATTTCCGACCGTGGCCCCGGCATTCCCGAGGACCAGCTTCAGGCAGTGCTGGCGCCGTTCCACCGGCTGGAAAGCTCGCGCAACCGCGATACCGGAGGGACCGGCCTGGGACTGGCCATCGCGGTGCAGCTGGCGCAGTCGCTGGGTGGCTCGCTGCGGTTGCACAACCGCGAGGGTGGCGGCCTGCGGGCGGAACTGCAGCTGCCGGGGCAACGGGCGGGGTCGGATCCCTTGGCCGGTGGCAAAGGGCTCTGACCCCGATGGGGGATCCGCGGCAATCCTGCACGGCCCCGGGATCGGCGATCATCTGCAGGGAGTGTCGAAACCAGGAAACACGCAATGCAGGGAACGCAGCATTCAATCCGGCGTCCGCGCCACGTCGCGCTGCTGTTCGGTCTACTCGCGCTGGCGGCCTGCCAGCGCACACCGGACGCGTCGACCGTGGCACCCACAGCGGGTCCACCGCTTGCCGCCCCGGCCACCGCAGCAGACCTCTCTCCACTACTCGATGCCTTGCCGACCTGCGCGCTGGACGGCTGGTACATCGATCAGCAGACCGGGCGCCCGGCCCATCCCTGGTTGGCGGCGAACGCACCGAAACCCTGCAAGGAAGACGGGGAGAACGAGATCGCCACGTTCTGCGTGCAGGGGCAATGGAAGGGGCTGCCGGTGGAGGAAGTGATCCTGCCGACGATGACGTTCGTTTCGTTCCGTGGGGCCAGGATCGGCCTGCCGCTGGAGAAGGCACGTCCCATCGTCCGCCAGCGTTTCGGGAAGTACTTCCCGGGTGGTGCGGCCTACGAGGAAGGGCGCGAGCCGAAGCTGCTGGCCGACCCGGAGGATGCGCAGCGTTCGTGGCTGCTGTGCAGCACCCCGGAACTGGGCCACGACGTGGACAGCGAGGGAAGCATCAGCTATTCCGGCATGAACCTGCCCTACGATCACGACGATTGCAGCTACCGCTACAGCCCGGTCGACTTCTGCGATGCGCGGCACCGCGCAGCCATCGAAGATGCCCTCCAGCGTCGGAAATCCAATTTCAACCAGTACTATCTGCTGGTACAGGTCGATGATCGACCCGAGTACTTCCAGCGCACGCTGGTACTGGTCGATACCCGCACAGGCAGGGCGACGCCACTGCCGTTCGATGCCTTCACCGGGCCGGCAGGGAAGGGCGGTGATGCAACCGGATACGGGACACTGGAAACGGGCGTGGACCAGCAGCAGTTCTGCCTCGACGGTGCGCTGCTGGTCTACCGCGCGTTCGAGCAAGGACGCTTCTGCTTCGGCTTTGACGGCGAACGTTTCACCGGCCATGAAACCCAGTACATGCAGGCAGCCGATAGCCGATGACCGGCATTTCACCCCGTCCATGCCACGCTGCGCGGAACCTGCCCAACCGGGACCGAGGCTGTTGAAGGCGAACACGCAATGACTGCGGCGCGGCAGCGCTCGATGTGGGTGGCGGGCCTGTCCACGGTGGTGGAGTGGTACGACTTCACCCTGTACCTGTACTTCGCCACGGTGCTGTCGCGGGTGTTCTTCGGCGGTGGCGAGCAGGCGTTGCTGGTGACCTTGGCTGGCTTCGCGGTGTCCTACCTGATGCGTCCGCTGGGCGCGCTGTGCTTTGGTCACCTGGGTGACCGGCTCGGCCGACGCTGGATGTTGCTCGCGTCGATGGCGTTGATGGCAGCGGCAATGCTGGCCACTGCGCTGCTGCCGACCGCGGCCACCGCAGGCGCCACGGCCGGCGTGCTGCTGCTGGTGCTGCGCTGCGTGATGGCGTTCTCGGTGGGCGGCGAATATACCGGCGTGGTGGCGTACCTGCTGGAAAGCGCACCGGCGCGCCGACGCGGCCTGGTTACGTCATTGGCTTCGGCGGCCAGCGAAGTGGGCGCACTGCTGGCGGTGGCGATCTCTGCACTTACCGTCGCGCTGCTGCCCACCGCGCAGCTGGACCGTTGGGGCTGGCGGATTCCGTTCCTCGTCGGCGCCGCGCTTGCGCTGGTGATCCTGATTGCGCGTTCGGGCATGCACGAGTCGCCGGAGTTCGAGCGCCAGCGCCGCGAAGGCAGCATTCCCGCCACACCACTGCGGCATGTGCTGCAGCATCATCCGTTGGCGGTGGCGCGCACGTTCGCGATTTCGGCGCTGGGATCGATCACTTACTACGTGGGCATCACCTATGTGCCTGCATTCCTGCACGCGCAGGGCCACGATGAGGGTGACGCACTGTGGCTGTCGACGATCGCGGCGGTGGCAGTGATTGCGATCACGCCCCTGTGTGGCGCATTGTCGGACCGCATCGGACGACGTCCGGTGTTGTTGGGCCTGACCGTGCTGGCAGCGCTGCTGCCGCTGTCCCTGTTTGCGTGGATGGCACAGGCGACGGCGCTGGGCATCGTGCTGGCGGCGGTGCTGCTGGCCTGCGTGGCCGGTGGTGTAAGCGCGGTGGCGGCCCCGGCCACGGCTGAGCAGTTCCCAGGCGAAGGCCGGGTCAGCGGCCTGGCACTGGGAGTAACAATGGCCACTGCCTTCTTCGGCGGGGCAACGCCATGGCTGGCGCAATGGTGGGTGGAGCGCAGCGGCTGGGCGGCGGCGCCGGGCGCGATGATCGCGCTGGTGGCGGTGCTGGTGCTGCCGGTGCTGTGGACCCTGCCCGAGACGGTCCCGGGCAGGGCCAGGCGCTAGACGGTCAGACCTTCAGGGTCTGCGCGATGTCGGCCAGTACCGCGGCCGCATCCACACCGATGGCAATCGACTGCACCACGTGGCCGTCCCACACGCTGGGGCCGAATGCCAGGCCTTCCGGCTTGGGAATGGTCATGCCGCGGGCAACGCCGTCCGTGGCCACACGCACGCTGGCGCGCTCGAACTGGAACAGTTCCGGGCGGGTCAGCGCGATGCATGCGCAGCAGTCATGCACGACCATGCCCTTGTGGCCGGCCTGCAGGTAGAAGTCGACGTAATCCTGCGACAGCGCACGGACCAGCTCGGCGTCGGCACCGCCGATGGTGGCCAGCTTATCCAGGCCGTCACGGTCCATTTCCACGCGGGTGGTCACGTCCAGGCCGATCGCGGTGACTGGCCAGCTGGCGGTGAACACCACGTCGGCGGCTTCGGCATCGCCCCAGATATTGGCCTCGGCGGCCGGGGTGATGTTGCCGTTGACGTGGAAGGCGCCGCCCATGATCACCACGCCGCGTACCAGGCCGGCGATGTCCGGGGCCTGCTGCAGGGCCAGGGCCAGGTTGGTCATGCGGCCGACCGCGACCAGGGTCACTTCGCCCGGATGGGCGCGGACCAGATCGATGATCAGCTGATGGGCCGGGCGGGCATCGGCGGCCACGTCCAGGCTGGCCGGCACCGGGTGGTTGCCCAGGCCGTTGTGGCCGTGGATGTGCACCGGCCACGCTTCCGGGGTGGCTTCCGGCTGCAGCGGGCCATCGGCACCGCGCGCGACCGGGGCGGCGAAGCCCCAGGCCTGCTTCAGGTACAGCGCGTTGTGCGTGGTCGACTCCACCGAGGCATTGCCGAAGGTGGTGGTGACACCGATCAGGTCGATCTGGGCGTGCTTGTGCAGGTAAAGCAGGGCCAGGGCGTCGTCGACGCCCGGGTCGGTATCGAAAATGACTTTCAGCATGTTGTTGTTCTTCTTCTTCCGTGTGGTGCGAGGGGCGCCGGCGGCCAGGGGCAGGCCGGCACGCCCCCACATTGTCCCATCTTCATGACAGGCAGGGCCATTGCCGGGGTGGCAGGCCATAATGCCCCCAGTCCAGGCATGGTGTCGCCGAATGCTGATCGTTGCCCTTCTGCTGGTCCTGCTGGTCCTGCTGGTGCTGGGCTTGAACGTGGTGGCCACCGTGGTGATCGTCAGGCGTGATGGACTGTCGGCGGGTGGCCGGACGGTGCAGCTGCTGCTGGTCTGGCTGCTGCCGCTGGTCGGCGCCATCCTGTGCATGGCGGTGGCTACGGCCGATGGCTCGGGCAGCCGGGGGGATGGCGGCGCAAGCTACGACAGCTCAGGTGGCTACTCAGATGACAACCACAGCCATCACAGCCACAGCAGCTCCGACTGCAGCAGTGATGGCGGCGGGGGGGACGGCGGCAGCTGCGGCGATTGAGGTCCCTGTAGCGTCGAGCCATGCTCGACTGCTCTTCGCTTCAACGCCGCCGTGCCTGAGCAGGAAAGCAGTCGAGCATGGCTCCACGCTACAAGATACCGGGCACAGCCCGGCAACCCCTGCCTGCCTCAGAACTTCCAGCGCAGGCTGGCCGACACGAAGCGCGGCTCGCCGTAGTTGTTGTAGTCCAGGTTGGCCCAGTAAGTCTTGTCCAGCGCGTTGCGCACGCTCAGCGTTGCAGTCCAGCTGTCGCTGATGCGGTAGTTGGCATTGAATTGCACCAGCATGTACGCCGGCTGGTTCACGGTCACCGTGCCGCCCAGCGGGTAGGCGATGTTGTAGCCCTGCACCTTGCTCTGCCACTGCAGGCCACCGCCGATGCTCAGGCGTTCCAGCGCACCGCGCAGCTGCAGTTGCGTGTTGAGCTGCAGCAGGTCCTTGGGCGGGTTGGCGTACAGCAGGTCGGTGGCGGCGCGGGTGACCTTGACGTGGGTGTAGCCGGCATTGACCGTCCAGCCCGGCAGGATTTCGCCGTTGATATCCATCTCCCAGCCACGCGCCTTGGTACCGTTGACGCCGATGTAGGCCGAGCTGCCGTCGCTGAGCGAACCCTCCGGCACGCCCATGTCACGCACCGCGTAGTTGTCCTGCTTGGCCTCGAACACAGCGGCATTTGCGGTCAGGCGGCCATCGAACCACTGCGTCTTGATGCCCGCTTCCAGGTTCGAGCCCTGCACCGGCGCCAGCAGGTTCTCGTTGCGGTCCTTGTAGTTCTGCGGATTGAAGATCTCGGTGTAGCTGGCATAGGCCGACACGTTCGGGGTGATCTCGTAGACCAGGCCCACGTACGGAGTGACTTCATCGCTCACCTTGTACGCACCGCTGGTGCCGGTATAGGCGCCGGCGGCGTTGTAGGAGCGGGTGAGGGTTTCCCACCGGCTCAGGCGTGCACCGGCGATCAGCGACAGCGGATCGGCCAGGTGCAGGCGGGTGGCCAGATAGACGCCACTCTGCGTGGTCTTGGCCACGCGGCGCGCGCCGGTGCGGCGGTAGGTCACCTCGGAGATATCGCCGTTCCAGCTGTATACGTTGGGGATGTAGTAGCAGCGCTCGCGTGCACCCGTGGCGCTGACACACGTTGCCCAGTCGCTCGGGAAGTTCAGCGCCACGGTGTTCGTGGTCCCTTCCAGATCCGACCACTGGGCACCGACCGTGAGGTCGTGGTCGCGGCCGAACAGCGGGAAGTTGCCGGTCAGGTAAGCATCGACATTGCGGCGGGTGTCTTTCGAATCACCGGCGGCCGCACGCAGGAAGATGCCCGAGCCGGTCACCGGGTCCGGGTTGCCGGTGCCGTACAGGCGCACGTTCTGCACGTTGCCGCGGGTGTAGGCGGTGTTGATCTTCAGCAGCCAGTTGTCGCCGAAGCGCTGTTCCAGGTTGGCGAAGGCGGTGTTGCTCTCGCGCTTCCAGTAGCTCCACTTCGGCGACAGGTTGGTCGAGCGCGGCAGATGGGCGAAATTGCCCTGGCTGTCGAAGAACGGCACGGTGCCCCAGGTCGAACCGGTCGGGTTGTTGTCCTGGGTCTGGTAGCCGAGGGTGAGGGTGGTGCTGTCGGTGACATCGCCTTCCAGCACCGCCATGCCGGCCATCTTGTTCTCGTCGTAACGGTCGTAGTACAGCCCGCGCTCGGTGTAAGCGGCGACCACGCGGCTGCGGAAACGGCCGTCATCGGTCAGCGGCGCGGTGACGTCGGCTTCCATGCGGCGGTAGTCCCAGCTACCGGCGCTCACCGCGAATGACGCGTCGAATTCCTTGCCGGGGCGCTTGCGCAGCAGGTTGACCGTGGCCGACGGCACGCCGGCGCCGCTGAGCAGGCCGTTGGCACCGCGGATCACTTCGATGCGGTCGTAGAAGGCGGTGTCGTATTCCTGGTTGGTGGAGCCGCTGTAGGTGGGGATGCCGTCGACCTGGAAGTCGGTGATGGCGAAGCCGCGCGCGTAGTACAGCGGGCGCTGCGTGTCATAGAAGGACACGCTGACGCCGGTCACGTTGCGCATCACATCGTTGATGCTGAACAGTGATTCGTCCTGCAGGCGCTGCAGGCTGATCGCGGTGGCCGACTGCGGGGTTTCCTGCAGGGTGATCGGCAGGCGCGTGGTGCTGGCCGGCGGAGCGGACTGCTCGGCCCGGACGCTGACCCGGTCCAGGGTCTTGGCGTCGCCGGCGGCATCGGTGGCGGCGAACGCGGCGGGCGTGGTCAGCAGGGTCAGCGACGAAAGCAGGGCAGCCGGCAGCAGCGCGCGGCGGGGCAGGCGGTTACGGACAGGCAGGGGCATGGTGGGCTCGAGGCTTGGAAACGGGGGAAGGGCGGCAACAGTCGTCCAGCACCCGGGGCGGCGGCTTCGGGCACGGTCAGGTCCATCTGGAGCGGCGCGATCACTGCGCAGGGTGCAAATGTAAATAATTCTTAACAACATTACAATTCGCGTCACTGCGCAGGGGCTTCCCGGCGCAGAGCGGTGGCGGGCTGGGGTCGGATCCCGTTGCTGCAGGCAATGGGCTCTGACCCCATCATCGACGCCCAATCGCAGGTCAGAGCCCGCCCGTGCGGGAGGGATCCGACCCACCTCGCACAAAAACAAACGGCCACCCGAAGGTGGCCGTCCGTCTGCATCGAAGGAACGCGCGGGCTTACAGCGCCTGCAGTTCCTCATTGGCATTGCGCTTTTCCTTCGCCGGTGCCGGAGCCGCAGCGGCCGGAGCCGGCACCGCCGCGTTCGCATCCACCGGCACCTCCAGGTACGGCAGGTGCAGGGTCTGGCTGGTCAGCGTACGGATCTCGTTGACCAGTGCGGCGCTGTCGTTGAGCTTGCGCCCGTACGACGGCACGATCTCGCGCAGGCGGGTTTCCCAACCGGCCTTCATCTGGTCCGGGAAGGCCTTGGCCATCAGGTCCAGCATGATCGGCGGCGAGGTCGACGCGCCCGGCGACGCGCCGAGCAGCGCGGCGATGGTGTGGTCCTTGTCGGTCACGATCTCGGTACCGAACTGCAGCACCGGGCCCTTCAGCGGATCGCGCTTGATGATCTGCACGCGCTGGCCGGCGGTGACCAGCTTCCAGTCACCCGGCTTGGCATTGGGGAAGTACTTGACCAGTTCGGCCTGGCGGTCGGCATCGTTCAGGCGCGCCTGGCCCATCAGGTACTGCACCAGGTCCAGGTTGTCCTTGCCCACTTCCAGCATCGGGCCAACGTTGTTGTGGGTCACCGAGGAATACAGGTCCCACCACGAGCCGTGCTTGAGGAACTTGGTGCTGTACAGCGCGAACGGCCCGAACAGGACCACCGGCTTGCCGTCCAGCTTGCGTGCATCCAGGTGCGGCACCGACATCGGCGGCGAACCGGTTTCGGCCATGCCGTAGGCCTTTACGCCATGGCGCGAGGTCACGTCCTGGCCCTGGAAGGCGAGGAACTGGCCACCGACCGGGAAGCCTGCGTAGTCCTTCGATTCCGGAATGCCCGACATCTGCAGCAGCTTCAGCGCGGCGCCGCCGGCACCGATGAACACGAAGCGGGTGTGAGTGGTGGTTTCGGTGCCGGCCTTGAGATCCTTCACCGTGACGTTCCAGCTCTTGTCGGCGTTCTGCCGCAGGGCGGTCACTTCATGGTTCAGGTGCAGGCTGAAGTTCGGGCTGCGCTGCAGGCCGGCGGTCAGCTGGCGGGTGATCACACCGAAGTTGACGTCGGTACCGAGCGGCATCCAGGTCGCGGCAACCTTCTGCTTCGGGTCACGGCCTTCCATCAGCAGCGGGGCCCACTGCTTGATCTGCGCCGGATCCTCGGAGTACTGCATGCCGTAGAACAGCGGGTTCTTCACCAGGGCCTGCTGGCGCTTGTGCAGGTAGGCGATGTTGTCATCGCCCCAGACGAAGCTCATGTGCGGGGTCGGGTTGATGAAGTCGCTGGGCTGGCTCAGCCGGCCTTCCTTCACCTGGTGCGACCAGAACTGGCGCGAGACCTCGAACGATTCGGCGATGCCGACCGCGCGCTTGGTCTCGATGCTGCCGTCGGGCAGTTCCGGGGTGTAGTTCAGTTCGGCGAACGCCGAGTGGCCGGTGCCGGCGTTGTTCCAGCCATCGGAGCTTTCACCGGCGACGCCGTCGAGGCGTTCGTAGACCTGAATGTTCCAGTCCGGCTGCAGTTCCTGCAGGTAGGTGGCCAGGGTGATGCTCATGATGCCGGCGCCGACCAGCACAACATCGACGGGCTTGTCGTTGCTGGCGGCGGGCACGGAGCGCTGGGTCAGCGGCCAGTACAGGAACAGCGCGGCGGCCAGCAACAGCAGCACGAGCAGGGCGAGCAGGGCCTTGCCAAATTTCTTCATGGGGGCGGGATCGTTGGCGGAGGGGAAGGGGTCAGGATGCGCGTGGGGCAGGGAAAGGGCGTGAAGAAACAACGCCTTGCAGAATCCATCCGCGATTCTAACCGGATCCGGTCGTTTTTTGATGCAACGCAGCATCCGACGTTTCGCGACGCTGTCACGTGGGGGGCGGGCTCGACCTGATGACCTCAGCCCAGTAGCGCCAGGCCATGCCTGGCGACGCCTTCAATCAGACCAGCTCAAGGATCTCGTCGCCGGCCTCATCGAGCTCGCCGGTCGGGCGCCAGCCCAGGCGGCGGTAGAAGCCATGCGAGCGCGAACGCGGGTCGGCCGAGCAGGCCAGGAACAGCCGCTGGTGGCCGGCATCGCGGGTCAGGCTGACCACGTCCTGCAGCAGCTGGCGGCCGATGCCGCGGCCCTCGTAGTCCGGCAGCAGGGCAAGCACCAGCACCTCGCCGCTGTCACGATCGGCGAAGCAGTAACCGGCCATGCGCTCGCCGTCCCAGGCGACGCGGCCGATCGAATCGCCCTGGGCGATGCCGGCTGCCCAGCTGTCCTCGGTGATGCCCAGTTCTGCCAGCTGGGCCGCACTGAAAGCGTTCTCGCGGGTGCGCCCGCGCAGGTCGATGCAGGCGGCGGCATCTTCGGGGCGGGCGTCGCGGACGAATACAGGCATGCAGGGCATCCTTGCAGTGATCGGCCGACCAGTATCCGCATCACGCATGGACCTAGTGTGGAGCTTACGTGGAGATCCGATGGAGCAAAAAAGGGGACGGAGGGGATTAAGTCGTTTAAGACCCAAACGACATCCGGGGCAAAGACGACTTAATCCCCTCCGTCCCCTTTTTCCCGCTGGGCGTCAGCGCTTGCGCCGGATCAGCGCCGAGGACGCGTCCAGTACCGCACGGGTCAGCAAGGCCATGGTCTGCACGTCGCCCTTCCAGTGCTGCCAGTACAGCGGTACGTCTTCCCACGCGCGCTGCCGTACGTAGACCAGTCGCCCGGCGTCCAGGTGGCGCTTGACCAGCGGCAGGGGGTTCATGGTCCAGCCCAGTCCGCCGAGGTTGGCCTGCACGAAGGCCCGGGTGGAGGGGATCCACCAGGTCGGTGCGGTGCTGGGCAGGTCGTCGCCGGCCATGCGCCGGGCGAAGCGCGACTGCATTTCGTCCTTGCGGTTGAACACCAATACCGGCGCCTGTGCCAGCGCCTGCGCGGTCACGCCCTTGGCGAAGTGGCGCTCGCGGAACTCGGGGGTACAGGTGGCGGCGTAGCGGATGCTGCCCAGCGCATGGATCTGGCAGCCCTGCACCGGCTCGTCCAGCGTGGTCACTGCGCCCAGCACCGTGCCCTGGCGCAGCAGCTCCACGGTGTGGTCCTGGTCTTCCACGCGCAGGTCCAAGGTGGTGCCGGTGGTCTGCGCGAACTGGTAGGCGGCCTGCGGAAACCAGGTTTCCAGGCTGTCGTGGTTCACCGCCACCGGGATGCTGGCCTGGGGCAGATCCTCATCGGCCAGGCCCATCCGGTGCAGCGCATCGTGTTCGAGCAGGGCGGTCTGCTCGGCCAGCTGCACCAGCAGCTGCCCCTCGGCGGTGGCCGTGGCAGGCGTGCCGCGCTTGACCAGCAGGCGGCCGATCCGGTCCTCCAGCGCCTTGACCCGCTGCGAGATGGCCGAGGGCGTGACATTCAACGACTGTGCGGCGCGGTCAAAGCTGCCTTCGCGGATCACCGCGGCCAGGGCGCGCAGCTGGGCATGATCGATGCGCATCGAATTAAGCTCCGCTAATGTTGGTTTAGGAAGTTTAGCTCGTCTTTTCCATGTTGCGGCGCGACAATGGCGTCCGTTCCGGTGCTGTCCGCCTTCGCGAGGCACCGTCCCCCCAAGCAATACAAGGCAGTGAATCCCATGTTCTCGGTCATCTCCGCCAGCACCGGCCTCGGTGCCTGGTTCTCTGGTGCAGCCACCGGCATCGGCCTGTTCGCGGTGGTCGGCGCCCAGAGCGCCTTCATTCTGCGCCAGGGCATCCTGCGCAAGCACATCGTGCCGGTGGTCGCCACCTGCGCGGCCATCGATGCCATCTTCATCTTCGCCAGCGTGGCCGGCCTGCGCACGCTCACCTCGGCGCTGCCGTGGCTGACGACCGCCGTGCTGTGGACCGGTGTCGCGTTCCTGGCCTGGTATGCGATGAAGTCGGCACGCCGTGCGATCGCCGGGGGTGGTGGCATGGGCGAGGCCGACAGCGATGACGGCAGCCGCCGCGCGGTGCTGATGGCCGCGGTCGGCTTCTCGCTGATCAACCCGCACTTCTGGCTGGACATGATGGTGATCGGCTCCATCGCCGAGAACTTCGGCAACGCCCGCATGGCCTTCGCTGCCGGCGTGGTCACCGCCAGCTGCCTGTGGCTGACCGCGCAGGGCCTGGGAGCACGCCTGCTGGCGCCGCTGTTCACCAAGCCCAGCACCTGGCGCGTGCTCGACGGCACCATCGCCGTGATCCTCAGCATCCTGGCCCTCATGTTGGCGGTGCGCGGGGTCCACTGACCCGGCGCACGCCCCCCGAACCCACGTCCTGACTCTCTCTCCAAGGTAGTGGCAACGACGGCACCGGCAACGGTGCCGTCGTCTTTTCCGGCTCTGGCGTCAAACGCTCGGCGCTGCCTAGAATCGGCCACCAGGACAAGGTGTCCACAGGAGCAGGGGAAGGATGCACAAGACCATTCTGGCGGCCGCGCTGGCCGTCATCGGGGGCGTTGCCGCAGGCAGCGCGGGGGCGGTGGATCTGACGCAGTACCTGCGTCGGGAGACCTTCACCGACATCAAGATTTCGCCGGGGGGCGAGTACGTAGCGGCAACGGTTCCGAGGGAGGACAGCACCGCGATCGCGATCCTGCGGTTGAAGGACAAGCAGCTGGTCGGGAGTTTCTGGCCATCCAGCCGCAACCACGCGCAGGAATTCGACTGGGTCAGCAACGAACGCCTGTTGATCGGCCTGGCCCAGAAGTGGGGCTCGCTCGACCAACCCAATCCCACCGGCGAACTCTATGCCGTCGACGCCAACGGCAACCGTGGCGAGCTGCTGGTCGGCTATCGCGTCGAAAGCAAGGGCCCGGGGACCCGCATCCAGCCGAAGAAAGTCGAAGCAGTGGCCGCCTTCCTGGCCGACGACCTGCCGGGCGACGAGCGCAACGTGCTGGTGACCGTATGGCCGCTGGCCGAGGACCCGTTTACCCGCGTCGATCGCATGGATGTGACCACGGGCCGCCGTGCGCGGGTGGCATCTTCGCCGGTACGGCGCGGCGAATTCACCACCGATGGCGCCGGCGAGGTCCGCTTCGTGCACGGCTCGGGCAGCGACAACATCAACAAGCTGTATTTCCGCGAACGCAGCGGCGACACCTGGAAGCTGATCAACGACGAGGCGGTCAGCAAGCGCATCGAAACCGCCCTCGGCTTCTCGGCCGATGACAGCCTGGCCTACCTCAACGTCGAGCAGACCCAGGGCCCGGATGCGATCGTCAGCTGGAACCCGCAGACCGGCGAACGCGCGACGCTTCTGCGCGACGAGGTGGTCAATCCGTACCGCATCATCCACCGGCCCGGCACCCATGTGCCGGTAGGCGCGCTGTACCTGGGTGACAAACCGCGCACGCGCTTCTTCGATGAAGGCTCGGCCGATGCGCGCCTGTACCGCAGCCTGGAAGCCGCCTTCGGAGGGCCCGTCTACATCACCTCCAGCACCCGCGATGGCCGTGTCGTGCTGGTGGAAACCTGGTCGGGCTCGAACCCGGGCGATTTCTACGTGTACGACACGGTGGCGCGCAAGGCCGATCACCTGATCAGCCGCAGCGACTGGATCGACGTGGACCGTAGTGCCAGCGTGAAGCCGATTGCACTGAAGGCGCGCGACGGGCTGCCACTGCATGGCTTCCTGACCCTGCCGGCCGGCAGCGACGGGCGCAACCTGCCGATGGTGGTGATGCCGCACGGCGGCCCGTTCGACATCTTCGATTCCGGCCAGTACGACCGCGAAACGCAGATGCTGGCCGCGGCCGGTTATGCCGTGCTGCAGGTCAACTTCCGTGGTTCGGGCAACTACGGCCGGGCCCACACCCAGGCCGGTGCGCAGCAGTGGGGCGCGGCAATGCAGGACGATGTCACCGATGCCACCCGCTGGGCAATCAGCGAAGGAATCGCCGACGGCCGTCGCATCTGTATCTACGGCGCCAGCTACGGGGCCTACTCGGCGATGATGGGTGCCGCCCGCGAACCCGGGTTGTATCAGTGCGCGGCGGGCTATGTCGGGGTCTACGACCTGCCGATGATGTACACCCGTGGCGACATCCAGGACCGGGGTTCAGGCGTGACCTATCTGCGCGAATGGCTGGGGGATCCGGCCAAGCTGGGTGCGGTGTCGCCGGTGAACATGGCCGAACGGATCAAGGTGCCGGTGTTCCTGGCCGCCGGTGGCGAAGACAAGCGCGCGCCGATCCAGCACACCGAGCGCATGGAAGCAGCGCTCAAGCGCGCCGGCACGCCGGTGGAAAGCCTGTACTACAAGACCGAAGGCCACGGCTTCTACACCGAGGCCCATCGCAGCGAGTACTACGACAAGCTGCTGGCCTTCCTGGCGCGCAGCCTGGGCGGCAAGACTGCGACGACCGCGCCCGCGACCGGCAAGGACAAGGCGCCCTGAGCTGACAGGGCGGTGGATGATCATTCCGCCGCCCTGGTTTTCCGCAAGCGCGGGGTTTACTTCACCCCGTGCATCATCTTCTTCAGCAGCGGTGCGGCGATGAAGGCCGCCAGTGCGCAACCCAGGCCGATCCACATCAGCAGCCAGAACAGGTGCGCATAGGCGCCGGCTGCGGCCACCATGTCCAGCGATTCGCCTTCCGGCACCTCGATCGCGGCCAGCTTGCCGAACAGCGCGGCCAGCGTCTCCGAGAATGCGGTGGCCAGGAACCAGGTGCCCATCATCAGGCTCATCACCCGCGGCACGGCCAGCTGGGTCACTGCCGACAGGCCGACCGGCGACAGGCACATCTCGCCGCTGGCGAGCAGGAAGTAGGCCAGCACCAGCCACCACACGCTGGCCATCTCGCCAGTGGCGCCCACCTGCTGCGCCGCCAGTGCCAGCGGCACGAACGACAGTGCGCCGATCACCAGGCCCCAGGCCGACTTCACCGGCTTGCCCGGCTCCCAGCCGCGGCGGTCCATCCACGTCCACAGCGCGGCGAATGCCGGCGCCAGCAGCACCAGGAACAGGCCGCCGAGATAGGTGAGCGAGCCGGCGGTCTGCGGGATCACCAGGCAGTCGCGCACCAGCAGCACCAGCATCAGCACGACAATGGCGGCGAAGAACGTGCGCGGCGCAGACGAGCCCGGGCGGCGCTCGGACAACCGCGCGCTGATCACGAAGCCCAGCGGTGCCAGCAGCAGCGAGATGATCGACCACGGCAGCGGCGTGCCGCCGGTGATCACCAGCGAGGGCACGATGTCCTTGGTCAACAGGCGGTCGGTGAAGGTCACCCACGAGCCGTAGGACTGCTCGTACATCGTGAAGAACACCAGCGCCATGAAGATCAGCACCATCAGCGCGATCATCTGCTGGCGCTGCACCGGCGTGCATTTCGTGCCGGTGAACCAGGCGAACCAGACCAGTACGCCGCCGAGCACCACCAGCATCAGCATCAGCGCCAGGCTGATTTCACCGCCCAGCGCGAACGCGCCGTTGCCCGCGGCCCACATCAGCCACGCCACCGGCAGCACACCGAGCACCGCGCACAGGTAGATCAGCCATTCGCGCGGCAGGCCCAGCACCTTCTGTTTCAGCGCTGCCGGCTGCGGCGGTTCGGCGTGGCCCTGCAGGTATTTCTGGCCCCACAGGAACATTGCCAGGCCGGCCAGCATGCCGACGCCGGCCGCACCGAATCCATACTTCCAGCCGTAGGCCTCACCAAGGAAGCCGCACACCAGCGATGAGAACAGCGCACCGAGGTTGATGCCGGCGTAGAACAGCGAGAAGCCCGAATCGCGGCGCGGATCGTCCTTGGCGTACAGCTTGCCGACGATGGTGGAGATGTTCGGCTTCAGGAAGCCGACGCCCATGATGATCAGCGCCAGCGACAGGTAGGTCACCGCCAGTGCCGAGGTGTCGCGCACCACTTCGCCGTTCACCCGGTAGGCTGCATGGCCCTCGAAGGCCATGCCGAGGTGGCCGAGCACCAGCAGGATGCCGCCGAACAGCACTGCCCGGCGCATGCCCAGCCAGCGGTCGGCCAGCATGCCACCGAACACCGGGATGCAGTACACCAGGCCGCCGTAGGCGCCGAGCAGGTCCAGGCCGGCCTTGTCGCCGAACAGGTGGTACTTGGTCAGGTACAGCAGCAGCAGCGCCTTCATGCCGTAGAAGGAGAAGCGCTCCCACATTTCGGTGAAGAAGCAGACGTAGACGCCCTTGGGATGGCCCAGGAAGTCGTCGGAAGCGATAGCGGTGGAATTCATCGCGGAATTATAGGCCTGTGACCTGATCCGCTTTCAGTAGATCCACGCCATGCGTGGATTGCCGGACTGGCCTGGGCGATCACAGGTATCGCAACCAAGGCAGATCGCGCCTTCGCGCTTTGAACCGCGCGAAGGCCCGCGTCGGCGGGTACAGCACCACCGCAAGCGCACAGGCCACCAGCAGCAGGCCGCTGACCGAATCCAGGGCATACAGCTCGCCATGGGTCGGCCCCCAGGCCGCCAACGCGGCCAGGTACAGCCCCTTCAGTACGTACAGGTGCAGCAGGTAGAAGAACATCGGCGCAGCGCCGATATCGGCCAGCGGCTGCAGTGCCCGCGCCAGCGGCGGCCATTCGTACAGCCGCAGCAGCAACACTCCCACGCCCAGGGTCAGCAGCAGGAACTGCAAGGACGGCGGGTACTTGGTGACGTTGAAGATGCTCAGCCAGGTACGCAGCGTGGTGGCCTGGTACTGCCAGGGCGCATCGCCATATTCGTTGGCCAACCGCAGCAATGCGAACAGGGCCAGCGCGCTGACGCCTGCCCACAGCAGCCAGCGCTGGCGCTGCTCCGGCGCGCGCGCGCGGCCAAACCAGGGCCCCATCAGATAACCCAGCGCAATCACCCCGATCCACGGCAGTACTGGATAGGAGGTGCGCAGGCGCAGCGTGCCAGCCTCGATCCAGTCGCGCTGGTGCAGTACTTTCCACAGCACCGCCAGCAGGCCATTGCCTTGCACTCGAAGGCCGTCGAACAGGTTGTGCCAGGCCACCACCGCGATTGCCAGCATCAGCAGGGCCGGGCGTGGCAGCCACAGCAGGCCGGCCAGCGCGATCATGCTCAGCCCGATGGCCCAGATCACCTGCAGGTACAGCGTGTGCGGCGGCAGCTGGAAGGTCCAGGCGAAGTTCACCAGGGTCAGTTCCAGCACCACCAGGAACAGCCCGCGCTTGAGCAGGAAGGCGGCTGTGGCCCGGCGCGGATCCGGCTGGCGCTGGCCGTACAGCCAGGCCGACAGGCCGGTCAACAGGACGAACACGGGTGCGCACAGGTGGGCCAGCAGACGGCAGGCGAACAGCGCAGGGGAGACCGTGGCTGCGTCCATCGGGTCGCTCACCTGGTGCTGCAGGAAGAAGGTCTCGCGCACGTGGTCCAGCAGCATCAGCAGCATCACGGTGCCGCGCAGCTGGTCGATGGAGGCCAGGCGGGGAGAGGGGGAAGAGGGCACGTACGAGGTTTGGTTGGCGTGACAGGATATAACATAACGTTATGCGGTGCGGCCGTTCAGGATTGGCAGGCGTCCGCGCTCCAGCCCTTCTGTGCGTCGTGGCGGACGGGGATCACCCGAGTCGATCCGTCAGGCGCAGCTTTCAGGCAGAACTTCGCCGTGTAGCCCCTGATTGGGCCATTGGTGGGAGCGTTGAGGTAGACCTCATACAAGGTTGCAGGAATCAATGGCTGTGGAGAGGTGCGCAGCGTGGCCGAGGCTGGCAGATCACCGTAGACGATGCACTGGCCCGGCGCCAAAGGCTCTGCGGGAGTCAGGTCGTACATGAACGACCATGCCTTCACCGTGTCGTGGTGATAGACCATCACCGCTTGCAGGATACGGGGCGATCGGACCCATTCCAGTGCCCGCGGAGGCAGGCCGAAACAAGGTATTCCTTCCCGATCCTCGATCACCGCGGTGCCAAACCCGCTGTAGGCGTTGACGTTGCCTATACCCAGCAGCAGGCACAGCATCGCGCCCGCTGCAACGAGGAAGGCTCGCATCATCGTGATCAATGGTGCGTCTGCCATGCGGTCTCCTTGCCGACGATGTGTTGGTGGCAGTGCACGGTGTTGGATTCCGGGAATCGACTCAAGCAGGCGCTGAGCCGCAAACCCCATCGCCTGGCACGCATCGCCCGGTGGGCCGGGGGCGTCGGGGGATTGGGGTCAAGGGACCCCCGCTCCGACAAACCGGTGCACTGTGCACAACTTGGTCAAACACGACACATCTGAAGGGGCCAAGGGCCTGCTGGGGCGCAGTGCTGGGCGAGGGCTTGCCAGCCGGTACCAACCGCACTGGACTTGCCGCCCCCTGAACGCTAGCGTGGCAGGGATTTTTTGCCAGCAGGGGCTTCCATGAACCACGACGCTGCGCCCAAGCAGCTCACCTTCCGCGCAGTGGCCCTGGCCATCGTGCTGGCGGTGGTGCTGTCGGCCGCAAACGCCTACCTCGGTCTGTTCGCAGGCCTGACCATCGCCACCGCCATTCCCGCCGCGGTGATATCCATGGGCGTGCTGCGCCTGCTGGGTGGTGGCTCCATCCTCGAAAACAACATCGTGCAGACCGGCGCCTCGGCCGGCTCGTCCATCGCCGCCGGTGTGATCTTCACCATCCCCGCGCTGGTGATCATGGGCTACTGGCCGGACTTCAAGTACTGGTGGGTGCTGGGCATCGCCGGCCTGGGTGGCCTGCTGGGCGTGCTGTTCTCGGTGCCGCTGCGCCGTTCGATGATCGTTGAAGACCCGCTGCCGTTCCCGGAAGGCAAGGCGGCGGCGGAAGTGCTCAAGGCCGGTGAGAACCCGGGTCCGGGCCTGAAGATCCTCGGCCTGTCGGCGGTGATCGGCGCCTTCGTCAAGCTGGCTGCGGAGAGCGGCATGCGCCTGATCCCGGACGCCTGGGCCACCTCGGCCTATGTCGGCAGCTCCAAGGTCACCGCCTTCATCGGCACCAACCTGTCGCCTGCACTGCTGGGCGTGGGCTACATCGTCGGCCTCAACGTCGGCATCGTGGTGGTATCCGGCTCGATCCTGACCTGGCACATCGCCATTCCGATCTACCAGGCGTTCTTCATGAACACCGATCCGGCATTGGCCGCGTCGGTTGCTGCGGCTTCCTCCACCGAGGCCGCGTTCGCCATCTGGGGCGCGAAGATGCGCTACCTGGGCGTTGGTGCGATGCTGATCGGTGGCATCTGGACCCTGATCTCGCTGCGCAAGTCGCTGCTCAACGGCGTAAAGAGCGGTTTCGCCGCGGCCCGCAAGAGTGGTGGCCCGGTGCTGGCGCATACCGAGCGCGACCTGCCGATGAAGTGGATGCTGGTCGCCCTGGTGGCCTTCGTGCTGCCGCTGCTGGCCCTGTACCAGGCCATCGTCGGCCAGTGGCACGTGTCGATCCCGATGACCCTCATCATGATCGTCGCCGGCTTCCTGTTCGTGTCGGTCTCGGCCTACCTGGCCGGCCTGATCGGTTCGTCCAACAACCCGGTTTCGGGCATCACCATCTCCACCATCCTGTTCGCCTCGGCCGTGCTGGTCGTGCTGCTGGGCGCTGACGGCCTCAAGCCGGTCGGTGCCGGCGGGGCGCCGCTGGGCGCGGTGGCCGCGATCATGATTGGCGCGGTGGTGTGCTGTGCCGCTGCGGTCGGTGGTGACAACCTGCAGGACCTCAAGGCCGGTTACATCGTCGGTGCCACCCCGTGGAAGCAGCAGCTGATGCTGGGCATCGGTGCGTTCTCGTGCGCGCTGATCATGGCCCCGGTACTGAACCTGCTGGCCACTGCCTACGGCATCGGCGTGAAGTCCGAGCTGCACCCGAACGCGCTGGCTGCGCCGCAGGCCAACCTGATGGCCTCGGTGGCCAAGGGCCTGTTCGGTGGTGAACTGCCGTGGACCTTCATCGGCATCGGTGCTGTGGTCGGCGCTGCCATCATCGCCTTCGACAGCTGGCTGAAGTCCCGCAACGCGCGCTTCCGCGTGCCGGTGCTGGCTGCCGCCATCGGCATCTACCTGCCGCTGGAACTGATGGTGCCGATCTTCCTCGGCGGCCTGATCGCCCATCTGGTCGAGCGCTTCCACAAGGTGCGCGCCGATGACGAAGAAGGCCGCGACCGCGTGCACAAGCCGGGCGTGCTGTTTGCCGCCGGCCTGATCACCGGTGAGGCACTGATGGGCATCGCCATCGCGATTCCGATCGTGGTCAGCAGCCGCGCCGACGTGCTGGCGGTGCCGTTCCACCTGCCGGGCGCACAGTGGATCGGCCTGGCCGTGCTGTTCCTGGTCGGCTGGCTGATCTACCGCACCGGCAAGTACGCCAAGGCGTAAGCAATGGGGTCGGACGCCTTCCCGCAGGGAAGGGCTCCGACCCCGCGCTGACGGCGTCTGGGGTCAGAGCCGATTCCGCCGGAATCGGATCCGACCCCGGCGTCCCCACAAACCCCGCTTCGGCGGGGTTTGCTGTTTCTGGCGATTGCCCGCCTGCAGCCATGACCGATGGCCTTGGCAGCCCCGGCCATGCGGGCCTACCATCGGTTTTTTGCCGTCCTGCGGAGACCCCGATGAAACTGCGTCATGCCCTGCTGCCACTGAGCCTGCTGGCCGTCCTGCCCAGCGTCGCCGCTGCCCGTGGCCTGGAAGTCCGCGACATGGTGGCCATGGACCGCGTCTCCGCGCCGGTATTGACCGCTGACGGCGGCACCGTGGTGTTCGCCAAGCGCAGCGTGGATGCCAATCTCAAGGCCTCCACCGCGCTGTACGCGCGCAACCTGCGCACCCGCGACGCAGCGCCGCCGAAGCAGATCACCCCGGCCGGCTGGAACGTCAATTCCGCTTCGCTGTCGGCCGATGGCCAGACCGTGTATTTCCTCAGTGCCAGGAACGGCAGCCAGCAGCTGTACGCGCAGCCGATCAGCGGCGGCACGCCGCGCCAGCTGACCGACTTCCCGGTCGACGTGGACAGCTACCGTGTGTCGCCGCAGGACGACCGCGTGTTGTTCAGCGCCGGCGTGTTCCAGGCGTGCGCCTCGGACCTGGCCTGCACCGAGAAGAAGCTGAAGGAAAAGAAGGACGCCAAAGCCAGCGGCCAGGTGTGGGATTCGCTGTTCGTGCGCCATTGGGACACCTGGAACGACGGTCGCCGCAACACCCTGTTCGTCGCTCCGCTGCCGGCAGCCAAGGCCGGTGCAGTCAAGGGCGCTTCGGCGCTGAGCGCGACCATCGATGGTGATGCGCCGTCCAAGCCGTTCGGCGGCAATGACGACTTCGTTTGGTCGCCGGACGGCGCCAGCGTGGTGGCCAGCATCCGCGTGGCCGGCAAGCAGGAGCCGTGGTCGACCAACTTCGACCTGTACCGCTTCGACGCCGCCGGCAAGCAGGCGCCGGTCAACCTGACGGCCTCCAACCCGGCCTGGGATGCCGGCCCGGTGTTCAGTGCCGACGGCAAGACGCTGTTCTACCGCGCGATGAAGCGCCCGGGCTTCGAGGCCGACCGCTTCGGCCTGATGGCGATGGACGTTGCCAGCGGCAAGACCCGCGAGATTGCCCCGCAGTGGGATCGTTCGGCCGGTGGCATCACCCTGTCCGCCGACGGCGCCAGCATCTACACCACCGCCGACGACCTCGGCGAACACCCGCTGTTCCAGATCGACGTGGCCAGCGGCAGGGCCACCAAGCTGATCGGCGATGGCAGCGTGACCGCGGTCGACGTGGCCGGCAACAGCGTGGCGATCACCCGCAACAGTCTGAAGAGCAACGACCAGGTGCTGGTCGGCCTGCTGCCGGCCGCGGGCGAAGCCATCGGCGAACTGCGCGCGCTGACCCCGGCCGCAGGCGAGGTGCTGAAGGACGTGTCCTTCGGCGACTACGAGCAGTTCGAGTTCAAGGGCTGGAACAACGACACCGTGCACGGCTACGTGGTCAAGCCGCACAACTACCAGGAAGGCAAGTCCTACCCGGTGGCGTTCCTGATCCACGGCGGCCCGCAGGGCAGCTTCGGCAATGGCTGGAGCTACCGCTGGAACCCGCAGACCTACGCGGGCCAGGGCTACGCGGTGGTGATGATCGACTTCCACGGCTCCACCGGCTATGGCCAGGCATTCACCGATGCGATCAGCCAGCACTGGGGCGACCGCCCGCTGGAAGACCTGCAGAAGGGCTGGGATGCGGCACTGAAGAAGTATTCCTTCCTCAACGGTGACAAGGCCTGCGCGCTGGGCGCCAGCTACGGCGGTTTCATGGTCAACTGGATCGCCGGCAACTGGAACGGCCCGTTCAAGTGCCTGGTCAACCACGACGGCGTGTTCGACCAGCGCATGATGGGCTACGCCACCGAAGAACTGTGGTTCACCGAGTGGGAGCAGGGCGGCACGCCGTACCAGAAGGCCGCCAACTACGAGAAGTTCAACCCGGTCAACCACGTGGCGGACTGGAAGAAGCCGATCCTGGTCATCCACGGCCAGCAGGACTTCCGCATTCCGGTCGAGCAGGGCCTGGCCGCGTTCACCGCCGCCCAGCGCCAGGGCATCGAATCGAAGTTCCTGTACTTCCCGGATGAAAACCACTGGGTGCTCAAGCCGAACAACAGCATCCTGTGGCATGACACCGTCAATGCCTGGCTGAAGCAGCACATCGGCAATTGATGATTGCAGCGCCGCCCTTCGGGGCGGCGCTTTTGTTTCACCCTCTGCTTTACCGGTGGGTGCCGACCGTTGGTCGGTGCACCTTCCGGATCTGCCGCCAACAGCAGCCGGCCAGCGGCCGGCTCTACCAGAGCGCCTGCATGCCTTCGACTGCCCTGATCCAGAACGACATCGTCGTCTTCGGTTTGATCGCCGCCACCCTTGGCGCCGTGTTCTGGACCGCCTCGCGAGAACAGGGCCTGTGGAAGCGCGTCTACACCTTCGTGCCGGCACTGCTGCTGTGTTACCTGATTCCCGGCATCTACAACACTGTGGGCCTGATCGACGGGCAGAACACCCGGCTCTACAACCCGATCGCGCGCGACATCCTGCTGCCGGCGGCGCTGATCCTGCTGACCCTTGCGGTCGACATCAAGGGCATCCTGCGGCTTGGCCCGAAGCTGGTGCTGATGTACCTGGGTGCCTCGGCCAGCATCATGCTCGGTGCGGTGGTGGCGTTCCTGCTGATGCGTGCCGTGCATCCGGAAACCGTGGCCGGAGACACCTGGGCCGGCATGGCCGCGCTGGCGGGCAGCTGGATCGGCGGCGGCGCCAACATGCTGGCGATGCGTGAAGTGTTCGACGTCAATGCGACCACCTTCGGACAGTTCGCAGTGGTCGACGTCGGGGTCGGCTACGTATGGATGGCCGCGCTGATCTTCCTGGCCGGGCGCGCGGCGAAGATCGACGCGCGCAGTGGCGCCGATACCTCGGCCATCGATGAGCTGAAGGAGCGCATCGCGCGCTTCCAGGCCGAACACGAACGCATTCCCAGCCTGACCGACCTGATGCTGATCGTGGCGGTGGCCTTCGGCGGTGTCGGCCTGGCTCACGCCATTGGCGCACCGCTGGCGGCGTGGTTCAAGGCGAATGTCAGCTGGGCTGCGCAGTTCAGCCTGGACGCGCCGTTCGTGTGGGTGGTGGTGCTGTCGACCACGCTCGGCCTCAGCCTGAGTTTCACCCGTGCGCGCAACCTGGAAGGCGCGGGCGCATCGCGCCTGGGCTCGCTGCTGCTGTACTTCCTGATCGCCTGCATCGGCATGCAGATGGATCTGCTGGCGCTGCTGGACCGCCCGTGGCTGTTCCTGCTGGGCATCATCTGGATCAGCGTGCACATCGTGCTGCTGTGGTGCCTGGGCAAGCTGCTGAAGGTACCGTTCTTCTATTTCGCCATCGGTTCGCAGTCGAACATCGGTGGCCCAGCCTCGGCGCCGGTGGTGGCCGCGGCGTTCCATCCGGCCCTGGCGCCGGTCGGCGTGCTGCTGGGGACGATGGGCTATGCCACCGGCACGTACCTGGCCTACATCGTCGGCATCACCCTGCGCGCGCTGGCCGGGCAGGGCTGATACGGTGATGGGGTCAGATCCCTTTTGCGACGCAAAAAGGATCTGACCCCGGTTCCCGGTGAATCACGCCACCGGCAAGCCGCGTTCGATCAACCACGCCTTCGCGTCTTCGGCGTCCTGTTCAAACCACGCCTGGGTAGATCCCAGCCGATACGTATATCCCCACGCATCCATGTCGGCCATCAGCCGCTGGCTGCCGACACCGGGCAGCTGCCCGGCCAGCACGATCTGCAGGTAGCAGGTCGCGTCTTCCTCGGCCACCGAGTCGGTGGCATCGGTGTGCACCTGCGCACGCCGTTCCGGCGGCAGTACGATCAGGTGGCAGGCCTCATGCAGCATCGAGTGCACGGGCGTGTCATCGCGTACGTACACGTTGCTGGCGATGATGCCGGCCTCTGGCTCGCCCCAGTAACTGCCGGGAATCGGTTCGCCGGGCGCCACGTGGTGCAGCCGAAGGCCATGCGCGGCGAGCAGGCGCTGCGCGTCCGCGAAGGCGATGTCGCCCACGCAGGTGATGTCCACGGCGGTTGTCGTATCGGTCATGCGGGTCAGACAGCCCCGCCCATGTAGGCACGGGCGGGGCAGGGGATCAGGGCTTGTCCGGACCTTCGGGCAGCGCCACGGAAATGTCCAGCACGTCGTGCTGGCCATCCTTTACCAGGTCGACCTTCACCGCATCGACGTCGATGTTCACGTACTTCTTGATCACTTCCAGCAGCTCGCGCTGCAGCAGCGGCAGGTAGTCCGGGCCACCACGGTGGCTGCGTTCCTGCGCGATGATGATCTGCAGGCGGTTCTTGGCGGTTTCGGCGGTGGTCTTCTTCGCTTTGAGGAAATCAAACAGGCCCATGCTTACCCTCCGAACAGCTTGCTGAAGAAGCCCTTCTTCTCGACGTTGGTGAAGCGCATCGGGCGTTCTTCGCCGAGGATGCGCGCGACGGCGTCTTCATAGGCCTGGCCGGCAGCGGATTCGACATCCAGGATGACCGGCTCGCCCTTGTTGGAGGCGTTAAGCACGTCGCCCGATTCCGGAATCACGCCGATCGCCTTCAGGCCGAGCACTTCCTCGACGTCGGCGATGCTCAGCATCTCGCCGCTTTCCACGCGCAGCGGGGTGTAGCGGGTCAGCAGCAGGAAGGCCGGCACGTCCTGGCCGGACTCGGCCTTGTGGGTCTTCGAGTCGAGCAGGCCGATGATGCGGTCGGAGTCGCGCACCGACGACACTTCCGGGTTCACCACCACCACCGCACGATCGGCGAAATACATCGCCAGGAAGGCACCCTTCTCGATGCCGGCCGGGGAGTCGCAGATGATGTAGTCGAAACCGTCGGCGGCCAGGTCCTTCAGGACCTTGCCCACGCCTTCCTGGGTCAGTGCGTCCTTGTCGCGGGTCTGCGAGGCGGCCAGCACGTACAGGTTGTCAAAGCGCTTGTCCTTGATCAGGGCCTGCTTGAGGGTGGCTTCGCCGTGCACGACGTTGACGAAGTCATACACCACGCGGCGTTCGCAGCCCATGATCAGGTCGAGGTTGCGCAGGCCGACGTCGAAGTCGATCACCGCCACCTTCTTGCCGCGCCGAGCCAGGCCGCAGGCCAGGCTCGCGCTGGAAGTGGTCTTGCCGACGCCGCCCTTGCCGGAGGTGACTACGATGATTTCAGCCAAAGGACTTCTCCTGATGATTCTGTTTGGGGGCTGCGTCAGTCCAGCGCAGCGATCTTGATCTGGTCCTGTTCCAGCCAGACCTGCACGGCCTTGCCGCGCAGGTTGTCCGGGACATCGTCCAGTACCTTGTAATGGCCTGCAATGGCGACCAGTTCCGCATGGAAATCACGGCAGAAAATGCGTGCCGCGGTGTTGCCCTGGGCCCCTGCCAGCGCGCGGCCGCGCAGGGTGCCGTAGATGTGGATGCTGCCATCGGCAATGACCTCGGCGCCGGCGCCGACGGTGGCCATCACGGTCAGGTCGCAGTTCTCCGCGTACAGCTGCTGGCCCGAACGCACGTTGCCCAGCTGCATGCGGCCCGGCTTTGGTGCAGCCGCGTCGGCCACCTTGGCCACCGGCGTTGCCGGGGCCGGCTTCGGTTCGGCACGGGCTGCGCGGCGCGGCTCCGGTGCAGGCGGCGGCGGGGCCGGTTCGGCCTCGGCACGCTCGTACTGCGCTCGGAACTTGGCCAGCAGCGGCAGGCCGAGCTGCTGCGAGAGCAGGTCGATCGCGCTGGTGCCATAGGCAAGCGCCACCGGCAGCACGCCGGCGCTGCGCAGGCCATCGACCAGCGCCTGCGCGGTGGCCACATCCGGCACCTGGCTCAGGCCGCCGAAGTCGAGGATCACCGCGGCGCGGCCGAACAGCTTCGGGGCGCGGGTCACGCGCTCGCGCATTTCCTGCACGAGGCGTTCGACATCAAGGGTACGGATGCGCAGGTTGGCGATGCCCACCTGGCCGATCTTCAGTTCACCGGCCTGTTCGTAATCGAAATTCACCGCCACGCTCAGGTCCCCGTCGGCCGCTGTGCCTGCGCCGGCAGCTGCCGTGCGCGTGTCCATGCCACATCCGGCAGCTTGCCGCCGTAGGTCTCCTTGACCCAGGGGTAGCTGCACAGTTCCTTGGCCAGCATGCTGGCGCGCACATCGACCTGCGGCATCGTGTTCTGGCCCAGCTCGCGGAAGCCGAAGCTGCCGTGGAAGAGCAGGGCGGCATCGGCGCCATGGTCGAGGAAGACTTCGCAGGTCATCTGCGGGTAGCGCAGTTCGGCGAAGCTCTGCGCGTCGGCATAGAACGCACGGCCGACGCCGCCGCCACGACGGCGGCTGGCGACCACGATGCGGTCGATATAGAAGAACGGGGTGTCCAGCTGCTGCTTGAACCAGGCGAAATTGCTGCTGTCGTGCTGGCTGTCGCTGCCAAAGCCGATCAGGAAGCCGGCCAGGTTGCCGTCGCGCTCGGCGACGCGGAAGTATTCAGCGGTTTCATAGAACAGGCGCAGGCGGGCCGCATCCAGGGGAAGGATGGCCAGGCCAGCATTGTTGTTCAAAGCCAGGACGGAATCGAGCTCGTGCTCGCGCACGTCGCGGATGACAATCGACATTGTGACTCCGTGGGGTAACGCGGTTGGTCCATCAAGGGACCCTGCGCACGATTATTGCATGCCCGGGGTGGGCTGCGGCATGAACAGGCGACTGCAGGGGCATGACTTCCGTGGGAGTGCGCGACGCAGGCCGGGCCCGTAGAGTGCTGGCATGTTGGGAGTCCTCAGCCATACCCGCGTCCTCCGCCTGGCCGGCCTGTTCACCTGGGTCATGGTCGGCCTGCCGCTGGCATACTCGCAGTTCGAGAACCTGCACAGCCGCGCTGACATGGGCGGCTGGGCGATCCTGCTGTTCGTTGCCTACCTGTCCTTCGGCACGGCCTACTACTGGCTGACCCGCATCCTGCGCAGCGACAGCCACACCAGCTGGCTGGACCGCAGCCTGCTGCTGTTGCTGACGGTCTCGGCGCTGGGGGTCAGCTTCCTCAGCGGGTCGGGCCTGGGCAGCATCCTGATGATGGTCGCCGCCGGGGTCATTCCGTGGATGCTGTCGGTACGGCTGGGAGTGCTGTGGCTGCTGGTCAGCCAGCTGGCCGTGGCTCCGGTCTACTACATGCTGCTGCGCTTCCCGCTGTTCGAAGCGGTGATGCAGTCGCTGCTGTACGGCGGCTTCTCCATGTTCATCTTCGTGACCAGCCTGGTTGCGCGTCAGCAGACCGAGGCCCGCGACGAGCAGCGCCGGCTCAATTCAGAGCTGCGCGCCACCCGCGCCCTGCTGGCCGAGAGCGCGCGGGTCAACGAGCGCACCCGCATTTCGCGCGAACTGCATGACCTGCTGGGCCACCAGCTGACCGCGCTGACCCTGAACCTGGAGGTCGCCGGGCACCTGGCCGAGGGCCAGGCCCTGGATCACGTGAAGCGCTCGCACGCGCTGGCCAAGCTGTTGCTGGGCAACGTGCGCGAGGTCGTGAGCCAGCTGCGCGAGACCGGCGCGATCGATCTGGCCGCGGCCCTGCGCCCGCTGACCGAGAACGTGCCCTCGCTGGACATCCAGCTGGAGATCGAGGATCCGCTGAACGTGGAGGACCCGCAGCGGGCCCACGTACTGCTGCGCTGCACCCAGGAGATCATCACCAACGCGGTGCGCCATGCCAGTGCCCGCCACCTGTGGATCAAGGTGTACCGTGAAGCCCCCGATCGGGTGGTGGTCGAGGCCCGCGACGACGGCGTCGGCGCGGATATGGTCAATGTGGGCAATGGCTTGCGCGGCATGCGCGAGCGCCTGCAACAATGTGGTGGCCAGCTGCAGATCGAAACCCGCCCCGGTGAGGGTTTCCGGCTGCGGGCGACGGTGCCGGCAACGGTGCTGGTGGCGGCCCTTACCAAGGTTCCTGAAGGAGTGCGTTGATGATTCGCGTCTGCCTGGTCGACGACCAAACCCTGGTGCGGCAGGGAATCCGCTCCCTGCTGGCGCTCGACGACGGCATCGAGGTGGTGGCCGAGGCCGGCGACGGCCGGCAGGCGGTCGAGCTGATCCCCCAGGTACGCCCCGACGTGGTGCTGATGGACATGCGCATGCCGGTGATGTCGGGGCTGGAGGCCCTGCAGGTGCTGTCGAGGCAGGAACAGCTGCCGCCGACCATCATCCTCACTACCTTCGACGACGATCAGCTGGTGCTGGCCGGGCTCAAGGCCGGTGCCAAGGGCTACCTGCTCAAGGACGTCACCCTGGCACAGCTGGTCGGTGCCATCCGCACCGTGGCCGACGGGGGATCGCTGGTGCAGCCGGCGGTAACCCAGCGCCTGCTGTCCGGCCTGGAGCACATGCGCAATGAATTCGTCAGCCTGGACCGCCCGGACCCGCTGACCGACCGCGAGACCGAGATCCTGCGGCTGATGGCCAGTGGCTTCTCCAACAAGGAGATCGCCAATTCGCTGGGCGTCGCCGAGGGCACCATCAAGAACCACGTGTCCAACATCCTTTCCAAGCTGGGTGTGCGCGACCGTACGCGTGCCGTATTGAAGGCCTTCGAACTCCAGCTGGTATAAGAAAAATCTTTCAAGTACAAAGACTTGGGTCGTGGCCCGGGGTTTCCGCCAGGGTTGACCCCTACTTGCCGGGTAGCGGTATGCGTTACCCTTCGAATCCTTTGTCCATACAAATACGCAGCCGGCAGGGAAACCGGTGCGCCAATCCCGATAAACAATGCCCGCGAAGCCTGCTAGGATTGGCGCTTCGCTTCAATCAACCCGGCCGTGGGATCGGCCCCGGAGACTCTCTGAATGACCCGTATTATCGAGTTCCTGATCGCCTTGGGGATCGTGGCTGGCCTGTTCGTCATCATTGGCGTATGTCTGCCGGGCGAGCGTCACATCACCGAAAGCATCGAGACCAACCGCAAGATGACGATCGTGTACGACACGGTCAGCAGCCTGCGCCGCTTCAAGGACTGGAACCCGCTGGTACTGCGCGATCCCGCCGTTGACCTGAAGCTGTCCGGCCCGGCCTCGGGTGTCGGTGCCACCCTCGACTTCACCTCCAAGGACCTGGGTACCGGTTCCTGGAAGATCACCGAAGCCGAAGAGAACAAGCGTGTTGTGATCGCCATCGAGGACGCCACCAAGGGTCACGACAAGGTCACCACCTTCAACCTGGAGCCGACCGGCAAGGGCGGTCGCAACGTCAAGATCACCCAGGACTACTCGGTGAAGTACGGCTTCGACCTGTTCGGCCGTTACGCCGGCCTGTATGTCAGCCGCCAGATCGGCGACGACATCAAGATGGGTCTGTCGCGCATGGCCAACATGCTCGCAACCGTGCCGAACGTGGACTACCGCACGCCGGAAGCCCCGCTGACCGACCTGGCCATCGTTGAAGTGCCGGCCGAGAACCTGCTGGTGGTCAACGCCGGCAACGTGGACCGCGGTCAGGACACCATCACCAAGTCCATCAAGGACAACCAGGAGTGGATCAAGCGCGTGATGGAGGCCAATGGCCTTGAAGCTGCCGGTCCGTTCCGCATCATCACCACCGACTTCGGCCAGGAGAAGTACGCCTTCGACATTGCCCAGCCGGTGAAGAAGAAGGGTGCCGAAGGTGCTGCTGCCGACGAGCTGACCGTCAAGATCGACGGCGGCGCTCCGGTCAAGTACGTGCACGTTGCTCCGCACCGTTCGGCGCATGCGGCCTACACCGGCCACATGGCGGGTCTGGACGTGGCGCGCAACGGCCTGCGTGCCTGGGCCGTGACCTCGGGCAACGAAGTCATCGACCGTCCGTACGAAACCTGGAAGGACGGCATCGACAAGTCGTTCACCCCGGAAGGTACCTACGACATCTACTGGGCCGTCAAGTAATCCCCGGCTGAGCCATGTAGTGTTGGACACGAAAACGCGCCGCTCATTGCGGCGCGTTTTTTTTTCATCCGGCGCCCGGCAAGGGGCGCTGCGCAAGGAGCCCTCATGTTCAATCTGGAACGTCGCGCACGTAAGCCTTCCCTGCTGGCCTGCCTCGGGGCGCTGTTGGCTGCCGTCTCGATCGGCCTGTCTGCCTATGCATCGCATGGCGTGGCCGACCCGTTGGCGCAGCAGCATCTGAACATGGCGGCGCTGTATGCGTTCGCGCATGGCGCGGTGCTGGTCGCGCTTGGGCCGCGCGCGCAGGGGGTGATCGCACACCTGGCGCTGTACGTGCTGCTGCTGGGGGTCCTGCTGTTTTCCGGCAGCCTGGTGGGTGGGGCGTTGTGGCAGTGGCCGACACGGATGGCGCCGATCGGTGGCACCAGCATGATGGCCGGGTGGGTATTGCTGGCGATCAATGCGTTGAGGCGGTGAGGGTCGCAGGGCTGTCGCTCCGATCCATGCCGATGCGATCGTGATGGTTCATGGGCGTTACTTTTCTTTTCGCGCGAAAAGAAAAGTAACCAAAAGAAACGCGCCGCCGGCCGCGAGCCGGTGCTGTGCACCGGTCCCCTGTGCTCCTCGGCCCGTCGAGGGGCGGTGCGGAGAGCAGCCGAGCATGGCTCGGCTCTACAGGATCGCAAGCACCTCTTCGCCCTCGCCGGACCTGCGGTGCTCGGCTCGCTTGAAGGCGGATCCAACAGCCGCGCGCTGATCCCTTATAGAGACTTCGAGCGAAGCGACCGGCTTCTGTCTTTACCTTCTTGTTCCATCTCGTGGTGGGCGCGCGCGGAATCCGCCCGGACAGCTCCATGAATTTCGCCCTGCGGCCGTCACGAGGGGCTCAGCCGTTGGCCGGTCTCCAGCACCAGTGCCAGGGTTCGTAGACGATGCCGTGCGGGTTGTCGCGCGGGTAGCTCAACCGGAAGCCGTGCCCAGCGGCATGGGCCTGCAGCCAGGCGAACGCGTCGGTGGCTTCAAATGATTCCTCGGCCGGGGCATCGCCCGGCGTACCGATGTCCAGCGCGTGGCCGCTGTGGTGTTCACTGAACCCCGGCGCGGCATTCACCTTCAGGATCTCCGTCACGCTCAGCCCGCGTGCCAGCTTCCGTTCGAAGATGCCCAACTGGTAGGCATGGCTGCGGAAGCCGGAGATTGCATCCAGTGCGATGCCATCCTGCGCGGCGTGCAGGCGCATCCGTCGCCAGCCCTGCGCGGCGCCACGGCGCAGCCACAACGGGCGGCCGAAGCGGTCGCGGCCAGCGAAGTGCAGCAGGCACGGTTCGGGTTCCAGCGGCAGGCCACTGTCGTCGGCATAGCGCTGGGCATCCAGGCCGAGCTGCTGCAGGCGCTGCTGCAGCCCGGCGAGGGGCAGCCACTGCGCTTCCAGATTTGCACCGAACGGCCGGGCCGCAGCTGCATCCAGCAAGGCCAGTGCTTCCTCGGCCCCGGGCTCGCGCGCCAGGCGCGGCACCATGGCGTGCACGCCGTGTTCCACCACCGCCGCCAGGTAACGGCCATCGCACTTGCGCCGCAGCACCCAGTTCGCTCGTGACAGCAGGCGCGCGTCGAGATTGCTGCGCGCACGCAGCAGGCCGGCCGGCCACAACTCGATGGCTTCGGTATTGATCAGCAGGGGCAGGCGTCGTTGCATCGCCGCAGCTTACTGCCGCGGGCCCGGCACGGCCACCTTGCGCAGTGCTTCCAGCAGCGCCTGTGGCCGATCGAGACTGAGCAGCAGGGTGCTGCCATCGCGGACCGGCAGGGCGAGGACGCTCGCGCGGTTGGTGACCAGCGCGAAACCCTTGCCACCGCCCTGCAGGCGAAAGTGACCGGAATAGAAGCCCGGCATCGCGTAGCCGTTGGTCTTGAAGCGGATGCCATAGCGGGGGTCACGCTGCAGGTCGACCACCTCGGCCTGGTCCAGCCGCAACTGCGCCACCGGAACGCGGCGGCGGTACATCGTCGAGCGCACATCCAGCACGTTGTCGGCCAGTTCCACCCGGCGACGGAAGAATGCTGCGCCCAACCCGATGCCGAGTACCGCGATCACCAGCAGACTCCAGGCGGCGCTGCCGCCCATCCGGAACCAGGGTGGCGACAGCGTTACTTCGATCCAGGGCGCCGTCGCCGGCGCCTTGTACAACTGCGCATACAGGCAGGCCACGAAGGCGGCGAGCAGGGGCAGCACGATCCACAGCACGCGCAACGGCGAGCTCTCGGCCACCTCGTACTGTTTCGGATCGCTGGCGCCCATGGCTCAGGCCTCCTTCTTGAACACCAGCATCGCCGGGCGCATCGGTGCGGGGATGATGATGTTGACCAGTTCCCAGCCCAGTTGGCCCTGGCGGCTCAGCTCGCTCTGGATGTCCTCGGCCTTGAGCAGGCCCATCATGGACGTCTTGACCTCGATCGTCTGGTAGCTCCAACGCTTGCTCATTCCTTGTCCTCCGAAGATGGCGTGGGTTTCGGCAGGCGTCCTGCCTTGCGCAGGGCGTCGCGCAGCACGTATTCGATCTGTGCGTTGAGGCTGCGCAGCTCGTCGTCAGCCCAGCGTTGCGCCGCGGCCAGGACCTCGGCGTTGATGCGCAGCGGATAGGCTTTCTTCTCACTCATGCAAGCTCCTGGCGGGGCGGTGGGGCGCCCCGTTGCGAGGGTGGTTCAGTACAGCGAACCGGCGTTGACGATCGGCTGGGTGCCGCGGTCCGAGCACAGCACGGTCAGCAGGTTGCTGACCATGTGCGCCTTGCGTTCCTCATCCAGCTGCACCACGCCGTTCTTCTGCAGTTCGGCCAGGGCCATTTCAACCATGCCGACCGCACCGGCCACGATGCGCGTGCGTGCAGCGATCACTGCGTTGGCCTGCTGCCGCTGCAGCATCGCCTGGGCGATTTCGGCGGCGTAGGCGAGGTGGCTGATGCGTGCGTCGATCACCTGCACGCCAGCGTCGGCCAGGCGTTCGGCCAGCTCGTTCTTCAGGTGCTGGGAGATCTCGCTGGCATGGCTGCGCAGCGCCAGCTGTCCCTCCTCGTGCTGGTCGTAGGGATAGCTGGTGGCCATCGCGCGCAACGCCGATTCGGACTGGATGTGCACGAAGCTCTCGTAGTCGTCCACGTTGTAGACGGCCTCGGAGGCATCGACCACCTGCCAGACGATGACCGCAGCAATCTCGATCGGGCTGCCGTCCAGCTCGTTGACCTTCAGCTTGCCGCTCTCGAAGTTGCGCACGCGCTGGCTGACCCGGCGCTTGGCATAGAAGGGGTTGTTCCAGCGCAGGCCGTTGTCCTTGACGGTGCCGACGTACTTGCCGAACAGGCTCAGCACCGCCGCCTGGTTGGGCTGGATGGTGTACAGGCCGGCCAGGATGAAGACCGCAGCGAAGATCACCAGCATGCCGGCCAGCATCAGCAGCAGGTTCGGTGAGCCGGAACCGGTCCTGGTCGTCGCCCCGAGTACGAACAGTGCGGTACCCGCCAGCGCGACCAGCAGGGATCCGGCCAGGGTGCCCAGGCCGTTGAGGGAGGCAAGCGACTTCTCTTTCATGGCGGTACGTCCTTGAGGGTTCGAATTGAAGATATCAAATTGATATCACTTGTAGACTACCGTTCGTCGGATGCCATGGTCAGGGTGCGCGGCCAGCTAGAATGCCCACCCGCCTTCACGTCGCTGCTGGAACCGCCATGGCCAAGCTTGGAACTCCGTTGTCCCCCTCCGCCACCCGCGTGCTGCTGCTGGGCTCGGGCGAACTCGGCAAGGAGGTGGCCATCGAGCTGCAGCGGCTGGGCGTGGAAGTGATCGCCGCTGACCGCTACGCCGATGCCCCGGCCATGCAGGTCGCCCACCGCTCGCACGTGATCGACATGCTCGATGCGATGGCGCTGCGCGCCCTGATCGCCCAGGAGCAGCCACATCTGGTGGTGCCGGAGATCGAGGCCATCCATACCGAGACCCTGGTCCAGCTGGAGCAGGAGCAGGGCCTGCGGGTGATCCCGACTGCGCGCGCCGCACGCCTGACCATGGATCGCGAAGGCATCCGCCGCCTCGCCGCCGAAACCCTGGGCCTGCCGACCTCGCCCTACCGCTTCGTCGATACCGAGGCCGAATACCGCGCTGCCGTGGCTGCCATCGGCCTGCCGTGCGTGGTCAAGCCGGTGATGTCGTCCTCGGGCAAGGGCCAGAGCACCCTGCGCAGCGAAGCGGACATCGCTCCGGCCTGGGAGTACGCACAGACCGGTGGCCGTGCCGGTGCCGGCCGCTGCATCGTCGAAGGCTTCATCGATTTCGACTACGAGATCACCCTGTTGACCGTGCGCCATGCCGGCGGCACCTCATTCTGTGCGCCGATCGGCCACCTGCAGAAGGATGGCGATTACCGCGAAAGCTGGCAGCCGCAGCCGATGTCGAGCGCGGCACTGGCACGTGCCGAGGAGATCTCACGTGCGATCACCGACGACCTTGGCGGCTGGGGCCTGTTCGGCGTCGAGCTGTTCGTGAAGGGCGACGAAGTGTGGTTCAGCGAAGTGTCGCCGCGCCCGCACGACACCGGCCTGGTGACGCTGGTATCGCAGGAGTTGAGCGAGTTCGCGCTGCATGCGCGCGCCATCCTCGGCCTGCCGATCCCGGTGATCCGCCAGAGCGGCCCGTCGGCGTCGTGCGCGCTGTTGGCACACGGCGAGGGCGTGCCGTACTTCAACAACGTCGCCGCTGCATTGCAGGTGCCGGATACTGCCGTGCGCCTGTTCGGCAAGCCGAGCGTGCATGGCCACCGCCGCGTCGGTGTGACCCTGGCGCGCGCGGAAACCATCGACGAAGCACGCGCCATCGCGCGTGATGCCGCCGACGCCATCGGCGTCGAGCTGCGCCCCTGAAAAAGGAGCGACGACCAACGGTCGTCGCCTACCGAAACCCGGTGGGTACCGACCGTTGGTCGGTACGCTCAACGTGCAGTCGACTCTACCGCACGTCCACCCACACCAGGTGGTGGTCGCTGCCGTCGGCGATCTTCGCTTCCGGGCTTTCATTGGCCGGCCAGAAGATGCCGCTGCCCACGTACTCGAAACCGGTCGAGGGAAGCACGTAGTCCAAGCGCATCGTGCCGGATTTCGGGCCGAAATCGCCGGTGGCATGGAACGGTGCGCCCTTGCGCTCGATGCCCTTGGCCGCATAGGCCAGGCTGGTCTGCTCGCCACCGACGCTGCGCGGGGTGGGGTAGCGCAGCACGCGGGCGTTCTCGATCAGTTCGACGATCGCCTCATGGCGGCCATCACCATCGACCGGGTCGTTGTTGAGGTCGCCGAGGATCACGAAGCGCGCATCCTGCGCCAGGCCGCCGCAGTGGCCCTTGTCGTCGCACAGCCATGGCTTGTCACCCTTGGACAGGTATTCCTGCCACAGGCGCAGCTCGTCATGGTTGCGCGCCGCGTTGCGCTTTTCCGGGCCGTCGAACACCGGCGGGGTCGGGTGCGAGACCAGCGCGTGCACCACGCCGGCCGGGGTCTTCACCGGCACGTCCCAATGCGACTTCGACGACAGGCGCAGCTGCGACCACACATGGTCGTTGTAGAAGCTCTGGCCGGTACGTGGGTCGACCGGGCGGATCGAGCCGGGCATCGCGCTCCACTTCAGCAGCTGGAAGCTGCGCACCTTGGCTTCGTCGATCGGGTAGCGCGACAGCACCAGCATGCCGTACTGGCCCGGGTGCAGGCCGTAGCCCCAGGCATCGTTGCCGCGGCTGCGGCCTTCGCCGCCGACCACGCCGTTGTTGTCCAGATCCAGGCCGCTGGGCACACCGGTGTTGACCGGCGCCAGGTAGCGGTAGGCAAAGTGCAGCGGCTTGCCGCCGCCGGGCTGGGCGACTTCCAGGTAGCGCTTCTGGAACAGGTCGGCGGCGCGATGGGCATCGTCGAAATCGAATTCGTTCAGCAGTACCAGGTCCGGGCGCACCTGCTGCAGCACGGCGGCGATCTTGCGTGCGTGCTCGCTGTCGCCCTCCAGTTCCTTGATCAGGCCACCGGCATCATCGGAGTACAGCGAAGTGTTGTAGGTGGCCAGGCGCAGCGCAGTGGACGGCTTCTCAGTCATCGCGGGGGACGTGGCAAAGGCGGGGGCGGTGGCGCCGCAGAGCAGGGCCAGGGCGAGGATCAGGGGTTTGGCGTTCATCCCCCTATTCTGCACCCGGCCCGGTGTCAGCGGTTTGTCAGCGCCCGTCCAGTTCGTTGTCGAAATCGTGCCAGCGGCGGCCGTCGTAGGCCTCAAGGGGATGGAAGCGGCGCTTGTAGTCCATCTTCTGGTGCCCGCGGATCCAGTAGCCCAGGTACACGTGCGGCAACCCCTCGCGGCGCGCCCACTCGATCTGTTGGAGGATCGCGAAGGTACCCAGCCCGCGCGCGGCGTGGTCCGGGTCGAAGAACGTGTAGACCGCCGACAGGCCATGCTCGGTGACGTCGGTCACCGCCACCCCCAGCAACTGGCTGGGCTGGCCGTCGTGGCCGGGCAGGCGCATCTCCATGAAGCGGGTGTGCGACCAGCTGCCGATCAGGAACTGCTCGAACTCGTGCGGGCCATGGTCGTCCATGCCGCCATTGGCGTGGCGGTGGGTGAGGTAGCGGTGATACAGCGCGAACAGGTCGTCACGGGCGGTGGCGGCGGTGATCCGCACCTCCAGGTCGTCATTGCGGGCGGCACAGCGGCGCTGGCTGCGGTCCGGGGCGAAGCGGGCCACCGGGATGCGCACCGCCACGCAGGCCTGGCAGTGCGCGCAGTGCGGCCGGTAGACCAGATCACCGCTGCGGCGGAAGCCCCAGCTCAGTGCCAGCGGGTACAGGCCACCCAGCCGGCGATCGTGCGGATCCAGCACCAGGTCGCGCGCCACCCGGTCGGACCAGTACCCGCAGGGGTGCTCGCCGGTCTGGAAAAGCCGCAGTTCGTCGTCTCTATCGCCGTGTAGTGCCATGGGCACAGCATAGCCCCAGCCCGTCGCAGTGGCGGCGACTGTCCGGCGGATGAATGGAACCGGCCACGGCGTCAACCGATGTCGCGCCCGGGCGTTGTTGTCACTCGAGGGTGAAGTGATCACCCCGACGCAATTCCCATTCCCAGGAGTGACCCCATGATCCGTACCCCCCTGCTGCTGGCCCTGCTGCTCGGCACTTCCGCCTCCGGCATCGCGCTGGCGGCCGACACCCCGGCCACGTCGGCGCAGCGCCCGGCCAAGCTGGACACCAATGGCGACGGCGTGATCGACCGCAGCGAGGCGGCTGCCAACCCGCGCCTGGCCGCGAAGTTCGACGAGCTGGACAGGAACAAGGACGGCAAGCTCTCGCGCGATGAGATGCCGCGCTGGCAGCATGGCCGCCGTGGCCACGGCGGTGAGCGCTGGGCCAGGCTGGACCTCAACAAGGACGGCCGCATCAGCCGCGACGAGGCCAAGGCCGACCCGCGCCTGGCCGCGCGCTTCGACCAGCTCGACCTCAACAAGGACGGTTACCTGGACAAGGCTGACCGCGAGCTGCGCATGAAGCAGCATCGTGATGCCTGGTTTGCTGCCGCCGACACCAACAAGGATGGCCAGCTGAGCAAGGCCGAGTTCGACGCGGCCAAGGGCCCGATGCACGGTGGCCCGCGCCAAGGCGGTCCGCGCGACGGCGGTGCACCGAAGTCGCAGCGCTGATTCATCGCGCGCTGACCGACCACGACGCCGGCGTACTGCCGGCGTCGTGCGTTGAGGCCCTAGCGGCCGCTGGAATGGGCCATGGCATACAGCACGACGCCCAGCACCACGATGTTCATGGCGATGATCCCGGTACGCCCATACAGCGATTCATACACCCAGTTGGTGCCGGTGCGCCCACGCCGCGACGAATCGCGCGCGATCAGCGGCGCCATGATCTGCTGCAGCGGTCCCAGGCACTGGTAGTTCACCAGACCCATGCCGAGCACCAGCACCAGCAGATGCACCCACGTCGGGGTCTGCAGCAGTACCACCGCCAGCACTGCCAGGCAGCAGGCCATGGCTGTCCAGGTGTTCATGCGCACAAAGCGCCAGACCCGCGCGCGTTCGGCATCGGTCTTGGCATAGGACAGCAGGAATCGACCGCCCAGGTAGCTGCCGATCACGCCGCCGGCAACGCCACCAGCGAACGCGCCCCAAGTGCTTGCCGGAATCATGTGCAGGTAGCCCAGGGTGGCGGTGACCGAGCCCATGGCTGTACCCCCGGCCACGCTGGCCCCGCCCAGGCCCAGCTTGCTGCTGCCCACGCCGACGCCGGCGCTCAGCAGGATCGCGGCACTGGCGGTGCCGGGTGCGGCCACCAGCACCATCGACACCACGGCGGTGGCGAAGGCGGCGCTCGGCGCGCTGCTGCGCGCGAACTCACCGAAGCGCTGCAGCAGGCCGTCGCGCACCAGCGCGCGGGCGCGCGACAGGCGCTTGCGCACGGCGGCGTCGCTGAGCCCGAGCAGTTCGGCCACCTGCTGCGAGCGCTGGCCTTCGCGGTAGTACAGCAACAGGACTTCGCGGCTGTCGGCGGGCAGGGTGGAGATGATGTCCTCGGCGGCGATTTCTTCCTCCACCCGTTGCAGGCGATCGGCTGCGCCCGGGGACGGATCGGCGGCCATCCCCATCGCCACCTCGGCCGCCTCGCCGGTCAGTGGACGGCCACGCTGGGCGCGCAGCCAGTCGCGGGCCAGGTTGCGGGTGATCTGCCGCAGCCACGGCAGGAAGCTGGTCGCGCTGCGCAGCTGGTGCAGCTGCTGCCAGCCCTTCACAAAGGCCTCCTGGGCGATGTCCTCGCTGGCCTGGCGGTCCCGGGTGATGGCCAGCGCGATGGCGGTGACCGTGTTCTGGCAGGCCAGCACGATGCGGCCGTAGGCGTGCTGGCAACCGCTGGCGGCGGCGGGCAGTTCGCGTTCCAGGGTCTGGTCGATCGATGCGGTGAACGTCGTCATGGCGGCGGCTCTCCTGCGGGGATTGTGTCCCATGACGGAGCCGCGCGCGAAGTGTGACCAGCATCTGTGCGGTAGTGCCGGCCGCTGGCCGGCATCCTCATGACAAAAAGGGGACGGAGGGGATTAAGTCGTTTGTGCCACAAACGACTTAATCCCCTCCGTCCCCTTTTTCACCCGCGAGTCATTTCGAGGGCTGGATGCGGACCCGGACTGCTTCCTCTTCCGGCGCGGCCTGCGGGGCCGGTTGCGCCTGCTGCGGCTGGGCCTGCGGGGCGGGCACCGGGGCGCCGCGATGGCGCAGGCCGATCACCAGCGCCACGCCAGCGATCACCACCAGCAGCGCGATGCGGATGCGCCAGGCCCAGCTGCGGCCGCCGCTGCCCGGTTCCGGCGCGTCGCGGAAGGCGAATTCGGCGGTGGGGTGGTCGCGGCGGGTAGTGTCGAGCAGGCGCGCCTCGCGCAGGATTTCGCGCGCGCGTGGCTGGTCGTCGGCACGCACGATCCATACCGCCGGGTAGGCGTTGGCGTTGCCCAGGTCGGTATAACTGAACTGGCCGCGGCGACGGGTCTTGTACGAGCGCCCGTTGGTCACCTTGACGTCGATCCCATGCCCGCGCAGGAGCTCGGCCACGCCTTCGACGGTTTCCACGCGCTGGCTGCTGAAGATCTGGCGCATGGGTTACTCCTTGGCCGGCACGGCGGCGGCCGCAGCCTGGTCGGGAACCACGCGGATCAGGCCTTCCTGCGCAGTGCTGGCCACCAGCACGCCGTTGCGGGTGAAGAACTGGCCGCGGGCCAGGCCGCGCGAATCCTGCGCGCTGGGGCTGTCCAGCGAGTACAGCAGCCAGTCGTCGGCGCGGAACGGGCGGTGGAACCAGATTGCGTGGTCGAGCGAGGCCATCTGCACGTGCGGGTGGTAGTAGCTGATGCCGTGCGGGAAGGTCGCCGTGCCCAGCAGGTGGAAGTCGGAGGCATAGGCCAGCAGCGCCTGGTGCAGCTCCGGGGCATCGCCGACCGGCTCGCTCAGGCGCATCCACACCTGGTGGTAGGGCGGGCGCTTGGGCGGGTTCAACTCGTCGCGCGGGTAGACGTGGCGGAACTCGAACGGGCCGCCACGCGACAGCCAGCGCTGCACCTTGATCGGCAGCCGCTCCAGCACTTCGGCCGGCAGCGGCCGGTTCGGTTCGATGTCTTCCGGCTGCGGCACTTCAGGCATCTTGTGCTGGTGCTCGGCGCCGGTCTCGGCCTGCTGGAACGAGGCCGCGCAGAAGAAGATCACCTTGCCGTGCTGGATCGCGGTGACCCGTCGCACCGAGAAGCTGCCGCCGTCGCGGGTGCGGTCCACGTCGTAGACGATCGGGTGGTCGATGTTGCCGGCGCGCAGGAAGTAGGCGTGCAGCGAGTGCACGTGGCGGCCGTTGTCGACCGTGGCCTGCGCCGCAGCCAGGGCCTGGCCCAGCACCTGCCCACCGAACACGTACTTGGTGCCGATGTCGCGGCTCTGCCCGCGGAACAGGTTGTCCTCCAGCCGCTCCAGCGTGAGCAGGTCGATCAGCTCGGAGACGACGGGTTCGGGCGTGTCGTTCAAGGGGGCGGCCACAGCAGTGAAAGAGGGCCTGATTATACCGGTCAGGGGTCAGATCCCTTTCGCCCGGCGAAAGGGATCTGACCCTGGGCGGGGCAACCGCTACTTGCCCAGGCGCGCCGCCAGGGCCTGCAGGGCGTTCTGTGCGTCCGGGGCGAACCAGGCCTCGACGAAACGGTCCAGCTGGATCAGGTCCGGGTGCAGCGCTTCGTGCAGGTCGGCGCGAGCGATGGCGCGGGTCAGCAGCATCGGCTGCCGAGGCTGCTTGAGCAGGTTCTGCAGCCAGGCCACGGCGCGGGCCACCACCAGGTCACCCTCAGCCAGCTCGTCGACCAGGCCGATCTGCAGCGCCTGTTCGGCCGGCACCAGCGAGCCGGTGGTCAGCAGCACGCCGGCGCGGTGCACGCCCACCGCACGGCGCAGCAGGCGCTGGATGCCCTCCGGCGCGATCAGGCCCACCTGCACCTCGTTCAGGCCGATGGCATACGGCCGCGACGGATCGGCGCTGCGCGCCATTACCCGGTAGTCGCAGCACAGGGCCAGCACGCAGCCGCCGGCCGGCGCGTGGCCGGTGATCGCTGCGACCACCGGGATGCGGCTCTCGGCCAGTGTGCGCACGGCGCCAAAGAAAGCGTTCCAGGTGTCCAGCAGCTTGTGCTTGTCATCGCCATGCGAGAGCAGGTGCGGCACGTCCATTCCACCGGTGAAGATGCGCTCGCTGCCCGACAGCACGATGCCGTGCGCGTCTTCGGCCATGGCCAGTTCGATGGCATGGATCAACTGCCGGCACAGATCGGTGTCCAGTGCATTGACCGGCGGCCGCGCCAGGCGCAGTTCGCGGATGGGGCCGTGGTTGATCACCTCGATGAGCGTCGTCATGCTGCGGTCTCGTTGCGAAGAAGGAACCTGGGCGATGATAACCAAACCATTCGTTGGCGTACTGTGGGTGCTGTGTGCGGCCGCAGCATCGGCTTCGGCTGCGGAATCACGCTGCGTCACGGTGGAGCAGGGCTGGGCGCGGTTGCCACCGAATCTGGCGATGCCGATGACTGCCGGCTATGGCGTGATACACAACGGCTGCAGCAGGGCGGTGGTGATCACCGGTGCGACCAGCAGTAGTTTCGGCGACGTGTCGCTGCACGAGACCACGATCGTCGATGGCGTCAGCCGGATGCGCGCGATCGAGCGCCTGCCGCTGGCAGCCGGCGCGCGTGCCGAACTCAAGCCTGGTGGCCTGCACCTGATGCTGATGCAGGGGCGGGGCGCGCTGAAGGAAGGCCAGGCGCTGCCGCTGCAGTTGCAGCTGGAAGGTGGTGGTGAAGCGAGCGCGACGTTGACGGTGCGCAAGGCTGCGCCGTAACGCGTCGCCCGTTCCGCCGGGTATGGCCCGGCGCTACCGGTGATGATCCGGCGGTCATGCCTGGGTAGCGCCGGGCCATGCCCGGCGGGATGCTACGACCAGTCGTACGAGAACAGCACCGTGCGGCTCACCGGCTCATACAGCATCACGATCGCGTCGGCGCCGGTGGCGCACCAGTTGTAGCCGGCGACTTCGGCGACGGCGAAGAACTTGTGGCCATCGCGGCGGATGATCGCCAGTTCGGCATCATCTGGAGCATGCCGGTCGTTGGCGGCGTCGGTGAATTCCAGGGTGAAGGCGGCAGGAATATCGGCCGTTTCGATCCAGTTGCCACAGGAAATCTGTCCCCCCAGCGTATCCAGATAAGCGCGCTCGCTGGCCTCACCCTTGCCGTAGCGCGAGTAGCAGGCGAGGCGGCCATGCATGGCGTGGTAGTCGCGGGCCTTGGCGTAGCTGTCGCGCATCTGCGCAATGTGTTCCTGCGCGTCCTTGTCCTGTACTGCATCGCCGATGAAATAGCCCTCGTTGCCGAGGAAGCGCATCTGGTTGCCGGCGGTCAGCTCGAAGGAGATCCAGTTGGTGGCGGTGAAATCGTTGTGGTGTTCTTCGGTGGTTTCGCCGATGCAGCCGTCGTACGGCTCGATCGGGCACAGCATCGTCGCCACCTGGCCGGCCAGTTCCGGGCGCAGCACACCGAGGTCGATCTTCAGCAGCGGCAGCAGGTGCTGGCCGAGCCAGGCCTGGTCGGCGGGGAAGACGTCGGTGGGGAAGGGGACCATGCCGGGCAGCAGGTCGCTCAGTTCAGTCTGGTGGATCATGTCAGTCCTTTGAATTGGATCGGTAGTGCCGGCCGCTGGCCGGCATGCGCGAAGCGTCTGGAGGTTGCCGGCCAGCGGCCGGCACTACCTTCAGGTGGAAGCGTTGCGGATCGCCTCAGGCAGCGGCGCGCTCTTGCCGGTCTGGGTATCCATCCAGACCACCACCACGTTGCCATCCGAGTACAGCTTCGACGCGTCCTGCTGGTCGACGATGCGGTGGCCGATGGTCACGCTGCTGTTGCCCAGGCGCTCGACGAACAATTCGACCACGATGTCGTTGGGCCACACGATCGGCAGCCGGTAATTGACGTTGGTCGCGGCCACGACCGGGGCGATGCGGTCGGTCATCGACACGCCGTCCACGCCCAGCATCCAGCGCACGCGCGCTTCTTCCAGGTAGGAAATGTACTTGGCGTTGTTGACGTGGCCCATGCTGTCCATGTCACGCCAGCGCACGCTGATCGGGATGCGGGCCAGGATCTTGTGTTCGCTGCTCATCAGGCGTCCTTCTTCTTCGACGTGCTCTTGCTGGCCTTGCCGGTGCTCTTGGCGGCCACGGCCTTCTTCGCCACCTTGGCCGGCTTCTCGGGCTTCATCTTGCGCGGGGGGCGGGCGTCGGGCTTGTTGGCCACGGCGGCCGGCTGCTCGGGGCGCGCGCTGGTGGAGGGCAGCATGCGGGCCAGGAACTGGCCGGTGTACGACTGCGGGCAGGCCGCCACGTCTTCCGGCGTGCCGGTGACCAGGATGGTGCCGCCGCGGTGGCCACCCTCCGGACCCAGATCGACGATCCAGTCGGCGGTCTTGATCACGTCCAGGTTGTGCTCGATCACCACCACCGTGTTGCCTTCGTCGCGCAGCTTGTGCAGCACGCCCAGCAGCGCTTCGATGTCGTGGAAGTGCAGGCCGGTGGTCGGCTCGTCGAGGATGTACAGGGTGCGGCCGGTATCGCGGCGCGACAGCTCCTTGGACAGCTTCACGCGCTGCGCTTCACCACCGGACAGCGTGGTCGCGCTCTGGCCCAGCTTGATGTAGCTCAGGCCGACGTCGACCAGTGTTTCCAGCTTGCGTGCGATCGACGGCACCGGCTCGAACAGCTTCAGCGCATCCTCGACGGTCATTTCCAGCACGTCGTTGATGTTGAAACCCTTGTACAGGATCTCCAGCGTCTCGCGGTTGTAGCGCTTGCCATGGCAGACATCGCACGGCACGTACACGTCCGGCAGGAAGTGCATCTCGACCTTGATCAGGCCATCGCCCTGGCAGGCCTCGCAGCGGCCACCACGCACGTTGAAGCTGAAGCGGCCCGGCGAGTAGCCGCGTGCACGCGCTTCGGGCACCTGTGCGAACAGTTCGCGCAGGGGAGTGAACAGGCCGGTGTAGGTGGCCGGGTTCGAACGTGGGGTGCGGCCGATCGGCGACTGGTCGATGTCCACCACCTTGTCGAACAGGTCCAGACCATCGATCTCCTTGTACGGGGCGATCGGGTGCGAGGAACCGTTGATCTCGTTGGCGGCCAGCGAGAACAGGGTGTCGTTGATCAGGGTCGACTTGCCGGAGCCGGACACGCCGGTCACGCATGTCAGCAGGCCCGACGGAATCGCCAGGTCCACGCCCTTGAGGTTGTTGCCGCTGGCCCCGCGCAGGTGCAGGGTCATCTTCGGGTTCGGCTTGTGCCGGCGCGCCGGGATCTCGATCGCGCGCTTGCCCGACAGGTACTGGCCGGTCAGCGAGCGCGGTGCCTCCAGGATGTCCTGCAGGGTGCCCTGGCCGACGATCTCGCCGCCATGCACGCCTGCGCCCGGGCCGATGTCCAGAACGTAGTCGGCCAGGCGGATCGCGTCCTCGTCATGCTCGACCACGATCACCGTGTTGCCGAGGTCGCGCAGGCGGGTGAGGGTGCCCAGCAGGCGTTCGTTGTCGCGCTGGTGCAGGCCGATCGACGGTTCGTCGAGCACGTACATCACGCCGACCAGGCCGGCACCGATCTGGCTGGCCAGGCGGATGCGCTGCGCCTCGCCACCGGACAGGGTGTCGGCCTTGCGCTCCAGGGTCAGGTAATCCAGGCCCACGTCGACCAGGAAGCCGAGGCGTTCGCCGATTTCCTTGACGATCTTCGCCGCGATCTCGCCACGCCAGCCCGGCAGGCTCAGCTCGCTGAAGAACTTCAGCGCCTCGTCGATCGGAAGCACCACCAGCTCCGGCAGCGGGCGGTCGGCCACGAACACATTGCGTGCAGCCTTGTTCAGGCGCGCGCCATGGCATTCCGGGCAGGGTTGTTCGCTGATGTACTTGGACAGCTCTTCGCGCACCGCCGGCGATTCGGTTTCCTTGTAGCGGCGCTCGAGGTTGGGAATGATGCCCTCGAAGCGATGCTTGCGCTGGGTGCGGCCACCGGCTTCGGTGAAGTAGGTGAAGGTGATCGCTTCATCGCCGCTGCCGTACAGCACGGCCTGCTGCACCTTGTCCGGCAGCGAGTTCCAGGCCGCGTCGACATCGAACCGGTAGTGCTTGGCCAGCGAAGCGATCAGCTGGAAGTAGTAGGCGTTGCGGCGATCCCAGCCGCGCACCGCGCCGGCGGCCAGCGACAGCTCGGGGTGCACCACAACGCGCGAGGGATCGAAGAACTCGGCCATGCCCAGGCCATCGCAGCCGGGGCAGGCGCCCATCGGTGCGTTGAACGAGAACAGGCGCGGCTCCAGTTCCGGCAGCGAGTAATCGCAGACCGGGCAGGAGTATTTGGAGGAGAACAGGGTCGGCGCGGTTTCCGTGTTGTCCAGGCTCTGCACCGAGGCCATGCCATCGCCCAGCTTCAGCGCGGTCTCGAAGCTCTCGGCCAGGCGCTGCTTGATGTCCTCGCGCGGGCGGAAGCGGTCGATCACCGCCTCGATGGTGTGCTTCTGGCGCAGCGCCAGCGGCGGCACCGCGTCGATCTCATGCAGCTCGCCGTCCACGCGCACGCGCACGAAGCCCTGTGCGCGCAGCTGGTCGAACACCTGGGCATGCTCGCCCTTGCGGTCGCGGATGACCGGCGCCAGCAGCATGTAGCGCTGTTCCGGGTCCAGGGTCAGCACTTGGTCGACCATCTGGCTGACCGTCTGCGCTTCCAGCGGGTAGCCGTGGTCTGGGCAGCGCGGGGTGCCTACGCGGGCGTACAGCAGGCGCAGGTAGTCGTAGATCTCGGTGATCGTGCCGACCGTCGAACGCGGGTTGTGCGAGGTCGACTTCTGCTCGATCGAGATCGCCGGAGACAGGCCCTCGATGTGGTCCAGGTCCGGTTTTTCCATCACGCTCAGGAACTGGCGCGCATAGGCCGACAACGACTCGACATAGCGGCGCTGGCCTTCTGCATAGATGGTGTCGAACGCCAGCGAGGACTTGCCCGAGCCGGACAGGCCGGTGATCACGATCAGCTTGTCGCGGGGCAGGTCGAGGTCGAGGTTCTTCAGGTTGTGCGTCCGCGCGCCGCGGATGCGGATGAAATCCATCGCCATGGGGGATCCGGTTGTGGGGGCGTTGGCTGGGTGCCGGGCCAGCAGGGAACGGCAATCGGTCAGCCTACCGAGGTGACCAGATGGGGGCAATGGGCGACAATGCCAGCCCGGTGTCTCACCTTGTGAGACAGGCCGACAGGCAGGGGTCAGATCCCTTTTCACGGGGTGAAAAGGGATCTGACCCCGTTCCGACGCCGCCCCCTGCGGCGTTCAGGGGTTGACTTGACCCGCGCCCGACGATCTGCGTACAATCCCGCTCCTGTCCGCCCTCGATGGCGGCAGCTCAGACCACAATAACTACAGAGGAAGGCCTGGTCATGTACGCAGTACTGGTCACCGGCGGTAAGCAATACCGCGTGGCGCAGGGCGAAAAGCTCCGCATTGAAAAGCTCGAAGTCGAAGTCGGCAGCGAGATCAAGTTTGACAACATCCTGATGCTGGGTGACAGCGACGGCGTGAAGCTGGGCGATGCGCTGAAGGGCGCTGCCGTCACCGCCAAGGTCCTGTCCCAGGGTCGTGCTGACAAGGTCCGGATCATCAAGTTCCGTCGCCGCAAGCACCACATGAAGCGTCAGGGTCACCGTCAGTACTACACCGAAATCGAGATCACCGGCATCGCCGGCTAAGCATCAGGAGAAGCAGTCATGGCACATAAAAAGGGCGTAGGCTCCTCGCGCAACGGTCGCGACTCCAACCCGAAGTACCTGGGCGTCAAGATCTTCGGCGGCCAGGCCATCGAAGCCGGCAACATCATCGTGCGTCAGCGCGGCACCCAGTTCCACCCGGGTTCGGGCGTTGGCCTGGGCCGTGACCACACCCTGTTTGCCCTCGTGGACGGCAAGGTGGAGTTCTCGGTCAAGGGCGCCAAGAAGCGTCGCACCGTCAGCATCGTCTCGGCCGACGCCTGATCCAGGCATCGCCGGCACCCGTGCCCCGGCATGGGAGTGCTGCATGAAGAGCCCCGCTTCGGCGGGGCTTTTCGTTAGAGTTGAAGCAAGACCGGCTGGGCCGGGTTGCCGGCCCGCGGCCGGCATGACATTCAAGGCGGCGGCCAGCAGGCCGCGCCCATCGCAGGCATCGAAACAATGAAACTGGTAGACGAAGCAGAAATCGAAGTGTTCGCCGGCAACGGCGGCAACGGCTGCATTGGCTTCCGTCGCGAGAAGTTCATTCCGCTCGGCGGCCCGGACGGCGGCGACGGCGGTGCGGGCGGCAGCGTGTACATCCGCGCCGACGAAAACCTGAACACCCTGGTCGACTTCCGCCATGACCGCATCTTCAAGGCGCAGCGCGGCGAGAACGGCATGGGCCGCCAGGCCTATGGCAAGGGTGGCGAAGACCTGACCATCACCGTGCCGGTCGGCACCGTGATCATCAACGTTGCCACCGATGAGATCATCGGCGACCTGACCCGGCACGGCGATCGCCTGCTGGTGGCCAAGGGCGGTCGTGGCGGCCTGGGCAACATGCACTTCAAGAGCTCGACCAACCGCTCGCCGCGCCAGGCGTTGCCGGGCGAGCCGGGCGAGGAGCGCACGCTGAAGCTGGAGCTGAAGCTGCTGGCCGATGTCGGCCTGCTGGGCTTCCCCAACGCCGGCAAGAGCACCCTGATCCGCGCCGTTTCGGCGGCGACGCCGAAGGTGGCTGATTACCCGTTCACCACGCTGTACCCGAACCTGGGCGTGGTGAAGGTGGAGAACCACCGCAGCTTCGTGATCGCCGACATTCCGGGCCTGATCGAAGGTGCTGCGGACGGCGCCGGCCTGGGTGCGCAGTTCCTGCGCCACCTGCAGCGCACCCGCCTGCTGCTGCACCTGGTGGACATCTCGCCGATGGAAGGCGGCGTGGAGGGCATTTCGCCGGTGGAGCAGGTGCGTGCGATCGAGCGCGAGCTGGGGAAGCACGATCCGGAACTGCTGAAAAAGCCGCGCTGGCTGGTGCTGAACAAGGCTGACCTGATGTTCGAAGACGAGGCGCAGGCCGCGGCCGAGCAGATCGTCGCCGAGCTGGGCTGGAAGGAGCCGTGGTTCCTGGTCTCCGCACTGGGTCGCGAAGGCACCTTCCCGATCATGAGCCGGATCATGGCCTTCTTCGATCACCAGAAGGAAGAAGAGCAGGAAGCCCGCGACGCGCAATGATGGCGTTGTGGTTCCATGCGGAAAACCCGGCTTCGGCCGGGTTTTTTGTTGCCGGGGTCAGATCCCTTTTCCGCTGGAAAAGGGATCTGACCCCGGACGTGTCAAAAGTCCCGGATCGCGGGCAACAAAAAACCCGGCCGGGGCCGGGCTTTTGTCTGCAGCCCAACCCCGAAGGGCAGGGCGGCAACGCCGGATCAGGCGGCCTTGAGGGCCTTGATGCGGTCGTTCAGGCGGCTCTTGTGGCGAGCAGCCTTGTTCTTGTGGATCAGGCCACGCGCGCTGAAGCGATCCAGGATCGGCTGGGCAACGGCGAAGGCGGCTTCGGCGCCGGCGGCATCGTTGGCGTCCAGCGCCTTGATCACTTTCTTGACAGCGGTGCGCAGCATCGAGCGCTGAGCCACGTTGCGCGCGTTGCGCACGACGGTCTGCTTGGCGCGCTTCTTGGCGGACTTGATATTGGCCACGGTGGTGGTTTCCTGAAAAAATCGGTGTTATGGGAACAGCAAGCTAGCTAGTATGATGGCGTAAGAAATGCACGTCAAGTCGATTGTCAAGAGGGACGCTGAGTGAGTTCACCCAAGTTGTTGCGGGGCCTGCTGTCGTTCAGCAGCATGACCATGGTCTCGCGCGTTCTCGGACTTGTCCGGGACTTCGTGGTGACCACCACGTTCGGCACCAACGCCATCACTGATGCTTTCTGGGTCGCCTTCAGGGTACCCAATTTCCTGCGGCGTTTGTTCGCCGAGGGCTCGTTTGCCACCGCTTTCGTGCCGGTGTTCACGGAAGTGAAGGAAACCCGCAGCCACGCCGAACTGCGCGAACTGATGGCGCGCACCGCCGGCACCCTGGGCGGGGTGCTGATGCTGGTCACCGCACTGGCGCTGATCTTCGCGCCGCAGCTGGCCTCGGTCTTCTCCAGTGGCGTTGATACCGACCCGGTCAAGCAGGGCCTGCTGGTCGACCTGTTCCGCCTGACCTTCCCGTTCCTGCTGTTCGTCTCGCTGACCGCACTGGCCGGTGGTGCGCTGAACAGCTTCCAGCGCTTTGCCATGCCGGCGCTGACCCCGGTCATTCTCAACCTGTGCATGATCGCCGGCGCGCTGTGGCTGGCACCGCGGCTGGGCGGCACGCCGGAAAAGCAGATCCTGGCGCTGGGCTGGGCGGTGCTGGCCGCCGGCATCCTGCAGTTGCTGTTCCAGCTGCCCTCGCTGAAGGGCATCAACCTGCTGACCCTGCCGCGCTGGGGCTGGCGCCACCCGGGTGTGCGCAAGGTCATGACGCTGATGGTGCCGACCCTGTTTGGTTCCTCGGTGGCGCAGATCAACCTGCTGCTGGATACGGTGATCGCGGCCAAGCTGACCGACGGCTCGCAGTCGTGGCTGTCGCTGGCTGACCGCTTCCTGGAGCTGCCGCTGGGCGTGTTCGGCGTGGCGCTGGGCACGGTGATCCTGCCGGCGCTGGCCCGCCACCATGTCAGCACCGACCGCGAGGGCTTCTCGCGCTCGCTGGACTGGGGCCTGCGCATGACCCTGCTGATCTCGGTGCCGGCCATGCTGGGCCTGCTGCTGCTGGCCGAGCCGCTGATCGCGACCATCTTCCAGCACGGCCAGTTCAGCGCCTTCGACACCCGCATGACCGCGCTGTCGGTGTATGGCCTGAGCTTCGGCCTGCCGGCATTCGCCCTGCTGAAGGTGGTGCTGCCGGCCTTCTACGCCCGCCAGGACACCAAGACCCCGGTGCGCGCCGGCGTGGCGGCGCTGGTGGCCAACATGGTGTTCAACTTCGCCCTGCTGGCCGTGCTGTACCAGGTGATGGTGCCCGACGCGCTGAAGGCGCAGGGCGTGATGGCGGCCATCGGCAAGCAGCCGGGCCTGCACCTGGCACTGGGCATCGCCAGCGCGCTGTCCAGTTACCTGAACCTGGGCCTGCTCTGGTACTGGCTGGGCAAGACCGATGTCTACCAGCGCCGGCCGGGTTGGGGCGGCTATCTGCTGCGCCTGGTGCTGGCCTGTGCGGCCATGGTTGGCGTGCTGTTGGCCCTGCTGCACTGGCTGCCGGGTTTCTCCGCGATGCGTGTGTGGGAGCGGATCGGTGCCTTGGCGTTGCTGGTCGGCGGCGGCGGCGCGACCTATGCGGTGGCCATGCTGGCGATGGGCTTCCGCCCGCGCGACCTGCGCGGGCATTGATCGCGGCCCGTGGCGGCTATACTTCAGGGTTACACCATTGAAGCGGCGGCCCCGGTCGGGCCGGAACGAGAGTTGATGAGCAGGCTGTTCAGAAGCGTCGAGGGCGGGGAGCTGTTCCCCAACGGAAGCGTGGTCTGTATCGGTGCATTCGACGGCCTCCACCTGGGCCATCGTGCGCTGGTCCGCCACGCGGTCGCCCGCGCGCGCGCCTTGGGCGTGGCCGCAGTGGCCGTGGCATTCGAGCCGCTGCCGCGTGAATTCTTCGCCCAGGGCACGCCGCCGCCGCGGCTGACCCTGGCGCGCAGCAAGGTCGAGATCCTGCGCGAGCTCGGTGTCGATGCGGTCGGCCTGCTGCGCTTCGACGCGGCGATGGCGGCGATGCCGGCCGAGACCTTCGTGCGCCGGTTGCTGGTGCACCGGCTGGGCGCCCGCGAAGTCTGGATCGGGCCGGAGTTCTGCTTCGGCAACCGCCGCCGCGGTGATCTGGCACTGCTGCAGGAGATGGGCGCCGAACTGGGCTTCAGCGCCGGCGAGATTGAAGCGGTGGACCTGCATGGCGAGCGCATCTCCAGCACCCGCATCCGCCAGCTGCTGCAGGGGGGCGATTTCGCCCGCGCCAACGACCTGCTCGGTCGCCCGTATGCGATCAGCGGGCGCGTGGTGCGCGGTCGCCAGCTTGGCCGTACGCTGGGCTTCCCCACCGCCAACCTGCGCTTCCCGAAGACCCCGGCGCTGTCGGGCATCTACGCGACCTGGGTGCACGGCGTGTTCGACCAGCCGTGGCCGTCGGTGTCCAGCTTCGGCACTCGGCCGACGGTGGAGGGCGTGGAGCCGCTGCTGGAAGCCCACCTGTTCGATTTCCAGGGCGACCTGTACGGGCGCCACATCGACGTGGAGTTTGTCGCCAAGCTGCGCGACGAAGAGAAATTCAATGATCTGGCGGCACTGACCGACCAGATGCACCGCGACGCCGAACAGGCGCGCGCCCTCCTTTCCGAACATAGATTGCGAGCCACTGCGTGAGCCAGGACTACAAGACCACCCTGAACCTGCCAGCCACCGAATTCCCGATGCGCGGCGACCTGCCCAAGCGCGAGCCGGGCATTCTGGCGCAGTGGGAAGCGCAGGGGCTCTACCAGCAGCTGCGTGACAACGCCGCCGGCCGCCCGCTGTTCGTGCTGCACGACGGCCCGCCCTACGCCAACGGCCGCATCCACCTGGGCCATGCGGTCAACAAGATCCTGAAGGACATCATCGTCAAGTCGCGCTACCTGGCCGGCTTCGATGCGCCCTATGTGCCGGGCTGGGACTGCCATGGCCTGCCGATCGAGATCGCGGTCGAGAAGAAGTGGGGCAAGGTCGGCACCAAGCTCGATGCGGTTGAATTCCGGCAGAAGTGCCGCGAGTTCGCCGAAGAGCAGATCAACATCCAGCGCGTGGACTTCAAGCGCCTGGGCGTGACCGGCGATTGGGACAACCCGTACAAGACCCTGAGTTTCGACTTCGAAGCCAATGAGATCCGTGCGCTGGCCAAGGTCGTCGCCAACGGTCACCTGGTGCGTGGTGCCAAGCCGGTGTACTGGTGCTTCGACTGTGGCTCGGCACTGGCCGAGGCGGAGATCGAGTACCAGGAAAAGGAATCGCCGGCGATCGACGTGGCCTACGCCGCGCGCGATGCCCAGGCCATCGGCAAGGCGTTCGGTGTGAGCGTGCCGGCCGACGTCGAAGTGGCCGTGCCGATCTGGACCACCACCCCGTGGACGCTGCCGGCCTCGCTGGCGGTGTCGCTGGGCGCGGAAATCAAGTATGTGCTGGCCGAAGGCCCGGCCCACAACGGCAAGCGCCGTTGGCTGGTGCTGGCCGCCGCGCTGGCCGAGCGCTCGCTGCAGCGCTACGGCGTCGAGAGCGTCGTGCTGCACGGTGAAACCACCGGTGCGGCGCTGGAGAACCAGCTGCTGGCGCATCCGTTCTATCCGGAGCGCGACATCCCGCTGCTCAATGGCGACCACGTCTCCGACGAGGACGGTACCGGTGCGGTGCACACCGCCCCTGGTCACGGCCAGGAAGACTTCGTGGTCAGCCAGAAGTACGGCCTGCTGGACAAGTACAACGCCGGGCAGGTGACCCCGATCGACGGCCGTGGCGTGTACCTGGAATCGACCCCGCCGGCCGGTGAGGTGGTGCTGGCCGGCCAGCACCTGTGGAAGGCGCAGGAGGCCATCGTCGGCGTGCTGCGCGACAACGGTGCGCTGCTGGCCTTCCACCCGATCCGCCACAGCTATCCGCACTGCTGGCGCCACAAGACACCAGTGGTGTTCCGCGCCACTCCGCAGTGGTTCATCTCGATGGACAAGGCCAACCTGCGCAGCGATGCGCTGGCTGCGATCGACACTGTCGGCTGGTTCCCGACCTGGGGCAAGGCGCGCATCCAGAGCATGGTCGACGGTCGCCCGGACTGGACCATCTCGCGCCAGCGCACCTGGGGCGTACCGATCGCACTGTTCACCCATCGCCAGACCGGCGAGATCCACCCGCGCTCGGTGGAGCTGATGCAGCAGGTCGCCGACCGCGTCGAAGCCGAGGGCATCGATGTGTGGTACTCGCTGGACGCCGCCGAACTGCTCGGAGCCGAAGCGGCCGACTACGAGAAAGTCACCGACATCCTCGACGTCTGGTTCGATTCGGGCGTGACCCATGAAGGCGTGCTCGCCGCGCGTGGCTTCGGCAAGCCGGCCGACCTGTACCTGGAAGGCTCCGACCAGCACCGCGGCTGGTTCCAGTCCTCGCTGCTGACCGGCGTGGCGATCGACAAGCGCGCGCCGTACAAGCAGTGCCTCACCCACGGCTTCACCGTGGATGAGCACGGCCGCAAGATGTCCAAGTCGCTGGGCAACGGCATCGAGCCGCAGGACATCATGAACAAGCTGGGCGCGGACATCCTGCGCCTGTGGATCGCCTCGGCCGACTACAGCAACGAGATGTCGCTGTCGCAGGAAATCCTGAAGCGCAATGCTGACGCCTACCGCCGCCTGCGCAACACCGCACGCTTCCTGCTCGGCAACCTGGACGGTTTCGATCCGGCCCGGCACCTGCAACCGCTCGGGCAGATGGTCGCGCTGGACCGCTGGATCGTGCATCGCGCCTGGGAGCTGCAGGAGAAGATCAAGACGGCCTACGACGGCTACAACATGGCCGAGATCGTGCAGCTGCTGCTGAACTTCTGCAGCGTGGATCTGGGCTCGCTGTACCTGGACGTGACCAAGGACCGCCTGTACACCATGCCGACCGATTCGCACGGTCGCCGTTCGGCACAGAGCGCGATGTACCACATCGCCGAAGCGTTCACCCGCTGGGTGGCGCCGATCCTGACCTTCACCGCCGACGAGCTGTGGGGCTACCTGCCGGGCAAACGTGCCGGCCATGTGCTGTTCACCACCTGGTACGACGGCCTGGCGCCGCTGCCGGCCGGTGCCCAGCTCAACGCCGCCGATTTCGACCAGCTGCTGGCTGTGCGCGAGCAGGTGGCCAAGGTGCTCGAGCCGATGCGTGCAAACGGCGCGATCGGTGCCGCGCTGGAAGCGGAAATCACCATCGCCGCCAGCGAAGAGCAGGCCGCGAAGTGGCAGCCGCTGGCCGATGAACTGCGCTTCCTGTTCATCAGCGGCGACGTGCAGGTGCGGCCGGCGACCACCGACGAGGTGTTCGTCAGCGCCCAGCCGACCACCAAGACCAAGTGCGTGCGCTGCTGGCACCATCGCGCCGATGTCGGCAGCAACGCCGACCATCCGGAACTGTGCGGCCGCTGCGTGAGCAACATCACCGGTGCCGGTGAAGTGCGGAGCTGGTTCTGATGGCCGCGTCCCGTCCGCATCCGAACGCCCTGGTCTGGCTGCTGCTGTCGGCCGCCATCATCGGCCTGGACCAGTGGTCCAAGGCCTGGGTGCTGTCGAGCCTGCCGGAGTTCCAGCCGGTGGTGGTCATCGACGGCTTCTGGAACTGGTACCGCACCTACAACACCGGTGCGGCGTTCAGTTTCCTGAGTGACGCCGGTGGTTGGCAGAAGTACTTCTTCACCGCGCTGGCGATCGCCATCAGCGGCCTGATGGCCTGGTGGCTGCGCGGCACCGCCCGTGGCAACTGGAAGGCCGCGGTGCCGTATGCGCTGATCATCGGCGGTGCCATCGGCAACGTGATCGACCGCCAGGTGCACGGCCATGTGGTCGATTTCATCCAGTGGTACGTGGGCAGCTATACCTGGCCCTCGTTCAACATCGCCGATTCGGCCATCGTGGTGGGTGCCATCGGCATCGCCCTGTTTGGCCTGTTCGACGGCAAGTCCGCCAAAAAGGCGGATAATGCCAATCCGAAACCGTAAGCCGGCCGCTGCCGGGAGATTGAACTGATGGATGTGCTGCTCGCCAACCCGCGTGGTTTCTGTGCCGGTGTCGATCGTGCGATCGAGATCGTCAAGCGCGCGATCGAAACGCTGGGCGCGCCCATCTACGTCCGCCATGAAGTGGTGCACAACCGCTTCGTGGTCGACGACCTGAAGCAGCGCGGCGCGATCTTCGTCGAAGAGCTCGACGAGGTTCCGGACAACAACACGGTGATCTTCAGCGCGCATGGCGTCTCCCAGGCCGTGCGCCAGGAAGCCGAGCGCCGTGGCCTGAAGGTGTTCGATGCCACCTGCCCGCTGGTGACCAAGGTCCACTTCGAAGTCGCCCGCCACTGCCGTGCCGGCCGTGACGTGGTGCTGATCGGCCATGCCGGTCACCCGGAAGTGGAAGGCACCATGGGCCAGTGGAACCGCGAAGCCGGTACCGGCCAGATCTACCTGGTCGAGGATGTCGAGCAGGTTGCCACGCTGCACATCAACCAGCCGGACAACTTCGCCTACACCACCCAGACGACGCTGTCGGTGGACGATACGCGCGGCATCATCGATGCGCTGCGCGAGCGTTTCCCGGCGATGCAGGGCCCGAAGAACGACGACATCTGCTACGCCACGCAGAACCGCCAGGACGCCGTGCGCGACCTGGCCAAGCGCTGCGACCTGGTGCTGGTGGTCGGTTCGCCGAACAGCTCCAACTCGAACCGTCTGAGCGAACTGGCCCGCCGTGAAGGTGTGGAGTCGTACCTGATCGACGGTGCGCACGAGATCGACCCGGCGTGGGTGGTGGGCAAGCAGCACATCGGCGTGACCGCTGGCGCCTCGGCGCCGCAGGTACTGGTCGATGGCGTGCTGGCGCGCCTGGCCGAGCTGGGTGCAACCGGCGTGGGCGAGCTGGAAGGCGAACCGGAATCGATGGTGTTCGCGCTGCCGAAGGAACTGCGTCTGCGCCTGGTCGACTGACCGGGAAGCGCCTCATCCACGCATGGCGTGGATCTACTGAAACTGCTCTGGTGGGTGCGAACCTTGGTTCGCACGCTTTTTGTCATGCGCGGATGGCCGGCCCGCCCATGACCTTTGGCCATGGGGCAGGGCACTTTACAGGCCTAGCATCGGAGGATTCTCCGCTGTTGGATGCTGCCCGATGAAGACCCGTGCCTTGGCGATGTCGTTGCTGTTCGCGCTGGCAACCACGCCCGCGCTCGCTCAGATTTCGCCGCCTGCCGACGCCGCGGCTCCCGGCCTGCTGCGCATCGATGTGGATGCGCGCGATCTCGCTCGCCGCATCTTCAAGGTGACCGCCACCGTACCGGTCAAACCCGGTCCGATGACCCTGCTGTACCCGCAGTGGATTCCCGGCAACCATTCGCCCACCGGCCCGATCGACAAGCTGGCCGGCCTGCGCGTGACCGCCAACGGCAAGCCGTTGGCCTGGCAGCGCGACCAGTACAACGTCTATGCGTTCAAGGTAGACGTGCCCGAGGGCGTCAGCGAGATCGTCGCCCACTTCGACTTCCTGTCCTCGCAGGGCGGCAGCCAAGGCCGGGTGGTGATGACCCCGGAGATGCTCAACCTGCAGTGGAATGCCAACTCGCTGTATCCGGCCGGCGTCGATACACGCGACCTGCAGGCGCAGGCCAGCGTGATCCTACCCAAGGGCTGGTCGTTTGCCACTGCGCTGGAAACCGCGCGCCGCGACGGCGATACCGTGGTGTTCAAGCCGATCTCCTATGACCACCTGGTCGATTCGCCGTTGTTTGCCGGCGAGCACTACCAGCGCATCGATCTCGATCCGGGCGCGAAGGTGCCGGTGCACCTCAATGTGTTTGCCGACGAGGCCAAGTCGCTGAAGCCGAGCGAGGCACAGATCACCCTGCACCGCGCACTGGTGCGGCAGGCCGACAAGCTCTACGGTGCGCGCCACTACAACCACTATGAATTCCTGCTGGCGTTGACCGACCGTCTTGGTGGCATCGGCCTGGAGCATCACCGTTCCAGCGAGAACAGTGCCGACCCGGGTTACTTCACCGAGTGGGACGACAACGCCTGGATGCGCGATCTGCTACCGCACGAGTACACCCATTCCTGGAACGGCAAGTACCGGCGTGGCGCTGACCTGGCAACCGCCAACTTCAACACGCCGATGGGCGACAGCCTGCTGTGGGTCTACGAAGGTCAGACCCAGTTCTGGGGACAGGTGCTGGCGGCACGCTCGGGGCTGTGGTCGACGGCGCAGGCGCGCGACATGCTGGCCAATGTGGCCGCGACCTATGATCGCGGCCGCCCGGGCCTGGCCTGGCGCCCGTTGCAGGACACCACCAACGACCCGACCATCGCCCAGCGCCGGACGTTGCCGTACCGCAACTACCAGATGAGCGAAGACTATTACTCCGGTGGCCAGATGCTGTGGCTGGAAGTGGAGGGCAAGCTGCGCGAACTGAGCGGCAACCGCCGCAGCCTGGATGACTTCGCGCGCGCCTTCTTCGGGGTTGGCAACGGTGACTGGGACGTCAACCCCTACACCTTCGACGACGTGGTGGCGACCTTGAACGGCATCGTGCCGTACGACTGGGCGACGTTCCTGCGCGGGCGCCTGGACGGCCACGGTTCGTTGACCGGGGGGCTGGAACTGGCGGGCTGGAAGCTGGTCTACCGCGATACTCCGAACGACGCCTACAAGGCGCAGGAAAAGCGTGCCAAGGCCGCACTGCTGGCCTATTCGCTGGGCGCGACCGTGCTCGACAGCGGCGTGGTCGGCGACGTGATCTGGGACAGCCCGGCGTTCAACGCCGGTCTTGCACCCGGCATGAAGGTGATTGCGGTTGGCGGGCGCGAGTACAGCAGCCAGCGCTTGAAGGATGCGGTGGCGACGGCGGCCAAGGACAAGGCGCCGATCGTCCTGCTGGTGAAGCAGTTCGACCGCATCGAGACGATGAACATCGACTACCACGGTGGCCTGCAGTATCCGGTGCTGGAGCGTATCGCCGGCAAGCCTGACCGCCTGGCGGACCTGTGGAAGGCGCGATGAAACCGCGCGCCCGCGATGGCGTGATCCTGTTGATGGCGATCCTCGCCATCGTCGGCGCGTTCTTTCACGGTGACGGGCGCTGGCTGCATTGGCTGGCGAAGCCGGCGACCACGCTGCTGATCGCTGCCATCGCCTGGCGGGTGCGTGATCCTGCGCAGCCGTCCTACCGGCGCGCGGTGCTGGCCGGCATGCTGTTGTCGTGCCTGGGTGACATCGCGCTGATGTTGCCGATGGACGCGTTCGTACCGGGGCTGGTGGCGTTCCTGCTGGCGCACCTCTGCTACATCGTCGCCTTCCGTGAGGGCCTGCGTGCCGGGCGTGGCCTGCTCGCCGCCAGCATCCTGCTCGGTGCGTTCGCTGTACTCAATGTGCTTGGGCTGTGGCCGCACCTGCCTGCACCGATGCGTATGCCGGTGCTGGCGTACGTGGTGGTGCTGGCCTCGATGGCGATGTTGGCCTTGGCACGGCAATGGCGCAGCCCGCAGCCTGCCGTGGAAGCCCGAAGTGCGCCCTGGGCTGCCGTCGGTGCGCTGCTGTTCGTGGCCAGCGATTCGCTGCTGGCCTGGGACCGCTTCGCCGGCGGCCTGCCACTGGCCAGCCTGCTGGTGCTGTCCACCTATTACGGCGCGCAGTACGCCATCGCCCGTTCGGTGAAATAGAAAAAGGGGACGGAGGGGATTAAGTCGCAGACCGCACCAAGGCACATGCGACTTAATCCCCTCCGTCCCCTTTTTGCGTTGACTATCGTCGGTTCGCGTGGCCGGAACGCCCCTGTGCGTCGAACGAGAGTCGTGCGGACTGGCGATCGCCGGCGACCTCGTCCGGCAGCCACACCAGCCTGCCCCCCTTGCGCACGATCACATAGACGTGGCCGACGTCACCCGGCGTGGCCATCAGCGCGTTGCGCTGCGCCTGCAGCGCCTGGGCCACGCGTGGCACTGCCTCGAAATCGATGTTGGCCAGCGCCGTGCTGCTGCGGCGCAGGGTGATGGTGGGCGCGAAGCGCTGCGGATCGACCGGGTCACCCTTGCGCCACTGGCCGTGCTCGAAGTGGTAGCTGTCCACGTGCGTAGGTTGCTGCGGATCGACCAGATCCAGATTGATGCGGCCATCATCGTAGAAGTGGATGCTGTGGAACACCATCAACCGGTGCCCGGCCAGGGCTGGCATCTGTTCCAGTGCCTGGCGGGCGGCCAGCAGGTAGTCCGCATCGAACAAGCGGTTGCTGCGTTCGGGCATCGGCATCGACCGCGGTTCGGGAATCGGTGCGAGCGAAGCAGGCCGCTCGCGCGGTGGAGGCGTGGTGATCGGCGTGGTTGCGCGGTCATCCTGCACCGAATGGCCCATCGTTTCGGCAAGGGTCTGCAGTGCCCCGCCGGCAACGGCGACGCCGGCCAGCAACAGCAGCACCATCGAAAATACCAGTCGCGTCGAGGGGGGCTGCTTCATACACCCTCCAGGCGAACGTTGCCGCGATCTTCCGGGTCGTACAGCAGCGTGACCTGCTCGCGTGGAAGGTTGGCCAGCTCGATCAACGGGATGAAGCGGCGCACGTTCACCTGCTGTATGCCACCTTCGCGGTCGGTGTACTCCAGCTGGAACTCCACCTGCGGCTGCTCGTTGAGGTAGGTGCCGGTCTGGCGCAGCTTCAGCACCTTCGCATCCACGCCGATGCCGCGGTACTTCAGCGCGTCGCCGCGTGCATCGGCCTGCAGCAGGCGCCCCAGGACGCGCAGGCCCAGGGCGTAGCCGCACAACACCAGCGGGCACACCAGCAGTGGGTGGCCGAAGGACATGAACGTCCAGCCCAGGCCCTCACTCTGCAGCCGATAGGCGAGCACGTAGGCGCTGGCAACCACGACGATGCCGATGACCGCGCCGGCGCCGCGGCGCCAGAGGCTGGCGACATCAAGTTCGGGCTGGGCGCCCTCCAGCACCACATTGGGGAACGCACCCGGCGTCCGGCTCAGGCGAACCTCGATGCGCTGGCCGGCCACGAAACGCTGCAGCTGCGGTTTGCTGTCCACCACCAGCATCTGTTCATGGATCGGCGTGCCGGACAGGTTCTGGAAGCCAAGCTTCAGTCTCCACTGCGCGAAGCCGCGCACGTGCACGCCGGTCTGCTCGGCCTGTTCGATCAACGCATCACGCGGCTCACCGTCGGCCAGGATGGTGCGCACCCGATGCAGCGCGCGCGGCGGGCCCAGCAGCAGGTAGTGCAGGAAGGCGAGCAGCAACGCGAGCCACAGGGCCAGCGACAGGGCGAGCAGCAGCAGGGCCAGCCATGGCGCGCTGCGGTCGGCCAGTGGCACCGGCCACGACGTGCCGAAGTAGAGGATGCAGGGGAAGGGCAACGCGAAGAACAGCAGGAACGCGCCCCAGAACCAGAGATAGGCCTTCATGGGGTGGTGGGGGACCGATGGAACAGGGCGCGTAGGGTACTACGCTCAGCGGATCTGCAGGGTCAGCAGGAAGTAGCGGCCAAGTGGATCGTCCAGCCCCGGCATCTGGCCGCCATTGCCGACCAGGTAGTTCACCGGTTGCGTGTCGAGCACGTTGTGCACGTCCAGCGCGGCGACCAAGCGCGGCCCCAGCCGCCTTGCCAGGTGCAGGTTCCAGCGCAGCTGCCGCGGATTCATGCAATGGTTCTGCTCGCGCTGTTCCTCCGGGCATTCCGCACCGGGCAGCCAGGCACGCGTGCGCCCTACCTGGTTGCCGCGCAGGGCGATGTCCCAGTTGCTGTTCTGCCACTGCACATTGAGCACGGCGGCCATCGCTGGCGTGACATGGCCACGCAGGTCCACCGTCGCTTCATGGCCACGCTCGCGGCGCAGTTCCTGCTGCTTCAGCGCATCGAGCGAGAACAGCCACTGGCCGGTGCTGCCGGTGTCGATGTGGTACTCCCCGCGCAGAACAAGGTTGCGCGACGTGGTGCGGCCGATGTTGTCGAAGGATAGGCGCAGGTTGTGCAGGTTGCCGTCCTCGTCCAACTCCCACGTGCTTGAATTCCACACTGCGTCGGCCGGTTGCAGGGCCAGGATCTCGTTGCGCAGTTCGACGATGTTGTGGGTCAGCGACAGTGAAAACGCATCGGTCGGTGTCCAGGTCGCACCCAGGGAATGGCTGCGCGACCGCTCCGCTTTCAGCGCATCGTTCTCCACCACGTCCACGGTTACGCTGCAGCGTCCGTTGCCGTTGCTCTGCGCGCAGTTGGGCAGTGCGCTGGAGGCGGGTAGTTCGATCGCGCCGAAATAGCCCGGCGGCCGCCGTTGCTCGAACAGGCTGGGGGCCCGGTAGCCGCGCCCGGTGGCAAGCAGGAATGACCACTGCGGTGTCGGGCTCCAGCGTACGCCCACGCGGGGCGAGAAAGCCTGGTAATCGCCATCGCGGTCCCAGCGTGCTGCCAGGTCCATGCGCAGCGTGCGCGCCAATGGCAGGCCGAGTTCGGCGTAGGCACCGCCACTGCGGCGTGACAGGTGGCGTTGTTCCTGTGGCAGGCCCAGCGCCAGGTCGCCCTGGCTCAGCAGCGCGTCGGGATGCGACGTCCAGCGTTCCTGGCGCAGGTCGATGCCGGTGGCCACTTGTGCAGCACCGCCGGCCAATGGCATCAACTCGCGCTGCATGCCCCACCAGCCCTGCCACTGCTCGGTGCGCCCGCGGTTGCGGATCGACGGGAACAACTGCGCGGCGGTCTCTGCCGGCAACGAGGTGAAGCCGGGCAGGAAATCCAGCGTCTCGGCAGCGCGCAGCAGTGGTTGGGCGCGCACGGTGCCGGACGTCGTCAGGGTGACATCGCTGCGCTGTGCGCTGATGCCGGCATCCCAGCTGCGGCGGCCCTGGTCGCGGCCCATGCCGAAGGTGACGTCGGCATCGGTGGCACGTACATGCGGACGCACGTTGCCGGCTTCGCGCAGCACGCTGTTGAAGGTGAACCCATAAAGCCCGATGGCTACGGCGGTCGGGCCGAGGTCGAAGCGTTGCCGGTTGTGGCTGGCCCGCGCCTCGGCGTAGGCGTAGCGACCTTCGCCGCGCTCATGCCGATAGCGCAGGTAGGCCGAGGCGGTGTCCGAGGCCGGTTGCAGCGAACGCGGGCGTGCGCTGTCAAACCAGCAGGCACCATCGCGCCGTTTCAATGGCCCTTCGCAGCGCTTTGCCGGCCAGTAGCGTCCATCGCGGAACGCGCCGATCAGGTACTGCGAGGTTTCCGCATGCCATTCGCGGCGATCGCCGGCCACGTGGTCGATGCGATGCAGGTCGACGCCAGCGAACCAGCGGTCCCCTCCGCCGCGCACGCCACCGGTGGCCGCCTGCAGGCGATACTGGCCGGCGTCGCCGCGCCCGCTCAGGCCGGTCTGCAGCATGGCTTCAGGGCCATCGGCCTGGTCACGCAGGATGATGTTGACCACGCCGGACATCGCGTCAGCACCATAGATGGCCGACGCACCGCCACGCACCAGTTCGATGCGCTCGACGAAGCTGAGCGGGATGCCCCCCAGGTCGGTGAGCCCGCCCTGTTCCAGCGACACCATCGGATAGCGTGGCAGGCGCCGGCCATTGACCAGGAACAAGGTCGCACGCGGACCCATGCCGTCCAGGCTGGTGGTGGTGGCCGCACCCACCGGCAGGTACTGCGAATCGCCACTGCGCGAGGTGCTCATCGCCGGGTGGCCGTTCATGCCCGGCAAGTGCCGCAGCAGGTCGAACAGGCTGCCGTAACCGCTGCGCAGGATGTCATCGCGGTCGATGATGGTCACCGGCAGCGTGGTCTGCACGGAGGTGCGCGGCAGCCGGCTGCCGGTGACATGGATCGGCGCCAGCTCCACCTGCGGTGGCGTCTCGGGCACCCCGCCCGGCGACGGTACCGCGGGCATCGCACGCGTCGCGACCGGCGGGGGCGATGGCGGTGCTGGCCGGGTGCGGCGGACGACGAATCCACCGGCAGGCGTGCGCAGGATGGTCACCGGCATGCCGGCGACCAGTTCCTTCAGGGCCGTGGCCGCATCGCGTTGGCCATGGGTGCCGGCCGTGCGCAGGCCATCCAGTTCACGCGCATCGAACAGCAGGGCGATGCCACTCTGGCGCGCCCATTGCTGCAGGGCCGGTGCGAGTGGGCCTGAACCCACATGGACCTCCAGGGTGCCGGCCTGTTCGGCTGCATCGGCAGAGGGCAGCGCGGCGATGCTCAGCGCGAAGCAGAACAGGGTGCAGAGCAGCCCCTCCCGCAGCGCGCCCGGTACTGCCTTCACTGCAGGCCTCCTCAGTACGTGCGGCGCAGTTCCAGCGCGCCATCCGGTCGCGTCTGGCCAGCTACCGACCAGCCCAGTTCCAGCGCCGACAGCAGTTCCTGCGCATCGCCGGCACGGAAGGTGCCACTCACGGCCAGGCTGGCGATCTCGGGATCGGCGATCACCAGCGGCGTGCGACCGTAGCGGTTCATGCGCTCGACCACGATCGACAGCGGCGTGGCATCGAACACCAGCTGTCCCTGCAGCCAGCCTTCGGCAGCGGCATTGGACGACAGCGCCGGGCCGGGCTGGAAGCGGCCCGAGGGCAGCACCTGCAGCTGCTGGCCGGGTGCCAGGGTGTGCTGGGTTCCCCCATTGCTGACTTCCACCGCACCTTCCAGCAGTGCGACTTCGACCAGGCCGTCGTTCAGGCGCTCCACCTGGAAGGTGGTGCCGATGTCGCGGATGGTGCTGTCGCCGGCGCGCAGCTGCAGCGCCTTGCTCGACGGTGCGACCTGCAGCTGCACGCGGCCCCGTTCCAGCACCAGGTTGCGATGGCGCCAACCGAATCGGGCATGCAGCGTGGTGCCCGCATCCAGCGTGGCCACGCTGCCATCGGCCAGCGTCTGCTGCCGGGGCTGGTGGGAATCGTTGGCATAGCGCAGCGGCGTGGGGTTGCCGTCGATGGCGACCATCCAGCCGATCCCGATGGCCAGGCAGACGCCTGCGGCGGCGGCCACTGCCGGCAGCCAGCGACGCTGTGCCGGCCGTGCCGCACGTGCTGCGGCGGTGCGCAGCCACGGGTCAGCGGCCAGTTCTTCGCCCCGCTGGAACAGGGTCTCGGCCTGGATCCAGGCGCTGACATGGGCCGGGTCCTCGGCCAGCCAGTCCTCGAACCTCTCTCGCTCGCCCGGCGTGCAGTCCGGAGCCTCCAGCCGCGCCACCCAGGCGCTGGCGCGTTCAAACAGCAGGGTGTCTTCCCTGGGGCTGGCGTGACTCATCCGTTGTCCCTGTCGTTGTGCAGCGGATCCGATCCGAGTTCCTGGCGCAGGCCCTGCAGGGCGCGGGCGATATGTTTTTCCACGGTCTTGGCGGTGATTCCACAGTGCCGCGCGATCTGCGTATAGCTCATGCCGGTGATCCGGTTGAGCAGGTACACCTCGCGCGCGCGCTCGGGCAGCTTGAACAGGGCCTGCCGCAGCAGGGACAGCATCTGCCCGGACTCGGCCTGGCGCAATGGATCGGGCGACGTGCTGGAGGGCTCGTCGCCGCCATCGTGTTCGGCAAGGGACAGGTGTGGCCGCGACTGCGACGAGCGGCCACGGTCTGCCAGGCGGTTGCGGGCGATACGATACAGCAGCAACCGCAGCTCGTCGGCACTGTGTGCGCGATAGCGGATCAGCCGCTCCATGCAGTCCTGCGCGATGTCCTCGGCATCCTCCGGCCCAACGCCGCGCGTGCGCAGGAAAGCGCACAACGGCGCGCGTTCTTCCCGTACGAACGCAATGAACGCGTCCGTCGGCACGGACAGGTCCGGCGCGCGATGGATCAGAGGAGAGGGGGTGGACAGGGCTGGCCTCGGGCGTCGGTGGCGGGTGCGTCTTCGAGTTTTACGCGACGATGACCGGATGGGGAAGAGTGTGCATGGCCCCTGATTTCATTGTGAATGCATTCATGTTTCGGAGGCTGGTGCGCTGGGGGAGTTTGCGCCGCCCGGACGTTGAACTCCTGACCCGTGTGTTGCGGGTGGAGAGAGAACGCATGAAACATTCGAAGTTGAGCCTGGCCCTGGCCGGGCTGATGGGCGTCACCGCCATGGCGGCGGTTGATGACGTCATGGCAATGAATTATCACGTGCGGGACGATCGCGTCTTCCTCAGCGGCGGCGTCACCGTTGCTGACGTGGTGGCGCTGCCCGCGCTGCTGGCCAAGGCACAGGCTGAAGGCCGTCCGATCCGCGAAGTCGTGCTGCGCACATCCAATGGTGGCGCGCTGATCGCCGGCGAGTGGCTGCAGGCGGTGATCCGCACCCAGGGCCTGGACACCATCGTGTCCGGCCACTGCATCTCGTCCTGCTCGATCATGCAGTCCGGTGGCGTCAACCGTTACCTCGGCGGCGATCTGCCACTGGTCGACTCGGTGCAGATCCACGCCGCCAGCAGTGGCGGCAAGATCACCTATGCGCCGTCAGCGCGCATGACCCAGATCTACACAGGCAACTACGGCGGCGGGATGGATGCGGGCCTGTTGCACAAGGCGCTGTATGAAGTGGTTCAACCCAACGGCCTGCTGGTATTCCGCGACCCGGCGCGCACCACGGGTACGTCGGTCACCTTCGATCCGGATGGCAGCGGCAGCAAGCTGGAGTCGTTCCCGGGCCAGGACATCCGCGGCAACAACATCATCAACACGGCAGGCTATCGCGATCCGGGCGACACCCTGCATGTCACCAGCAACGTCAGCGGCGACATCAACCCGGGCTACCTGCGCACCGCACGCCAGCTGCAGGCCTTCGTCGACGACGATTTCGCGCGCTGGAACACCGACTGGGCCAGCACCTACATCAACTACGCGGTGAGCCTGTACAACGTCTCCACGGGGGGGGCGAACGGTATCGGCGCGCAGTCGTTGCAGCAGCTGCTCGCCGATCCCGACGTCCAGAATGAACTGCGCGGTCAGCTGCGGCTGGCCGATCTGGATGCCTCAACCCTGGCCAGTTCGGCGGGCGTGATCCGTGTCAGCAATGGCGCTACCTGGCGCACCGCCGAAACCACTGGCGCCGATTTCATTCTGGTGGACAACGGCACCATCGCACTGGAGGGTGGTGCGCTGCGCACCCCCGAGCTGCGCGTGATGCCGGGCAGCATCGTGGTCGGCCATGGTGATATCGCATCGGTCGGCACCGACAGCGATGCGCTGCTGGATGGCACCGGCCCGTCCTACCGCGAAGATGGCTTCAACCGCCTGCGCGTGTTCGGCACGCTGATGCCGCGTGGTGGTGATCTGGTGACCCACGGCTACGTCAACATCATGCCCGGCGGGCAGGTGCTGTTCGATGTTACCGAAACCGGTGGTACCGGCAGTGGCCGCCTGCGCGTCGGCAGCTTCTACGATGGCGGCTCCGAGGAGGGCGCGCTGGTGATCGCGCAGGGCGCACATCTGGCGCTGAACGTGGCCCAGGGCTTCTATGCCGGCACCTACCGTCGCGACCTGGTGGAAGGACCGATCTACCAGGGGGGCTTCCAGGATGCCGTGCGGCTGGGCGATGCCGGCTACAGCGCCAGCATCACGGCCGGTGAAGTGTTCCGCCCGCGCCACAATTCGCTGCTCAGCTTCAACGTCAACCAGACCGCCGACGGCCTGTGGCTGACCGCCAACCCGGGCTTCGATCAGCTGGGCCTGTTCGCCAACGGCACCTCCGGCGACGGCCTGGGGCGCGCGCTGGCCGCTGCAGCGGACCGCCAGGACAGCGGCCTGAAGTCGTTGCTCGGCGCGCTGCAGTTCAGCGACCGCGATGTGATCGCACAGCAGGCTGGCGCCCTGCGCGGTGATGCGCATGCCAGCCTGCGCCTGGCCGACAATGCACTGATCGGCAGCATCGGCAACGTGGTGCAGCAGCACCAGGCAGCGATGCGCAGTGGCGGCGATGCCGATGGCCTGGCCTCGCAGGCGGCGCAGTCGGTCTCGGCGCAGCCAGGCATGCGCCATGGCAGCCTGTTCAACCAGCTGGCCATGCATCTGGTTGAACCGGCCGGCGAGGCTGCTGGCGACAGCCGCGTGGCGGGGCGCAGCCATGGCCTGTGGGCGCGCGGTTTCGCCAGCCATGGCCGCATCGACGCCGACGGTGGTGTGGCCGGCCTGAGCCACACTGTCGGCGGCATCGTGATCGGTGCCGATACCCGCGTGGCCGATGACCGCGTGACCCTCGGCGTGAGCGTGGCCGCCGCCGACATGTCGACCAAGGCCAGCGACGGCTCCGGCTTCAGTGGCGACGTACGCGCGCTGGATGTGGGCGGCTACCTGGATGCGACCTATTCGCGGGGCTACCTGTCGGCTGCCGTGCGCTACACCGACCTGCGGCATGACACCCGCCGCAGTGTCGGCGGCATTGATGGGCTGCAGCAGCCTCTGCGCGCGAAGTACAGCAACGATGCCATCTCGGCACGGGTGGAGCATGCGTTCTCCTTCACCACTGGAAAGGGTCTGGTGATCCAGCCCCTGCTGCCGGTGGTGGACTACGCACGGACCTCGGCCACCCGTTTCAATGAAGGGCAGGGCGCCGGTGCGCTGGTGGGCCGCAGCGGCAGCCTGGAGAGCATTCGTGTGGGTGCCGGCCTGCAGCTGTTCAAGACCTTCGAAGGCAACAACGGTGAGCGCATTACCCCGCGTGCCCGCGTGGTCTGGCAGAAGGAGCTGGGCGATTCGCAGGCGCGCTACAGCACCGGCTTTGCTGCGGCCCCGGACCTGGTGTTTGGTGCCAGCAGCCAGGCCGTGGGCGAGCAGGTGCTGGCCTGGAACGTCGGCGTGACCAGTCGCGCCAGCGAGCGCCTGTCGATCATGGCCGACTACGTGGGTGAGCGCCGCGACGGGCAGATCCAGAACGGCGTGATGCTGGGCCTGGGCTACCAGTTCTAAGGGGTACTCGGTCCCGGCGATATCCGTATCGCCGGGACCATCCCATCAGGGCAGGTGCTGCGGTATGGTCGGCAGGGAATTCCAGCCAGGCCTGTCCATGCAGATCGCCGTTTTCAGTGCCCGCCCCTACGATCGTCGCTTCCTCGACGAGGCCAACCAGCGCGATGCGGCCGGGCAGGGCTTTGCATTCGTGTACTTCGATGCCGCGCTGGACGTGCATACCGCCGCACTGGCGCAGGACTGCGCCGCGGCATGCGTGTTCGTCAACGACCGCCTCGACGCGCCGGTTCTGCACGCGTTGCATGCGCTGGGCGTACGCGCCATCCTGCTGCGCTGCGCCGGCTTCAACAATGTGGACCTGGCCACCGCGAAAGCGCTGGACCTGTTCGTCGCACGGGTGCCGGCCTATTCCCCCGAAGCCGTGGCCGAGCACGCGCTGGCGCTGGTGATGACGCTCAACCGGCAGACCCATCGCGCCTACAATCGCGTGCGCGAGGGCAACTTCATGCTCGATGGCCTGCTCGGCCGCACCCTGCATGGGCGCACGGTCGGCATCGTCGGCACCGGCAAGATCGGCCTGGCCACCGCGCGCATCTTCCACGGCATGGGCTGCACCGTGCTGGGGCATGACCCGTATCCATCGCCGGCCTTCGCCGGCGTGGGCGACATGGTTGGGCTGGATGAACTGCTGGCGCGCGCCGACATCGTGTCGCTGCATTGCCCGCTGACACCCGATACCCAGCACCTGATCAACGACGCCTCGCTGGCGCGGATGAAGACCGGCGCGATGCTGGTCAACACGTCACGCGGCGCGCTTGTGGACACCCACGCGGTGATCCGCGCGCTGAAGTTGCGGCGGCTCGGCCACCTGGCCATCGACGTCTACGAGCAGGAAAGCGCGCTGTTCTTCCAGGACCTTTCCGGCGAGATCATCGACGACGAGGCCTTCCAGCGCCTGATGACCTTCCCCAACGTGCTGGTGACCGGCCACCAGGGCTTCTTCACCGTGGAGGCGCTGCAGGAGATCTCGGCAATCACGCTGGGGAACCTGCGGGATTTCGCCGAGGGGCGGGTGTGTGCGAACCGGGTGGAGACATCGCTGAGATGATTGGAAGTCATGAGGGGTGTGCGTTTTCATACCTATCATTGAGGGGCGCAGATGAAACGCTTAGTCACCTTGAAAGTTGGGCTGCTGTTTCCATTGCTGATGGCGGGCGGCTGTGCAGCGGAGGAGTCCCGAGGCGAGAAGGGGTGGGAAGGGCTAGAACGATGCGTGACAACAATCGAGACTTACGTTCAAGAGACGAGGGGATGGAAACGGGAGATGTATCGGATTGCGGAGGAGTCTTCCGGCACCGCAGATATTGGCTTCTCGGTCCAGCACGTCCATGACAGGGTTCTGCTGCCAGAAGGTGGACTGAAGTCATTTCATGTTGATCTCGACCAGCGATGTTCCAGGGTCATCCGTGAAAGCCACTATCAGTAGCTGGTAGCGGCTTGTTGGCCCATGAAGAGGGTAGATGCGCGGCCATTGACCGCATGTTGCTTGTAGTCCTACAATGCCCAGCTAGGCCGGAATAGCTCAGTTGGTAGAGCGGCGCATTCGTAATGCGTAGGTCGCAGGTTCGACTCCTGTTTCCGGCACCAGTTGCAATGAAAAGCCCCGGCCTTGGTTGGGGCTTTTTGTTTGCGCCCGCCGGTGATCCTTGGATGGCCACCTCACTGAAGGCTGCAAGCCTTCATCAACGCCTCGTCATCCCTGCATCCCGCGCCAGCCACCATGCCAGCTGCCGGAGATAACCACCCGCGGCTCCAGCCGATGCACCGATCATCAGGCGTGCAAGCACTCTGATCCCGCGCGCGGCCCGCTCCCGCACCCAAGGCAGTACCGCCACCACCTGCGCACCCAGCAACAGCATCAGCACGTCCAGCCCCAGCGCATCCACCACCGGCAACAACGGCAGCAGATCCGGATTGCAGGCCAGCACGATCACCAGTGCAGCACCCAGCACGGCCATCAGGCGGCGCCCGGCGGGCAGGGTGGTCCAGTGCAGCAGTCGGCTGATCAGGCGCACGGCATTCCTCGTGTCATCTGCGGGAATCCTCATCAGGCCCGATCGGCCGCACCGGCTGCCGCAGCACGGTTTTCAACCGCGCTGCGTCGGTCCTGCGCGGGTCGCTCAGGTAGATCTCATGATGGGGGCCGGCAAAGGTGTATCCCAGTGCGGGCATCACTTCGTCATGCAGCTGCGCCAGGACGGGTCCCTCGTCGTCGTAGGCGCCCACGTGCAAGGTCTGCAGGCTGGGGCCCTCGGCAAGGAGTTCATGGCGAAGGCTGGGCGGCGCCTCTCCCAGCTTCGCGCGCGCCTTGCTGATCGCGGCCTGCCACTGTGCAGGGCCGATGCCCTCGGGCGTGCGGATCATTACGGTCCAGGCCCACTCATCCTTGCGCCGCGCGAGGAAGCTGGCCGGGTCCTCGGCACTCCACAGCGCCTCCAGCGGTGGCACCACGTAGTCGCGCCCTTCGGCCTTCAGCGCGAACTTCAGTGCATAGCTCACCGAATACAGCCACTGCACGGCCTGCAGGTAGGCGGGGGCCGTGTTCGGGTCGCCGCGACCATCGACCATCACGTAGGGAATGGGCGGTACATCCACGCGTACGAACCTGCCGGCGGGCGGTTGATAGAGCGCCCGGTCGCGCTTCTTGAAGTCGATCTTGTCCACGGGCCTTCCTCCTGCGCCGAGCATCCCACGCCAGGCACCCGCCAGCACGCCTGAACAGGTTCATGTGACTTTGCCGAACGAGGGCGGACTGCCGGCCAGCACCTGATGCCAGGATGCCGCCCGCGGGCGTCCTGCCCGCCGCGCGTGCGCGGTGCGACAACGTGTCGCAGCCAGAATCGGGCCTTTCCTGCGCTCGATCAATGTCAATGCCTTTCTTAAATGGTGGGTGACGGCCTAAAATTGAAAGGCTGACTCGACCCCACCTCCCTGCCTGTCTTCCGGACCGGTGGGACCGGCTTTGGCTGGAACAGGCAGGGACGGGGAACGGCATTCCCTCGCAATTGGATCGACCGATGATTCCGTTGAAAACCCTTGGGCGCTGGTTGCGCCCGGGCCTGCTGCTGTCGTTGCTGGTGATGCTCACCGGCTGCGATGCCGTGGCCATCCTCAGTCCGAAGGGCCAGATCGGCCAGGATGAGAAGACCCTGCTGATCACGGCCACCGTGCTCATGCTGCTGGTCGTCATCCCGGTCATCATCATGACCCTGACGTTCGCGTGGAAGTATCGCGCCTCCAACACCAAGGCCCGTTACGAGCCGAAGTGGTCCCACTCGACGGCGATCGAGGTGGTGGTGTGGTCCATTCCCTGCATGATCGTGCTGGTGCTGGCGGTCCTGACCTGGCGTTCGTCGCACGCACTGGACCCGTACCGTCCGCTGGATTCGGACGTCAAGCCGGTCACCATCGAGGCGATCTCGCTGGACTGGAAGTGGCTGTTCATCTATCCGGAAGAGAAGGTGGCGGTCGTCAACGAAATCAAGTTCCCGGTCAACACGCCGCTGAACTTCAAGATCACGTCCGATTCGGTGATGAATGCCTTCTTCATCCCGCACCTGGGCAGCATGATCTACTCGATGGCTGCGATGGAGACCAAGCTCCACCTGATCGCCAACGAGACCGGTGAATTCCCGGGCATGTCCTCGCACTACAGCGGCGCGGGCTTCGCCAAGATGCACTTCACCGCCTACTCGGTCACCGATGCCGAGTACCGCCAGTGGCTGGACCAGGTCCGCGCCGGCGAGCAGACCCTGGACAAGGCCTCGTTCAAGGCCCTGGGTGAAGCGCGCAACGCCGAGTGGTATCCGGTCACTTACTTCGGCAAGACCGAAGAAGGCCTGTTCGACTGGGTCATCGCCAAGCACATGGGCGACAACAAGCATTACGGCATGAAGCACTCGCATGCCGGTGCCGCCGCTGCCGATGCCGCCACCCATGAAGCGCACGAGGGCCATGCCCCGAGTGACGCGCATGATTCCAAGGAATCGGGTGAAAACCTGGATGCCACCGAACACGAACACGCAGGCCATGCCGGCCACGCGGGTTCGGGAGAATGAACATGTTGGGAAAACTCTCTCTTGAGTCGATCCCCCACGATCCGATCGTGCTGACCACCCTGGTCGGCGCGGTTCTTGGTGGCCTGGGCGTCGTCGCCCTGATCACCAAGTTCAAGCTGTGGGGCTATCTGTGGAAGGAGTGGTTCACTTCGGTGGATCACAAGAAGATCGGCGTGATGTACCTCATCGTCGCCTTCGTCATGCTGCTGCGCGGTTTCTCCGACGCCATCATGATGCGTACCCAGCAGGCCATCGCCGTCGGCGGGTCCGAGGGCTATCTGCCGCCGCACCACTACGACCAGATCTTCACCGCCCACGGCGTGATCATGATCTTCTTCGTGGCGATGCCGCTGATCACCGGCCTGATGAACCTGGCCGTGCCGCTGCAGATCGGTGCGCGTGACGTTGCGTTCCCGTTCGTCAACTCGCTCAGCTTCTGGCTGTTCGTGGCGGGCGCGGTGCTGATCATGCTGTCGCTGTGGATCGGTGAGTTCGCTGCCACCGGCTGGCTGGCGTTCCCGCCGTTGTCGGGCATCGAATACAGTCCAAGCGTCGGCATGGACTATTACATCTGGGGTCTACAGGTGGCGGGTTTGGGTACCACGCTCAGTGGTATCAACTTCTTCATCACCATCCTCAAGATGCGCACCCCCAGCATGAAGCTGATGCAGATGCCGGTGTTCACCTGGACCGCCCTGGTGACCAACGTGCTGATCGTCGCGGCCTTCCCGGTGCTGACCATCACCCTGGTGCTGCTGACCCTGGACCGTTACCTGGGTACGCACTTCTTCACCAATGACGGTGGCGGCAACGCCATGCTGTACATCAACCTGATCTGGATCTGGGGTCACCCGGAGGTGTACATCCTGGTCCTGCCGGCGTTCGGTGTGTTCTCCGAAGTCATCGCGACCTTCTCGCGCAAGGCGCTGTTCGGCTACAAGGGCATGGTCTACGCCACCGCCTGCATCGGCGTGCTGTCGTTCATCGTGTGGCTGCACCACTTCTTCACCATGGGCTCGGGTGCCAACGTCAATGCCTTCTTTGGCATCACGACGATGATCATCTCGATCCCGACCGGCGTGAAGATCTTCAACTGGCTGTTCACCATGTTCCGCGGCCGTGTGCACTTCACCACCCCGGTGCTGTGGACCATCGGCTTCATGGTCACCTTCGTCATCGGCGGCATGACCGGCGTGATGCTGGCGATCCCGGCCATCGACTTCGTGCTGCACAACAGCCTGTTCCTGATCGCCCACTTCCACAACGTCATCATCGGCGGCGTGGTGTTCGGCATGTTCGCCGGCATCACCTACTGGTGGCCGAAGATGTTCGGCTTCCGCCTCAATGAGTTCTGGGGCAAGTGCGCGTTCTGGTGCTGGTTCATCGGCTTCTACGTGACCTTCATGCCGATGTACGTGCTGGGCTTCATGGGCATGACCCGTCGCCTGCAGAGCACGGTGAACCCGGCCTACGAGCCGCTGCTGCTGGTTGCCGCCTGCGGCGCGTTCATCGTCGGCGCCGGCATCCTGTGCCAGATCATCCAGGTGGCCGTGTCGATCCGCGACCGCAAGAAGACCGTCGACCTGACCGGCGACCCGTGGGATGCCCGTACGCTGGAGTGGGAAACCTCCTCGCCGCCGGCCTTCTACAACTTCGCGACGCTGCCGGAAGTCACCGAGCTGGACGATTTCTGGGAGCGCAAGCAGCGGGGTGAAGCCTGGCCGAAGCCGGCCAAGTACACCGACATCCACATGCCGCGCAACACCGGCACGGGCGTTGTCATCGGTGCCTTCAGCCTGGTGTTCGGCTTCGCGATGATCTGGCACATCTGGTGGCTGGCCATCGTCGGCTTCGTCGGCATGATCGCCACGTTCATCTACCGCACCTTCGACCAGGACGTGGACTACTGGGTCCCGGCCGCCGAGGTGGAACGCATCGAGAACGAACACCGCAAGCACCTGGAAGCCCAGGGCCTGGTGAAGTCGGAGCTGAAGGCATGAGCACCAATACCTCGACCCTGAGCCACGGGCACGCCGCGCATGCGGCGGCCCATGGCCATGACGACCACGAGCACCACGATACCGGCGGCAACACCGTCTTCGGTTTCTGGGTGTACCTGATGAGCGACTGCCTCATCTTCGCCTCGCTGTTCGCCACCTACGTGGTGCTGGCGGGCGGTACCGATGGTGGTCCCACCGCGAAGGACCTGTTCGAGCTGCCGTTCGTGGCGTGGGAAACCGCGCTGCTGCTGACCTCGTCGCTGACCTTCGGCCTGGGCATGATTGCCATGCACCGCAAGCAGATGGGCCAGATGTACCTGTGGCTGGGCATCACCTGGCTGCTGGGCTTCGGCTTCATGTGCATGGAAGTGTGGGAGTTCCAGCACCTGATCCATCAGGGCTACGGTCCGGACCGCAGTGCCTTCCTGTCGGCGTTCTTCGCCCTGGTCGGTACCCACGGCCTGCACGTCAGCGCCGGCCTGCTGTGGCTGCTGGTGATGTTCGTGCAGCTGAAGAAGTACGGCCTGACCCCGACCAACAAGACCCGCATGGCGTGCCTGAGCCTGTTCTGGCACTTCCTGGACCTGATCTGGATCGGCGTGTTCTCCGTCGTCTACCTCAATGGAGCGCTGTAATGGCACATGACAACCATGCACACGACCACGGCACCGGCGGCGAAAGCCACGGCAGCGTGAAGTCGTACCTGATCGGCTTCGTGCTGGCGGTGGTGCTGACCGTCATCCCGTTCTGGATGGTGATGTCGGGCGATTTCTCGCGCACCGTCAACGGTGTGGTGATCGCAGTCACCGCGGTGCTGCAGATGCTGGTCCACCTGGTGTTCTTCCTGCACCTGGATCGCTCTTCGGAAAGTCGCTGGAACGTCAACGCTGCGGCCTTCACCGTCGTGGTGATCGGCATCATCGTGATCGGCACCCTGTGGGTCATGCACAACATGAACGTGCACATGATGCACTGACGTCGTCGCGACGTTGCCACGCAGAAAGGCCGCCCTCGGGCGGCCTTTCTGTTGGCGGATGGATGGGGGCGGATCCCTGTCCGCAGGGCAGGGCTCTGACCCCGGGGCCCGGGTAGATCCACGCCATGCGTGGATGGAGTTGCGTGGATGGGGTCAGAGCCCATGCCTGCGGCAAGGGCTCTGACCCCGAAACCGGGGCCTCACCCCACCCGGCGCAGGAACTCTTCGGCCTCCATCGGCCGGCCCAGATGGTAGCCCTGCAGCTGGTCGCAGCCGAGCTCGCTCAGGTACTCGCGCTGCGCCTGGGTCTCCACGCCTTCGGCCACCACCTGCAGTTGCAGGGTGCGGCCCAGCGCGATGATCGACGAGACGATGGCGGCGTCCTCGTCATTGCGCTCCAGGTCGTGCACGAACGCACGGTCGATCTTCAGTTCGGTGGCTGGCATCCGCTTGAGGTAGAGCAGGCTGGAATAGCCGGTACCGAAATCATCGATGGCGATGTGCACGCCCATTGCGGTCAGGTCGCTGAGGATCGCCAAGCTGGCATCGACGTCCTTCATCGCCGTGGTTTCGGTGATCTCCAGGGTCAGCCGTGCCGGTTCGATCCGGTGCCGCTCCAGCACCTCGCGCACGCTGCCCAGCAGTGCCGGCGAGGCAAACTGCAACGGCGAGAGATTCACTGCCATGGTCCATTCCGCATGCCCGGCATCGTGCCATGCCCCCAGTTGCGCGCAGGCCCGGTCCAGTACCCAGTCACCGATCGGCAGGATAAGGCCGCTGCGTTCGGCGATCGGAATGAAGACATCCGGTGCCAGCAGCCCCAGCTCCGGGTGCTGCCAGCGCAGCAGCGCTTCGGCGCCGGTGGCCGGTGCGCCCGCGGCCGGAAATTTGGGCTGGTAATGCAGGATCAGTTCGTTGCGGGCGATGGCCTTGCGCAGGTCCTGCAGCAGGCGCAGCTGGCGATTGGCACTGAGCTGCATCGAGGGGGTGAAGAAGGTATAGCCGTTCCGCCCGGTCTCCTTGGTGTGGTACATCGCCGCATCGGCGTGCGCCATCAGCTCGCGCTCGTTGCTGGCGTCATCCGGATACAGGGCGATGCCCAGGCTGGCGCTGACCTGCAGTTCGGCCGCATCCAGCGTGAACGGCTCACCGGCGGCGGCAATGATGCGCTCGGCCACCACTACCGCATCGTCGGGAATATCGATGGCCAGCACGATCACGAACTCGTCGCCGCCGAGGCGGGCGAACGTGTCCTGCGGGCGCAGCAGGCCGCCGATGCGCTGCGCCACCGCCACCAGCAGGCGGTCGCCAAGCTGGTGGCCATAGGCATCATTGACCGCCTTGAAACCATCCAGGTCGCAGAACATCACCGCCACCGCATGATTGCGGCGCCGCGCCTTCTCGATGGCCTGCTCGATGCGGTCCTGCAGCAGCATGCGGTTGGGCAGCTGGGTCAAGGGATCATGCAATGCCGCCTGGATCAGCTTGTCGTTGGCGTGCGCCAGCGAATCGGCCAGCAGCCCGGTGCGCACGCGCATCTGCCGGTCGAACAGCGAGGCCACAAGGGCGATGCCCAGCGTGGCCACGGTGGTGACGATCACCAGCACGGCCAGCCAGCGCGTGTCGATGCCGCCACTGCCGACGGCGCCACAGAGGCTGCCTTCGGGGAAGCGCGCCGCCGCCATGCCGGTGTAATGCATGCCGACGATGGCCAGGCCCATCACCAGCGATGCGAGCACGCGCAGGAGCAGGGTGTGGCGCTGCTCGGCGCGCAGGCGGAAGGCGATCCACAGGGCGGCGCCAGCGGCACCGATGGCCACCGCGATGGAGGCGGCAAACCAGCCCGGGTGGTAGTCGATGCCGGGCTGCATGCGCATCGCAGCCATGCCCAGGTAGTGCATGGCTGCGATGCCCAGGCCCATCAGCACGGCCCCGGCCAACAGCCGGCGCCACGGCAGGGTGGGGCGCGACACCAGCCACAGCGCATAGGCGGAGGCGCCGATCGAGACCGCCAGCGAGTACAGGGTGATGCCGAGGTCGTAGCCCACCGGGATCGGCAGGTCGAAGGCGAGCATGCCGATGAAGTGCATCGACCAGATGCCCAGGCCCATCGCCGCCGCGCCTCCGGCCAGCCACCAGCGCGCCACGCGGCCCTCGGCGGTGGCCAGGCGCCCGGCCATGTCCAGCGCCGTGTACGAAGCAAGAATGGCCACCAGCAGGGAGATGATGACCAGGCTCTGACTGTAACTGCCAGTCATGTTGAATCCAGTGGGGGAGGAAGGGGGCGCCCGCAAGGCGCACGCCCGCGACCCCTATCGGCGCGGGTGGGCAGGACTTGAGCGGTCGCAGCAGCTGCGACCGGGCTCGGCTATCCTGCCACGCCTGTTCCCGTTGCTGGAAATCACCCGATGGCCAAAGCCCGCACCGCCTACGTCTGCAATGAATGCGGCGCCGAATTCAGCAAATGGCAGGGCCAGTGCACGGAGTGCAACGCCTGGAACTCGCTGTCTGAAATCGTGCTGGAGAGCGCGGCGGCGGCCAAGGCACCGGCATCGCGGCGGGCGGGTTGGGCCGGCAAGATCGATCCGCCGAAGATCACCGCGCTGAAGGACGTGGAGCAGACCGAGCATCGCCGGGTCTCCACTGGCATCGGCGAGTTCGACCGCGTGCTGGGTGGTGGCCTGGTCGAAGGTGCGGTGGTGCTGGTGGGCGGCGACCCGGGTATCGGCAAGTCGACGCTGCTGCTGCAGGCGGTGGCGAAGATGGCGGCCGAACTGCCGGTGCTGTACGTCACCGGTGAAGAGTCGCTGGCCCAGGTGGCCGGCCGCGCGCACCGCCTGGAGCTGCCACTGGACGGGGTCAACGCGCTGGCCGAGACCGGGGTCGAGTCGATCCTGCAGCATGCCTCCAGGGCTGGGCCGCGGCTGATCGTGGCCGATTCGGTGCAGACCCTGTGGACCGAGAGCCTGACCGCTGCGCCGGGTTCGGTCAGCCAGGTGCGCGAGAGTGCGGCGCGGCTGGTGCGGTTCGCCAAGGAGACCGGCACTGCCGTGTTCCTGGTCGGCCACGTGACCAAGGAGGGTGGCATCGCCGGCCCGCGCGTGCTGGAACACATGGTCGACGCGGTGCTGTACTTCGAGGGCGAGAGCGGCAGCCGCTTCCGCCTGTTGCGCGCGTTCAAGAACCGCTTCGGTGCGGTCAACGAGCTGGGTGTGTTCGCGATGGGCGACAAGGGCCTGAAGGAGGTCTCCAACCCCTCGGCGATCTTCCTCTCCGGCGGCAGCACCCACCAGCCGGGCAGCTGCGTGATGGTCACCCGCGAGGGCACACGGCCGCTGCTGGTGGAGGTACAGGCGCTGGTCGATGCATCGCCGCTGTCGAACCCGCGCCGTGTCGCGGTCGGCCTGGAGCAGAACCGCCTGGCGATGCTGCTGGCGGTGCTGCATCGCCATGGCGGCGTACTGGTCGGCGACCAGGACGTGTTCGTCAATGTGGTCGGTGGCATCCGCGTGCAGGAGACTGCCGCCGATCTGCCGGTGCTGCTGGCGGTGTTGTCGTCGCTGCAGGATCGGCCGCTGGCGGAGAAGACCATCGCCTTCGGTGAAGTGGGCCTGTCCGGCGAGATCCGCCCGGTGCCCAATGGCGAAGACCGCCTGCGCGAGGCCGCCACCCATGGTTTCAAGCGCGCCATCGTGCCCAAGGCCAATGCGCCCAAGGGCGGTTCGGTGAAAGGCATGGAGGTGATCGCGGTGGAACGCCTGTCCGAGGCCATCGACGCGGCGTGAGGCCGGCTCTACAAACGTCAATCACGGCAACGGTCAGCTTCCTTGTGCTAGTTTTTCCCGCTCGACGAAGACGCCCTCTGGCGTCTTTCCGTGCCCAGGAGTAAACGATTACATGCAGGACACCGCACTCACCGCCCCCAACGCCGAGATCCGTCGCGCCGGGGTCGATCTCAATGGATTGATGACGGTGCTGGGCAAGCACCTGTATTCCACCCCGGTGGTGGCGCTGCGTGAGCTGGTGCAGAACGCGCATGACTCGATCATCCGCCGCCGCATCGAGCAGCCCGGTGTTGACGTGCCTTCGCGCATTTCGGTGCAGGTTGATGCCGGTGCCGGCGTGCTGCGCATCACCGATACTGGGGCCGGCCTGACCCGCCAGGAGATCCACGATTACCTGGCCACCGTCGGCGTCGGCTACACCCGTGGCCTGCGCCAGGGCGGTGAGGACGATGAAGGGCTGATCGGCATGTTCGGCCTCGGCTTCCTGTCGGCCTTCGTGCTGGCGCGCCGGGTCAGTGTGCGCACCACTTCGTACCAGGCGCCGGATCTGGGCCATCTGTACGTGTCCAGCAACGCCGAGCAATACACCGTCAGCGAAGTGCCTGCACGCGCGGTCGGCACCGAGGTGGAGCTGGAGCTGCATCCGGACTTCCTGCCGCTGGCCAACGAGGCGCGCCTGCATGAGGTGCTGGGCCGCTACTGCGCGTTGCTGTCCGAGCCGATCTTCATCGGTGCTGCGGGCGAGGCGCTCAATCCCGAGCCGCCGCCGTGGCGCGGCCAGGGGGATGTCGCCGTGCATCCGGTGCAGGCGCGTCGGCAGGCGCTGCAGTTCGCCGCGCGGTTCGAGCACGATTTCGAACCGATCGTCACCGTGCCGCTGCGCGCCGATGGCAACAGCGATGCCACTGGCCTGCTGTGGGTGCAGGATGGCGCCACCTATGGCACCAGCGACAACCGCAACCTGTCGGTGTTCGTGCGTGGGATGCTGCTGGATGACGACGCGCGCGACCTGTTGCCGCCGTGGGCCGGATTCATCGGCGGAGTGATCGAATCCTCGCGGTTGACGCCCACCGCCAGCCGCGAAGACCTGCAGCGCGATGACCAGTACCGCGCGGTGCAGCATGCACTGCTGGAGGCGCTGATCGACGGCCTGGCCGACGTTGCGAAGCAGCAACCGGAAGCCTGGCGGCGCGTGCTGACCCGCCACAACGAGGCCCTGCTGGGTGCGGCACTGTGCGATGAGCGCCTGTTCGAACTGCTGATGGAGCATGTGCGGGTACCGACCTCGCAGGGCGACCTGCCGGCCAGTGCGCTGCCGGCGCGCGGTGCCGTGCATGTCATCCTCGACAACGGCGGCGGCTTTGAAGAGATGCTGTTCCGTGCGATGGGCGTACCGGTCGCGCATGGCCATCGCTACGCGGTGGTGCCGTTCCTGCGGCGCTGGGCCCAGGCCAAGGGCCTGCGCCTGGTCGAGCTCGGCACCGAGCAGGGCAACCGCGCACTGTTCCGCAGTGATGACAGCCTCGACGAGGCGCAGCTGGCGTGGCTGCGCGAACAGCTGGGCGACGGCGAGCAGCTGCTGCCCGCACGTTTCAGCCCGGAGGCGCTGCCGGTGGTGGTGGTGCCCGACCGCGAGGCCGAGCTGAAGCAGCGGCTGGAAGACGACGAGAACGACAAGCGCGTCTCGATGGCCGCGCTGCGCCTGGCGCGCCAGTTCACCGCGCGCATCGAATCGCGCGCACCGTCGCGGCTGTATCTCAATCTCGACAACCCGGCGGTGCAGGCACTGCTGCGCGCCCAGCGCGAGGGCCACCCACAGGCCGAGGCTGCGGCGCGCCTGCTGCGCTCGCTGAAAGTCATCGTCGCCGCGCAGGGCCGCCCGCTGGCACGCGCGACCGCTACGCCGGGCCCGGATCTCAATGGTGCCTTCACCGATATCGCCGGCGCCCTGCAGCAGATGCTGCGCTGAGCACCGCACCTTCTCATCCAGCCTTCGCTAGACAGGAGCAATTACCCCCATGGACATCTGGAACTGGGTCGAAAAGCTGCAGGGTGACCTGCGCCAGGCCGGCCAGGCGCAGAACGCGCACCTGCTGAACCGTCTCGCCGACGAGGTCAGTGAACTGCAGATCGACCGCGTCGATGCCCTGCTGCCCGAAGCACGCGCCTTGGGCAAGGCGCTGGACAACCCTTGGGTTGACGTCTATGTCGGCCACTGGGCGCTGCGCAACCGCGTCGGCAACCGCGTGGAAGGCGAGAGCGCACTCGGCGAAGCCGTAGCGCTGTTCGAGCGCGCGCACCGCGAGGACACCCTGGAATGCCCGCAGTCGATCTGCGTGACCCAGGACCTGGCCGCCTGCTACGGCAACATCGATGGCCCGGGCTGGGTGCCCGAGCGCATCGAGGTCTGCGACGAAACCCTTGGCCGCATCGATCCGAGCTGGGCCTGTTTCCAGTGCCTGAGCTGCGAGAAGGCCGATGCGCTGCTCGATGATGGCCGTGGCCAGGAGGCGCTGGATTACCTGCAGGTGCAGGCCGATGCCGTGGAAGCCTGTGGCAAGGAAGTGTTCGACAGCTTCCCCGAGATGCAGATCAAGATCCTGCTCGCTGTCGGCCGCGCCGACGAGGCACTGGCGCTGATCGAGAAGCGCGAGGCCGAAGTGGCAGCCTCCGGGGAGTACGAACCGGCCAACTGCACGGTGCCGCGTCGCTTGTCCAAGGCCTGGGCGCTGGCCCAGCTGGGCCGCGACGAAGAGGCGCTGCAGCAGCTGGTGCCGTGGAGCGAGCTGACCCCGAACTACTGGCGGCTGTGGGCAAACACCGCCGCAGCACTGTGCCAGCGTGATCCCGCGCGCAATACGTGGGATCTGGGCACGCGCTTCAACACCATCATCGAGCACTTCGCACGGGTCGGTTCGCACCGCCTGCTGATCGAAGTCGCGGCGCTGAGCCTGGAGCTGGCGCTGCAGCGTGGCGCGCGCTGGGTCGCACTGCGGCAGCTGGAACTGGCCCGCACCCATCTGGCGCAGCTGCGCCAGGATCGGGGTGCTGCGGCGCTGGTGGCAGGCCTGGCCGCGCGCATCGAGGCATTGCCGGACGTCGCGCCGCTGCCGGTGCCGGCGGGCGAGCTGCTGGCATGGCTGGACGCGCAGGGCGAACAGAACCAGTCGCGCGATCCCGAGCGCGAAGCGCAGTGGTTGCTGCAGGCGCATGCCGAGCTGCCCGATGACGAGTCGCTTGCCGAGATGGCTGCCTCCGCGCTGAATGCCTGCGGCGCGCAGGCCGAGGCGCGGTCGCTGCTGTGGCGGTTCGTACGCGGCCATACCCAGCACGATGGCCCCGCGGCCTACACGCTGATGCGCTGGCTGGCCGAACAGGGCGACGACGACGGACTGCGCCAGCTGGCCGATCTCTATCGCGGCAGCGTGCCGGTGTTCGCGCACTGGTGCGAGGTGCAGCGTGCACGCCGCGTGTCCGACTGGCCGGCGCTGGAGCAGGCGGCCCGATCGCTTCTGGAGCTGTCTCCGGGCTCGCACGGCGCGCGCGGCACGCTGGCGCGCATGTACATGGAAACCGGCCGTTTCAGCGAGGCCCAGGCCTGTTATGCACAGCTGGTGGAGCTGCTGGACGAGCCCAATGCCGCGCATTGGGACCACATGAGCGCAGCCAGCGCCGCGCGCGACTGGGACGCCGTGCGCCGCTCGGCGGCGGCGCTTGGCATGGAATTGTCCAGCCAGGACGGCGTGGTAGAGGAGCCGTGGGGCTGGGTGATCATCCGCAGCGAGGAGAACGGCGAACCGATGGAGTACTACGCCCGTCGCAGCGGTCCGGTGACCGCGCGCATCGTCGAGAACGCGCCGTCCAACCGCGCCCAGCAGGTGGGTGACTGGGTGGTGTTCGATGCCGCGCTGGTGCATCCGGCCCCGGAGGAGGAGGAAGCACGCGAGCATTTCATCCCGACCTATGCGCAGGTGCATGTACTGGAGCGCGGCGGTTTCGCCCGCAGCTGGATGATCGATGGCGCGCACCCGGGCGAAGAGGCCTGGAATGCCTTCGTCGAGGCGGCCGAGGCACAGGGCTGGAAGGTGTGGTCACACAGCCGGCCGGACTACACCGTCACCGACCCCGATGTGGAAGAGGGTACGCTGCCCGGCCTGCTGTTCACCGTGGCCCAGCCGCAGGACCACGCACCGCTGGCACTGCACCGCTTCCTTCAGCAGCACACCGCGACGTGGCCGCATCCGCATTGCTGGCTGCGCCTGGCTGAAGCCTGTGACCAGGATCGCCAGCCGCATCTGGACGTGATCGAGCGTTACGGATTGTAGGCCGGATATCGGGTAGTGCCGGCCGCTGGCCGGCAGCACCGGGAGATCCTGTAGTGCCGGCCAGCGGCCGGCACTACCTCAGGGAAAAATACATGCGAAAGACAGGGATGTTGATGATCGCCGGGCTGCTGCTGGCCCCCACCGTGCAGGCGTCACCCGCCTGCCAGGAACCAGAGGCGGTGGCCCGCGCCTTCTACCAGGCAACGACGGGCAACGGTGATCTGCTGGAGCCACCCCCGGCCCTGGTCAGCCCTGCCTTCGGCAAGGCACTGCGTGGAGAGCGCGCCTGCCAGCAGCGCGAAGAGGGCATCTGCACCATCGATTCGGATCCGTGGCTGGATGCGCAGGACGGTGACATCGAAACCCCGGTGCGCTACAGCTGGAAGGAGGCTTCGGCCTCCGCCGGCCAGGTCGAGATGCGCTATTCGGTGTGGAAGAAGGCCTACCTGACCCGCCTGCCGATGGTGCGCCACGGGCAGGGATGCTGGCAGGTTGATGACATCGTCACCAACAGTGGTCGTTCGGTGCGGAAGATCCTGGCCCAGCCTTGACGGTAGCGCCGGTGGGTGCCGACCGTTGGTCGGCACACCGCCTATCGCGAATGCCCGAACACCAGTTCGATCACGAACTGGCTGCCGAAGAAGGCCAGCAGCAGCAACAGCATCGCCGCCAGCGTCCAGTGCACCGCCTTCATGCCGCGCCAGCCGTAGCGCCGGCGGCCGATCAGCAGCACGCCGAACACGATCCACGACAGCACGCTCAGCACGGTCTTGTGCACCAGCTTCTGCGCCAGCAGGTCGTCGACGAACAGCACCCCGGTGACCAGGGTCAGGGTCAGCAGCGCGAAGCCGACGGTGATCACCCGGAACAGCAGTGATTCCAGGTCGGCCAGCGGCGGCAGCGCGCGCAGCCAAGGCCGGAACTCGCGGCGGCGCAGGGCGCGTTCCTGCAGCCACAGCATGATCGCCAGCAGCGCGGCGATGCTCAGCGTGGCGTAGGCCAGCAGGGCCAGCCAGGCGTGGCTGGCCAGGCGCCAGCCCAGCACCTTGCTCGGTTCGTGGCCGTAACCGTGGTAGGCCAGCAGCAGCACGGCGGCCAGCGGGAACACCACCACGCCCAACGCCGACATCCGCCCGCGCGCGCCGACCAGCGAAGTCAGCCAGGCCATGCCCAGGCCGACCAGCGACAGTGCGGCGAAGAAGTGCATGTCCGGCCCGCCGTTGGTGCGCATCGCCACCATCACGTGGTAGCCGCCGTGCAGCAGCATGGCGGGCAGGGCCGGCCACAGCCAGATGGGGGAGCCGGTCGTCTCATCGCGGCCAAGCGCGCGCACCAGCAGGGCACTGGCAGCCAGGTAGAGCAGGACGGCGATGAGAACGATTGTCATCGTTGCAGTTTCGCATACCCCCGTGATGCTGGCGACGGCCCCGTGGCCGCAGTCCGGGGAGACAGCCAGACCCGTTATACTGTCTGCCTTATTGTCCCCCGCTTTCAGACAGGTTGCGCCGCATGTTCGAGTCCCTGACCCAGCGCCTTTCCGGCACCATCGAGCGCCTGCGTGGCCGCGGCCGCCTGACCGAGGAGAACATCCGCGAGGCGACCCGCGAAGTGCGCATCGCGCTGCTCGAGGCCGACGTTGCGCTGCCGGTGGTGCAGGCGCTGATCGAGCGCATCAAGGTGCGCGCGGTCGGCCAGGAAGTGCTGAAGTCGCTGACCCCGGGCCAGGCGCTGATCAAGGTCGTGCGCGACGAGCTGACTGCGGTGATGGGCGCTGAAGCCAGCGACCTGAACCTCAATGTGCCCGCTCCGGCCATCATCCTGATGGCGGGCCTGCAGGGCGCCGGCAAGACCACCACCGTGGGCAAGCTGGCCAAGCACCTGAAGGAAAAGCGCAAGAAGAAGGTGATGGTGGTCTCGGCCGACGTCTACCGTCCGGCCGCGATCGAGCAGCTGAAAACCCTGGCCGAGCAGGTGGGCGTGCTGTTCTTCCCGTCCAGTGCCGACCAGAAGCCGGAAGCCATCGTCCGCGCAGCCATCGACGATGCACGCAAGTCGTTCGTCGACGTGCTGCTGGTCGATACCGCCGGCCGCCTGGCCATCGACGAAGCGATGATGGCCGAGATCAAGGCCCTGCACGCTGCGGTGAATCCGGCCGAAACGCTGTTCGTGGTCGACGCCATGACCGGCCAGGACGCGGCCAACACCGCCAAGGCCTTCGGCGATGCCCTGCCGCTGACCGGCGTGGTACTGACCAAGACCGACGGTGACGCCCGCGGCGGCGCCGCGCTGAGCGTGCGCTACATCACCGGCAAGCCGATCAAGTTCGTCGGTGTCAGTGAAAAGCCGGAAGGCCTGGACGTGTTCCACCCGGACCGTATCGCCAGCCGCATCCTTGACATGGGCGACGTGCTGTCGCTGGTCGAGCAGGTCGAGCAGCAGGTCGACAAGGACAAGGCCGCCAAGCTGGCCGAGAAGGTCGCCAAGGGCAAGAAATTCGACCTGAACGACATGCGTGACCAGCTCGAGCAGATGCAGAACATGGGCGGCATCGGCGGCCTGATGGACAAGCTGCCGGGCCTGGGCAACATCCCCGACCATCTGAAGCAGCAGGTCAGCCAGGGCAAGGAAGTGCCGCGCATGATCGCCATCATCGGCTCGATGACCAAGAAGGAACGGCGCAATCCGAACCTGCTCAACGGCTCGCGCCGCGCGCGCATCGCCAAGGGCTCGGGCGTGACGCCGGCCGACGTCAACAAGCTGATGAAGCAGTACATGCAGATGGAAAAGATGATGAGCAAGATGGCCGGCGGTGGCATGAAGGGCATGTTGCGCAGCATGAAGGGGATGATGGGCGCCATGGGCGGCCGCGGCATGCCGTTCCGTTGATGACGGCCCCATCCGCAATCTGATGTAGCGCCCGGGCCGACGCTCGGGCGACGCCGCGCAGGCGGCGCAACGGGCCGCCGGGCAAGCTCGACGCCAGCCCCGTCCAGCGCGCACCATGGGGGCCTGTCCGAAACGATAGGCTTCCCACGCAGATGTCCGCTGTCACTTCCCGCGCCGAGGCGTTCTGCCGGCGCTTTGGCGTTTCCGTTCCGATCCTGCTGGCACCGATGGCTGGTGCCTGCCCGGTACCGTTGTCGGCTGCGCTGGCCAACGCCGGCAGCATGGGCGCAATGGGCGCGGTGCTGTCGTCGTCGGCCGATATCGGTCGCTGGATGGATGACTTCCGCGCAGCCTCCAGCGGTCCGGCGCAGGTGAACCTGTGGGTGCCGGACCCTGTACCGGCCCGTGACGTTGCCGCCGAGGCCGCCAGCCGCGCCTTCCTGGCGCAATGGGGCCCGGAGGTGCCGGCCAGCGCCGCCGAGGCCACGCCGGCCGACTTCGAGGAACAGTTTGCCGCACTGCTGGCGGCGCGTCCTGCGGTGGCCTCGACCATCATGGGCGTGCTGTTGCCGCGCCACGTGCAGCAGTTGAAGGATGCAGGCATTGCCTGGATCGCGTGCGCGACCACCTTGTCCGAGGCGCGCGCGGCACAGGACGCCGGTGCCGATGCGGTGGTGGCGCAGGGCGCGGAGGCCGGCGGCCATCGTGGTTCCTTCGATCCGGCGATGGCCGAGCGCCAGCTGGTCGGCCTGTTCGCGCTGCTGCCGCGCCTGGCCGATCACCTGCAGATTCCGGTGATTGCCGCCGGCGGCATCGCCGATGGCCGTGGTATCGCTGCCGCACTCGCCTTGGGCGCCAGTGCGGTGCAGATCGGCACCGCCTTCCTGCGCACGCCGGAAGCGGCGATCGCTTCGGCGTGGGCCGATGGGCTGGCCGCCAGCGAACCGGAAGACACCTGGCCGACCCGCGCCTTCAGTGGTCGCCTGGGCCGTGGCCTGGCGACGCCCTATGTGCGCGCCGCTGCCGCAGAAGGCGCCCCCGCGCCGCGTCCATACCCGGTGCAGCGCGGCCTGACCGCCCCGATGCGCAGGCAGGCGGCACAGGAAAATCGTCTGGCGGCGATGCAGGCCTGGGCCGGGCAGTCGGCGTGGATGGCGCCGGCGCAGCCGGCCGCCGACGTGCTGCGCGGCATGTGGGAACAGGCGCAGGCACTGCTGCCATGATGGTGAGCTGCAACGGCCGGGCGGCGCAGGTGGAAGACCTGCTGCCGGCGCTGGTGAATTACGGCCACTTCACCTCGCTGCAGGTGCGTGGTGGTGCAGTGCAGGGGCTGGACCTGCATCTGGCGCGGCTGTCACAGGCTACGCGCGAACTGTTCGGCAGCGAACTGGACACGGTGCAGGTACAGGCATGGATGGCGCAGGCATTGCAGCAGGCATTGCAGCAGTCAGGGCAGGCCGATGCCTCGCTGCGGGTGACGGTGTACTCGCGCCGCTTCGATTTCCGCAATCCGCTGGCGGCGGTGCCGGTGGACGTGCTGGTGGCGGTTTCAGCGCCGGTGACGCTGACCGTCGCCAAGCGCGTGCGCAGCGTGGCCTGGCAGCGTGAACTACCGCAGATCAAGCATGTGGGCACCTTCGGCCTGTTCGCCGAGCGTCGCGCGGCGATGGCGGAAGGATTCGACGATGCGCTGTTTGTCACCGCCGATGGCGACGTGAGTGAAGGCAGCACCTGGAACCTGGCCGTGCACGATGGTGAACGGCTGCTCTGGCCGCAGGCGCCGGCCCTGCGCGGGACTGCCGAGGCACTGCTGAAGCAGCATTGGCCGGGGCCTCAGGCCACTCAGCCGCTGCGGCTGGCCGATCTGGCCGGCGTGAAGGCGGCTTTTGCCTGCAACGCCAGCGGCCTGTGGGCGCTGGAGGCCATTGACGGGCATGTCCTGCCCGGCTCCCAGGCGCTGGCTGAACAGGGCAGGGCGGTGCTGGCGGCGGTGGCTTGGGACAAATTGGGGTCAGATCCCTTTTGCGCCGCAAAAGGGATCTGACCCCGTGAGTTCATCCCCGGGGTTGGCCCGGCCGCGATCTGCCGCTATAATCGCCCGCTTACCTCGCCATCCTGGCGACTGGGCAATAGGAAAAACACCATGGTCAAGATTCGACTGACCCGCGGCGGCGCCAAGAAGCGTCCGTTCTACCACATCATCGTCACGGACGTGCGCAGCGCGCGCGACGGCCGCAACATCGAGCGCGTCGGCTTCTACAACCCGGTCGCCCAGGGCGCCGAGAAGCGCATCGAGCTGGACCTGGCCCGCGTTGACCATTGGGTCAAGAACGGCGCCCAGCCGACCGACAAGGTCCGCAACCTGATCAAGGAAGCGACCAAGTCCCAGGCCGCTGCGGCCTGATCCTGACGGGCCACGCTTCGGCGTGGCCCTCTTGGTTGAAGCAGATGAAAGATATCGAGCGCCGCATCCTGCTGGGCAGGGTTGTCGGCGCTTTTGGTGTGCGCGGCGAGATCAAGCTCGAGTCCTGGACCGAGCCACGTTCCGCCATTTTCCGTTACCAGCCGTGGATCGTGCGCAGCCCATCCGGCGTGGAAACCACGGTTGAAGGTGTGCGCGGCCGCGACAGCGGCAAGCACCTGGTGGCCCGTTTCCCCGGGGTCGAGGATCGCGATGTGGTCGAAGCGATGCGCGGCACCGAGATCTACGTGGCCCGCAGTGCCTTGCCGCCGCCGAAGCCCGATGAGTATTACTGGGTGGACCTGGAAGGCCTGGATGTGAAGACCACCGAGGGCGTCGCCCTGGGCCAGGTCTCGCACCTGTTCAGCACCGGCGCCAATGACGTGGTTGTGGTCCGGGGTGACCGCGAGCGGATGATTCCGTTCGTGCAGCCGGACTTCGTCAAATCGGTCGATTTCGAGGCCAACCTGATCGTGGTCGACTGGGATCCCGAGTTCTGAGTGTGAGCATGCGTTTCGACGTCATCACCCTGTTTCCCGAGTTCCTCGCCCAGTCCGCTGGACTGGGCGTGGTCGGGCGCGCGCAGGAGAAGGGACTGTTCAGCCTGCATGGCTGGAACCCCCGTGATTACGCCGAAGGCAACTACCGCCGGGTGGACGACCGTCCGTTCGGTGGTGGCCCGGGCATGGTGATGCTGATCGAGCCGCTGCAGGCCTGCCTGCAGGCGATCCGAGAGGCCGATCCCACCCCGGCGCGGGTGATCTATCTCAGTCCGCAGGGCGCGCCGTTGACCCAGGCCAAGGTGCGGGAACTGGCGGCGCTGCCGCGCATGGTCCTGCTCTGTGGCCGCTACGAGGGCATCGACGAGCGTTTCCTGGAGGCCAATGTCGACGAGGAAATCTCCCTCGGCGACTACGTGCTGTCCGGGGGCGAGCTGGGCGCGGCGGTGATCATCGACGCCGTGGCCCGCCTGCAGGACGGTGCCCTGAACGATGCGGAGTCGGCGGCGCAGGACAGCTTCGAGGGCGACCTCGGCCTGCTCGACTGCCCGCATTACAGCCAGCCGGCCCAGCACCCGCTGGGGGACGTGCCGGAGGTGCTGCGCTCGGGCAACCACGCGGCCATCGCCGCCTGGCGCCGCCAGCAGTCGCTGCTCCGGACCGCCCAGCGGCGCCCGGACCTGCTGGATGAACAGGCACTGGGCAAGGCCGACCGCAAACTGCTGGAGCAGGGCCGCCAGGCCCGGAACCAGAAGGCCAGCCCCTAGCGCAGGGCTGGCTTTATCGGCTATCATGGCCAATTCCCGCCAGCCCCGGTTGGCGTGCGCAGTACCCAAAACAAACGTGCAGCACAGTCCGGTGACTGCATGAGCCCACGTTGTCGATACGACACGCCCACCCGAACAAGAATCGGTGTAACCCATGAGCAAGCTGAACAAGTCCATCGTCGCGGAATTCGAATCCGCCCAGATCACCCGCGAACTGCCGAAGTTCAGCCAGGGCGACACCGTTGTCGTCAACGTGAAGGTGAAGGAAGGCAGCCGCGAGCGCGTGCAGGCCTACGAAGGCGTCGTCATCGCCACCAAGAATGCCGGCCTGAACTCCTCGTTCACCGTGCGCAAGATCTCGCACGGCTACGGCGTCGAGCGCGTTTTCCAGACCCACAGCGCCATCATCGACTCGGTCGAAGTGAAGCGTCGTGGTAAGGTCCGCGCCGGCAAGCTGTACTACCTGCGTGGCCTGGAAGGCAAGGCTGCCCGCATCAAGGAAGACCTGGCTGCCGCTGCTGCCGCCAAGGCTGCCCGTCTGGCCGACAAGGCCTGATAAACAACTTCGGTTGTTGCCGCGACGGCCACCTTCGGGTGGCCGTTTGCGTTTCCGGCATCGCATCGGCCACGATCAGCTGATGAGCGACATCAACCCGCGCTATCCCGCCGTGATCCAGTCGGCACTGCGCTTTCTCGACGGCAAGGGGCTGGCGCGCGTGCAGTCGGCGCCGCTGCTGCATCGCCTGCTATGGCGCGTGGGCATTGCCCTGCCGCCACCGATCCTGGCTGGTTTTGGTACCAATGCGCTGGTGCAGGGCCTGTTGTTTGGGCTGTTCTGGACCGCGCTGATGTGGCTGATGCTGTGGCAGGGCAGCGAGCGCCCGCTGGCGCTGTTGCTGGTGGCCGGCCTGTCGGCTGGCGTGCTGTTCGGTATCGTGATGGCAGCGCTGATGCGCTCGCTGCGCCGCCACCGCAAGCTGCCGGACTGGCGACGGTTCCGCGCACGGCAGGCGGGCTGAGCCGATGGCGCACTGCGCCGTGACCACACGGCGGGCCCGCGCTAGGCTGCAGCTTCATCCCGATGCCCGTGCCGTGCGATGCCTGCCAAGCGAACCGCACCTTCCACTGCGCCCACGCTGCTGTCCGGTGGCAACCCGCAGATCGCCAAGGGCGAGGGCGATGCGCCGGTGCAGGCATACATCGCCGCCATGCCGGACTGGAAACGTGCGATCGGCGCGCGACTGGATGCATTGATCGAGCAGGCCGTACCTGGGGTGCACAAGGCGGTGAAGTGGAACTCGCCGATGTATGCGGTTGCGCCGGGCGAAGGGTGGTTTCTCAGCTTCCATTGCTTCACCCGCTACATCAAGGTGGCGTTCTTCCGCGGCGCGGCACTGGCGCCAGTGCCGCCCGAGCCGTCCAGGAGCGCCGATACGCGTTACCTGCACATCCCGCAGGACGGCCTGCTGGATGAGGCACAGTTCCTCGACTGGGTGCGCCAGGCCGCCGCGTTGCCCGGCGAGCGCATGTGACCCCGACCTTCTCATTCCTTTCCCGACGAGAGCTCCTGATGGCCACGCATGCCCCCAACCCGGCCGATGCCGGAACACCGGCCACCGAGTTGATCGATGCACGCATCGCCGAGTTGGCAGACTGGCGCGGTGAAACACTGGCACGCGTGCGTGCGTTGATCCATGAAGCGCTGCCCGACGTGCAGGAAACCTGGAAATGGCGGGGTACACCGGTGTGGGAGCACAACGGCATCCTGTGCACCGGCGAGACCTACAAGCAGGCAGTGAAGCTGACCTTCGCCAACGGTGCGGCGCTGGCCGATCCAAAGGGGCTGTTCAACGCAAGCCTGGACGGCAACACGCGGCGTGCGATCGACATCCATGAAGGCGCGATGCCGGATGCCGCTGCGTTCAAGGCGCTGCTGCGCGCGGCGGCGACGCTCAACGCGGCGAAGAAGAAGCGGTAGAGCCGGCCGCTGGCCGGCTGCTTTGCGATGCTTGCGGAGGGGTTTGAAGTTGCCGGCCAGCGGCCGGCACTACCGTGGTAATTCCCGGCGGCGAAGAAGCGGTAGAACCGGCCGCTGGCTGGCTGTTCTGCGATGCTTGCGGAGGGGTTTGAAGTTGCCGGCCAGCGGCCGGCACTACCGTGGTAATCCCCGGTGGCGGAGAAGCGGTAGAGCCGGCCGCTGG